>NZ_LN614827.1:0-365000 GCF_000953135.1 Legionella fallonii LLAP-10 | reverse complement strand
GCATCACAATCGGTTAAATGTTCCGGAGTAAACATTGTATCTGCCGGAAGAGGACCTTGAATATTTATTCCTTGTTCTTTCAAATAAATCAGTGCGGGAGAAATCACTTCGATTTCTTCACGCCCTAAGTAACCTGACTCTCCAGCATGAGGATTCAATCCAGCAACTTTAATTCTAGGAGCCTTAATTCCAAACTCATTAATTAATGAATGATGTAGTTGGCTAATTACATCAATAATTAACGAGGAAGAAATAGATTCGGATACTAAACGTAGTGGCAGGTGAGTAGTAACCAAAGCAACTTTCATTTGCTCACAAGCAAGCATCATTACAACTGTATTTACATTAAAATATTGAGCAAAAAATTCTGTATGTCCGGTAAAAGCGATACCAGCGGCATTAATGTTAGCTTTGTGTACAGGGGCTGTAACAAGAGCTGAAAACTCTCCTTGTGAACATAAAGTAGCACCTAGCGTTAGCAACTCGATGACATAAGATGCATTTTGAGGATCTAAATGTCCACACACTACTTGTTTGGGACAAACCACGGGAAACACCGTTAAAAAACCAGGTCGAGTTTCTACATCCTCTCCTCGTTGGTAAGTAATGAAATGAACTTCTTGTTTTAATTCTTTTGCTCTCACAGCCAACAGGGACGGATCGCCTAAAACAACTATTGGGAACTCATAATTTGCAAGAGCCAAACATAGATCTGGACCAACACCCGCAGGCTCACCACTACTGATGAGCAGTGGTTTCATGCCAATTCCTTGTCAAGGATGTTCACATAAGCCTGTGAGCGTAAATGCTGTTGCCAATTTTGTACGGCATCAGCAAATTTGCGTTGCTGTAAAAACTGTCTTACTTGTTGTTTTTTAAAGGCATCTGAATCATCTTTTTGCTTACGCTCCAAAACTTCAATAAGGTGCCAACCAAATACAGTTTTGACTGGGCTACTGACTTTATGCAGTGGAAGGTCATTCATTGTTTTCTCAAACTCAGGGACTAATTCGCCTGGATTAACCCACCCTAAATCGCCTCCTTTCACTGCACTAGAAGAGTCTAAAGAATATTGTTTAGCCATCAAAGCAAAATCTTTTCCTGATTTAATTTGCTGATATATATTATTAACCTGCTTCATCGCTTCTTCAGGTAACATACTGGCATCGGGCTTGAGCAAAATATGGCGCACATGAGTTTGAGTAATAATATGCTTTTGATTATCCCCACCTATAGCCACCAGTTTTATTAGTTGGAAACCATTGCCAGTACGTAGTGGACCAACAGTTTGCCCGACTTTCATGTTGATCACTTCTTTTGCAAAAATCTCAGGAAGTTCGGCCAGGTGTCTTTCGCCTAAATCCCCACCTTCAAGAGCCCATTCGCCGCTAGATTCTTCAATAGCTAAACGGCTAAAATCATCACCTTTTTTAATTTTAGTGAGCAACTTTTCTGCCCGAGCTTTTGCTTTTTTTACCTGCTCAGGGGTTGGCTCTTCGTTTAATGGTATAACTATATTTTGTACACGATAGGTTAGCTTAGAATTATCTACTGCTGTGCCAGCTTTTAAATATTGCTCGACTTGCTCATTAGAAACCATTACATCTTTTCCAACATTTTTTTGCTGTAGTTGAGTAATAAGCATCTCTTTCCGAATATTATTTTTATATTCTTCCCAACTCATGCCCTGCTTCTTAATTTCCTCACGTAGTTGTGCCAAGGTAATGTGATTCATAGTGGCAATTCGTTCAATAGCACTATTAAGCTCATTATTATCTACATTAATACCATTTTGCTTTGCCATTTGTAGCTGCAAATCAACATCTATTAAATGCTGTAATACTTGCTTGCGTAATACAGACTCTTTAGGCATTTGCATTTTCTGAGCTAATATTTGCGCTTTGGAAAGCTCTACTTGTTTATCCAATTCGCTAGAAGTAATTACTCCATCATTCACTATAGCAACTACTTTATCTAAAAGTTGCTTACCTTCAGCAATCCCAACTGCTGAAAATAATGCGCATACTAACGCCAATTTTTTAAACATGCCTTAATCCTCATTTACTCTTTTGCCGGGCAATTTAGGTTATTCTTAACCAAAATACAAGCAGATTTGTTTAAATTCTACCCGAAATCAACGACTAAAAAGATCATTATACCCTGGAATGTAAGTCGTCAATATACCATTAGGATCTCCGTTAGCTACCGATCCTAAACCTTTTAATAATATCTGCAAATAAACATTGTTGTTATATCGGGGATCAAATTCTGCATTTAAACTCTTAAACATCCTTCCCCCCAATAGGCGTACAGCCCAACAACAATTATCATATTGGACACCGAGTAAAGACATCATGCTGTAATTTTTACTAATATTATGACTGTATGCACCTACAGCGCTCCATCTTACACTTATTGGCCAAGAAGCAGCAATAATCGCCTGATGAAGAGCATTATCTTCGGTTCCATTATTTCTCACTTGTGTTACATCTCCATTAACTAAATAAGAATAACCCAAATTAATAATGGAATTAGGTGCTGGCTGGTAACGCAAATTTAAATCGCCATTATTCGTTGCATGGGTGGCCGGATCCCAAATATAGTCTCCGGTGATATTCCATACTGGATTAAAATGATACACGAGCCGAGAAGCGATCGGTGAAGTATCCGAGGTTGAAGACAAACGGCCAAAAGTATACGGGTTATCAATACAGAAACCCGTGGGACTTTGGCATAGTTGCACTTTTCTATCAGCAAAATATTTAATCTGACCTATAGAAAAATTAGCGAGTTCGGCACCTGTTTCCGCAGACAACCAGCGGGAGGTAACAGCATAGGATAATTGGTTGGCATCGCCAATGCGATCAAAGCCGGAAAATCTATTAGTTCTGAATAATTGATCAAAGTTAAATATCATAAAACCAGAATCATAAACAGGTATGGGGGTCTGATTCTGATAGGGGACATTTAGATAGAATAATCGTGGTTCTATTGTCTGACTATAAGAGCGGCCACTCCAATTAAAGTCTCTATCAAAATATAAGCCCGCATCTACGCTATATCGAGGAATAAAACGATTATAATCGGTGGAATGCCCGGTCAAACCTGGATGATTAAAACTGAAATCAGGCACTCGCCAATTGAAAGCGTTAAAATTAAAATTATTATTCGTAGTGCTATTATGTACCTCATAATAATTTTCAACAAATTGTATTGAAGGCGTCACAAAGGACCAAGAGTTCATTAAGGGTAAAGACAATACGGGATTTAAATGAAACCTGGGGCCTTGGGGCATTTGCACTGGACTGTTATTCCAAAACCGCTCAGCCCAGCGAAATTGATCGTACTGGCCCAAAATGTTGAGATTCGCATTAAAAGGTAAATCGTAATAATATCCCCGAGCCATAAGTTGTGGTAACCGCTCATAGACTGAAGCAACTGGAATTTCATTTATGGGGTGTAATGTCTGATAACTTTGCCCCATCCCTCTTAAAGTCCAATGCTCTGTTGAATAAGTTAAATCGGCTTGCTTTAATATTTGCCTCTGAGTTATTACCGACCAGTTAGTGCTGAAATCCTGTAAATAATAGTCATCAGACACCTGCTGCATATTAATATTTAATTGCAAATTAGAGGCTAGATTTGTTGTGTTCAAAATACCGTATGACCAGCGACTGGCTGACATGCCTCTTAGCAGAGGAAATTGCACTTCATTATTTTGCAGAAAATTATTAAACTTTTTATCATTAGGTAAAAAGTTCCCAGTAATAATTCCTGAACTATTGGACGTTAAGTAACGATACTCCCCCCCTATCATTACTCCCCGCTCTGAATAATAATGCGGTACGAAAGTAAGATCATAGTTCGGTGCAATATTCCAATAATAAGGTAAACCCAAATCGAAACCACCAACATTGGAATAACCAATCATTGGCATAAGGAAACCTGATTTACGTTCCTTATTCGTAGGGAAACTCATGTAAGGAGTATAAAATACAGGCCATTCATGAATGCGGACTACAGCATTCCTGGCAACTCCTTTGCCTTTTGCATCATCTATAGTGATAGACTCAGCCTTTATATCCCACGCCTTATCTTGGGGAGCGCAAGTTGTGTACGTTACTTGTTGCAACAGGTAGTCTTTATTAGCAAAACGTTGAATAATACTAGCTCGCCCCCAAGCAGGCAGAATTGCTTGACGCCTATCCGTATTAAAACGATATAGAACATCTTCGGTCTGTCCCGATCTGTCTTGTGGATTAATTGTTGCTTTTCTAGCAATCATTAGTTTGCCGGGTTCTAAATAATGAACCTCACCTAGAAATTCAATTTTTGTTACTTGATTCGTTGCTGGGTCTCTGTAAACATAAGCTGTCTGTGCGTTAACTACTCTTTGAGACTGTTGCACTTCTACGTGCCCTGATAAAGTAGAACGCTCATTTTTGTAGAATGAGGCGCGATCCGCCTGAATACGTATTTGCTCACTATCATCTAAAGGGGTAACCGCAATAGGCTGATAAGTCCCTAAACAAATAGGGGAGCTTTGATCGGATTTCCAACCTAAGCATTGGGCAAATTTAGCTCTTATTGCATCCGTTAGATCAACATCTCGGGCAATAACACAGGCCTGAACAGGCTCATTAATTAACGGCGAAGAGTAAGCCAATCGATGATAAATAATCAAAGGAGTAATACAGGCAACCATACTGGTGCAAAATAGCCACCATTTTAGAGACAGAAATAATTGACGATTTTTGTGCGATAACGATTTTGAAAAATAATAAAAGAAATCACGCAATATGGCGATGGAGAAAAAATAATTCTTTAGCTTATTCCAAAACTTTATGTTCACCGCTAATAAAATGCCTTATTATGCACACAATAGACTAAATCCGCACTAGCTCTAGTGTCACGCGTCAATGGACTCTCAAACATTTTATCCAAGATAGCAGTCCGACTAATAGTGCTCAATCAAACGTGTCACATTCAATTGTGTGGCCTGAATTAGAATTAATTTGCAATATTTTAGGGTCTGTAGATAATTCGGCCAAGATAGTAGAATTGCCAACAGATGTTAATTGCAAGCCAGAAATAAAGACGGGAAGTATAGCATGCATGAAAGAGAAAACGCACTGAAAGAGTGGTTAACTGATACCATTAAAATTAAAGACTTTATTTTACATCCACTAACAGGGGATGCGAGTTTCAGACGATATTACCGTCTTTGTTGTGGTAACTTAACACAGATCATTATGGATGCTCCGCCGGAGAAAGAAGACCTAGTACCCTTTATTCATGTTGCAAAAACCCTGAATAAGGCTAAGGTACCTGTTCCAGAAATTCGCGCTATCAACTTGGAGCAAGGTTTCTTATTATTAAGCGATTTTGGCGATGAACTACTATTCAATAAACTGCATGTAGAAACCGTCAATACTTATTATCATCAGGCAATAGATACCTTATTTAAGATTCAAGAATGCCCAATAGAAGATCCTCAACTTCCCTTTTTTGATAAAGCATTTATGTTAAAAGAAATGAGCTTATGCCCTGAATGGTTTTTTAACGCCTATCTGTCTTTAGATTTGCATGAGGAAGAATTGGCGATAATACAAAAAACTATGGAATGGATCGCGACTGAAGTATCGAAACAACCACTGACTTTTATCCATCGAGACTATCACTCCCGTAATTTGATGCTCATCACCAAGCAAGAAGAAAATATTTTGGGAGTTATTGATTTTCAAGACGCAATGCGTGGGCCTTTGACTTATGATTTAGTTTCCTTACTAAAAGATTGTTATATTTCTTGGTCTAGAGAACAAGTTTTAGAATGGGTCGCTTTTTTTCACTCACAGAGCGAGGTAGCACAGCAGTATTCATTACCAGAGTTCATACGTGCTTTTGATCTTTGTGGGTTACAAAGACATTTAAAGGTTTTAGGGATTTTCTGTCGTCTGCATTTACGCGATAATAAACCAGGATACCTCGGTAATTTACCTCTTACATTAAAATACGTACTTGAGTGTAGTGAAATTTATGAAGAACTACATCCATTTTTTCATTTTCTACAAAATAGAGTTTATTTGCCATGAATACAGCAATGATATTAGCGGCGGGTAGAGGAGAACGTTTAAGACCCCTAACCGAATTATGCCCTAAAGCGCTTTGTATTGTAAAAGGTAAACCTTTAGTAGAGCATCATGTAATTAATTTGGCAAAAGCTGGCTTTGAGAAAATAATTATAAATCATGCTTATCTAGGTGGACAAATTCGGCGCTATTTAGGCGATGGTTCACGTTGGGGAGTAGAGCTTTGTTATTCACCCGAACCTCCTGGAGGCTTAGAAACAGGCGGAGGAATTATACAAGCACTCCCCTTTTTCGACAATAAACCCTTTATTACCGTCAACGCAGATATCTACACTGATTATGATTTCAAACAAATCAAAACATTTTCTGTAGACTGTTTACATCTCATCTTAGTTCATAAAAATCCTGCTTTACAGCATCATGGTGATTTCGGTCTAAATAACGAGCACATCCTAACTAATACTGATTGTAACTACACGTTTGCCGGTATAGCCTGTTACCACCCCAAAATATTTACAGAAAATAAACTGGGACGCTACTCTATTGCACCATTGCTGAAACACTATGCATCACGGAATGAAGCGACAGGAAGCCTACATCAAGGGTTCTGGTTTGATATAGGCTCTATAGAAAGGCTTAATGCAGCCAATAGCTTTTAACCCCCTGCCTTCATAGTCGACTGAGTTTCTGCGGTTGGTGTTTCTACCTCAACACTGCTGGCTTCAAGACTTTCTTTAACAGCAACAGCATCTTTAACTGCTTGTTGGGCCTGCATATCTTTTTGTGGTGATGGGTATTGTTGCTCCTGGCAAGTAACATTAACTCCCTTGCCTTCTAAATACTTAGCATATCCTTGCTGCGGATCATTAATTAAGTCCCTAACCTGTTGCGGATCAGCCTTGATTGCAACTCCTTGTGCATCTTTCTTTGGCTTACCTTGATCGGTAGCTTCATACAGTACACTACCCTCACTGACCATATTATGCTCGGCAAGGTATGAATTAAATAATGTATCCATAGACCCTAACGATTTAGGATCCAATGCCTGACCATCTGCTGAATAGCCACGCAGAAACTCGGACTTATCACTTATAGCAAATTCAAAGGCAGCCTTATTGGAAGTGCCTAGTTTCATATTGTCCAGATCACGGGCTGCACTCAGAGCCATTTCGGCTTGCATTTTCTTATAATCAGAAGAGTCATTGATTTGTCCCAGCCAAGGTTCACTGCTAGAACGCAATTTAAATGCCGTATATTTAGCAAAATCCTGTACCCGGTTCAGAAGATCAGAAAATTGATCCTGCGTTTTCGTTGCAATCAGCAAGCCTTTGAACTGGTCTGCAAAATATTGTGAGCCTTCTATGGTAGTCCCCGAGACCTCCATACACTTAAATAAAGGATCTTTTAGATTCGCGGGAAGAGTTGGTGCTGGCATAATTTACTCTCTCTTTAAATTTTGTTTGTGCATAAAACACAAATAACACGTCAAATGCTTTGTAAAATTATAGCAAATTAGAAGCACAAGCTATGCTACTGATTTTATATGTAGATGTTAAAAGAACGTAAAAATTTAGAACTTATCAGCATCGCAACTCAGTATATTGAGGAATAAGTGAGTGCGATGCCTAGAAAAACAACAACTTATATTCATTTTCAGCCGAATGAATTGTCAGCTTTTCATCTCAATGGAGATTTAACATCATCAATAACCGAATTGAATGATTTCTTTTTCATTGAATCAAAAGTAAATTCATCAACCAAAATAGCATCCCAACGCGCGTCTTCAACTGCAAGCAGACTATCCATCTCCTGTTGCGTTATCCCACCACTGGATACTTTTTCTTGCAATTTATCTTTTAATTGGCCGAATTTATAGCGTTTTAAATCCGCCACTTTATGTGATAAGCCATCAGTTTCAATAATTAACTGCAAGGCGTGCTCCATACGATCTACGGGTTGTTTCGCATCGCCGCTTAAGTAAATAAAATTCTTCATTCTATCTCGATAATGGTTATTAGCGGTCATTAAGCGTGCTAATTTTTGATCCAGTTTATCTGACGGATAGCGCATGGTTTGCCCAAAAGGAAACGCTAGCAAACGCATTAAGAACCCTAAAGGACGAGATGGGAAATTTTGACATAAGGCAATCATTGACTTCTGTGCATGATAAAAGCAGTAATCTACAGCCCATTTCGCATGCACTTGCTCATCAGGATGATCCCCATTCATTTGCACCGCTCTTAATGAGGCCATGGCCATGTATAAATAGGACATACCGTCTGCAAGTCTTGCTGATAAACGCTCTTTTCGCTTTAACTCGCCTCCCAAATAGATTAATGATAAATCTGCAAGCCAAGCAAAGGCATGACTTAGACGCGCTAATCGCTTGTATTCCTTTTTCATCGAATTATCTGGAACAGAAATAAATAACCCACCGGTCCATGCGGAACAAATAGTTTTAGCAAGATTCTGCATGAAATATTGGATATGATTCCAAATTAATGTTCTAAAGGCCTCTTTATTTTCCGCGGAAATGGCATAAAACTCATCGCGAACAAATGGATGGCACGCCATAGAACCTTGTCCAAAAATAAGCAAGTTTCTAGACATGATGTTGGCCCCTTCTACTGTAATAGAAATGGGGATAGCTTGATACATGTTGGTTAAATAATTACGAGGACCAACAACTACAGCACGGCCCGCATGCACATCCATAGCCGTATTAACAGTAGATCGGCCTAATTCAGTATTAAAGTATTTGGTAATCGCGGATGCTACCGAGGGCTTCTTATGTTCGTTAACAGCCGCAACTGTTAACAAGCGAGTAGCATTGATTATATAATTCAATCCCGCGATTTCAGCAAGCTTTTCTGCTATCCCTTCAAACTGAGCAATTTCCACATTAAACTGACGACGGACACGTCCAAAAGCTCCTGATGTCAAATAAGAAACGGAGGAAGATGCAGCACCTAATGCCGGCAAAGAAATAGATCGGCCTATTGATAAACACTCCACGAGCATTTGCCAGCCTGTTCCTGCCCTCTTTTGTCCACCGATAATCGTGGTGATTGGCACAAAAATATCTTTACCACGCAAGGTTCCATTCATGAATGGTTGATCTGCGGGCAAATGCCTGTTTCCAATTTCCAAGTTTTCAGTATCACGTGGAATTAACAGGCAGGTGATTCCTTCCTGTCCTTCCCCTTGTAATAAACCATCGGGATCTTTTAAGTTGACCGCTAATCCGATTAAGGTAGCGACGGGAGCCAAAGTAATCCATCGTTTATCTAAAGTAATATTCAAGCCAAGAATAGATTTTCCTTCAACGGTTTTCTTGAGCACTATCGCACTGGATTGAATAGACGTAGCATCACTTCCTGCTCCAGGCTCAGTAAGAGCAAAACAAGGTATGTCTATACCTTTGGCAAGTCTCGGCAGATAGTAAGACTTTTGTTCTTCCGTGCCATAATAGTTTATTAATTCACCAGGACCAAGAGAGTTAGGAACCATAACCGTTACAGCAGCAACCCCTGAACGACTAGCGACTTTCATCACCACATCAGAATGAGCTCGCGCGGAAAAACCTTTACCACCATATTCTTTAGGGATAACCAATCCTAAAAAGCCACTTTCTTTAATATAAGTCCATACTTTAGCAGGTAGATCGCGCTCCTGACTGACTTCCCAGTTGTCGAGCATGCTGCATAAGGTTTGAGTTTCATTATCAAGAAAAGCTTGCTCTTCAGCAGACAACTGCGTACTAACACTGGCTAATCTATCCCAATTCGGCTTCCCTACAAAAATATCTTGCTCAAGCCAAGTATCTCCAGCATTCAATGCTTCTTCTTCTGTTTTAGATAATTTAGGGATTGATTTACCTGCTGTTTTATAGAGAAAATCACTGATCAACATCCGTACCGGCTCAACTTGCACCACGACAATCGCACTAATAATGACCAGCCATAATATTAAACCGGGAATGAAGGGCAGACCTATAAAGAAAGTGGCTGCAATCAAATAAAGAATACTACCAATTTCCCAAACCAATGAGTTAGTCGCTCTATAAAGCACTACTAACGTGAATATTAAATAAACCAAAAACAATGCAATACCCATAAATCCCCCTTCCTTTGCTTTTTTATTATTGCAGGATAGGTTACTAGTATATACTCTTTATAGTTCATTTTACGAGTAGCTCAAGATTAGACTTAACGTGAATTTTTGATTCAAATCAATGGCGCTAGCCTTGACAAATGGTGAAAACAGCATGAACCAACGATTTATTTGGAATTTTGAATTTTCTACAAAAATAATACTCCCTCTTTCTAGTTTTATGGAGCAGCCAGATATTGTTAAGTGGGAAATACGTTATTTTTGGCCAGAAGATCAGATCATTAACCTGCATAAGATTGATGACGCTCTACTCGATATTACGTGCTATCAGCAAAAACACAAAGAAGATTGCTATTATCTACTACCCAATGAAAATTATAATATCAAATACCGGCGTAATCAGCTTCTTTATAAACCTTTAGTGAAACACTCTAATAAAGCGCTAGGGTATGGAACTAAGATTAATCTTGATGCAGTAACCGATTACCCCGATCAGCAACAGGAATCTATTGATCATTTACAAGAAATATTGCATCAAGCACAAAATTTTGGAAAGAAAATTAATGTACAAAAGACATCGTTTACTTATAAATTTGCAACAACTCCGCATGTAAAGCTTGAACTAGCCCGACTTAAAGTTAATGATAAAGTATATTTCAGTGCATGTATTGAAGGTAAATCCTTACCGCTAGTAGAAACTATTAATAAGCACTTGCTGGATGACCAGGTTTCCTGCGAATATGTAACTTTTTTAAAAAGCATCGACAAATCATGATCCGAACTCTGTTAAACATTATCTACAGTTTTGGCAAAATTGGCCTTATCTCCTTAGGTGGAGGTAACTCCATGTTAAAACTCTTGGAGTATGAAGCAGTAGACTATAGACACTGGGTTGGTAATGAAGAATTTGTTGGGATGCTAGGTTCGAGTTTTTTATTTCCAGGGCTCACTGCAGTAAAATTAGCGGCACTTATAGGATATAAAGCAGCTGGTTTTCTGGGACTATTTCTTGCGATTATTAGTCTGAATCTCCCTGGTTTACTTATGGCAATCGTAGGGTATCATTGGCTAACGTCTCACGATGGACCAGTCACACGTAAAATTATGATCTCGGTTCAATATGGAGGCTTGGCCTTGTTAGCCGCTGCAACTTTTTCTGTTGCTCAAGGGGTTGTCGGCATGTATGTCTCTATCCCCATGGCTATAGCATGCATTCTATTCTTTTTAGCGCTGGCCCTTTGGAATCTATCGCCTTTTTATGGCTTTCTAGGGTTCATTGCTATTTGTTTTTTTATGGTTCGTTAGTAATTTGCCTTGTTCTCTTGAGTGACTGAAAAGTGCCTTCACTGCGTTCAGGATAACAAACATTTGTTAAACAAAAAGGAAATAAAGTAGCCCATGGATAATACGCTTGATAATCCGGAATATTATATCAATAGGGAATTCTCAGCGATTGCCTTCAATCAGAGAGTTCTTATGCTCGCTAATGATGAGCGTGTTCCTTTATTAGAAAGGATGCGCTTTCTCAGTATTTGCAGCAGTAATTTAGACGAGTTTTTTGAAATACGAGTGGCAGGCCTTAAAGAAAAAGTAGCTATGTCTTCAGGAAAACTAACCATCGATGGTTTACGTGCCGATGAAGCCTATAGCGAAATCAGCCATAGGGCACACGAACTTATTGATCAATTGTACAATATATTCAATAAACAACTTCTCCCTGCCCTGCGTAAGGAAAATATCTATTTTCTTGAAACGCATGAATGGACAGATGATATTCATTTATGGGCAAAACATTATTTTAAGCACGAAATTCTACCAATCATTAGCCCCATAGCGCTCGATTTAGCTCATCCACTTCCTCAGTTAATCAATAAAAGCTTGAATTTTATTATTTCGCTAAGTGGTAAGGATGCATTTGATCGTAATATTGACTATGCAGTGGTACATGCGCCACGCTCTATCCCCAGAATGATTCATTTACCCTCCGAGTTATGTGGGGGAGCGCATTATTTTGTTTATTTATCCTCCATTATTCAAACTCATATTAATAGCCTATTCCCTGGCATGGAAATCAGCGGTTGTTATGCATTTCGCTTGACCCGTAATAGTGATTTATTTTTGCGGGAAGAAGAAATTGATGATCTCGCTCAAGCCGTGCAACGAGAAATATTCTCTCGTCATTATGGTCATGTGGTAAGACTAGAAATTGAGAACAAATGCCCTGAAAAAATAATTGATTTTTTATTGCAGAAATATCATTTAAGACATGAAGATACCTATTATTGTGATGGGCCTGTTAACCTACAAAGATATACTCGGGCCATTAATACTATTAGCGATAGACCCGATTTAAACTATTCTACGCTAATTGCGCAATATCCTAAATTCCCCAAATCAGAACGAAATTTATTTAACGTATTGGATGAACAAGATATTTTACTTCATCATCCTTATCAAAGTTTTGATGTAGTGATCGACTTTGTAAGACAAGCAGCCGCCGATCCTAACGTTCTAGCAATTAATCAAACTCTCTATCGTACTCACTCTGGTTCTGTAATGGTAGATGCATTAGTGAATGCAGCTCATTCAGGGAAGGAGGTAACTGCGGTTATTGAATTACGAGCCCGTTTTGATGAAGAATCCAACTTAAAATTAGCGAATAAATTACATGCGGCAGGAGTATTAGTTCTCTATGGAGTAGTGGGATATAAAACTCATGCCAAGATGACTTTAGTCGTAAGACGGACTCATGGCAAATTAAAGCGTTATGTGCATTTAAGTACCGGAAATTATCATGAACAAACGGCAAAACGCTATACGGATTTTGGCCTATTAACTTGTGAGCCAACTATAGCCTCTGATGCACAAATTATATTCCAACAACTTACCGGATTAGGCAGAGTAGTCAAACTCAAAGCGTTAAGCCATTCGCCGTTTACCCTGCAAAAAACATTATTACAATATATAGAACAATGCGCTACTGCGGCTGCAGAAGGTGCTGAAACGGAAATCATGCTCAAGGTTAACGGATTAACGGATAAAGTGATAATCCAAGCCTTATATAGAGCATCCCAGGCTGGAGTCAAAATTAACCTCCTCGTGCGAGGTGTTTGTTGTTTAAAACCAGGATTACCAGGAGTATCGGATAATATTAGAGTTTTGTCCTTTATTGGACGCTTCCTCGAGCACCATAGAATTTATTATTTCCGAATTAAGAATGAAGAGCATTATTTTTGTTCTAGTGCGGATCTCATGGAGCGAAATTTATATCACCGTATTGAAATAATGTTTCCAATTCTTGATGAGCAATGTAAAAAAAGAATCAAGCAAGAAATCATAAAAAATTATCTTAAAGATAATAGCAACACATGGGAAATGCACAGTGATGGAACGTATAAGCCCAATACTCAAGGAAGTAACTGTGCTCAGGAAAAATTAATAAAACTTTATGGGGATGAGGAGATTTAGCGATATTTTGTCGGCCTATTTGTACGTTACCTAATTCAAGGCAGTTGCTATGCGGCCATCCGAAGGAGCTCTTAAATATGGCACAATGAGTTTTGCAAGAGATCCCTCGCTACGCCCTGGATGACAGTAATAGTAACGTAGCAAAAGCTTTAGAGTAGTAACGTTTTATGCAATTTTCCTGGCTCTTCTCTGGCCAGACGAGGGACTAAATATCCTGGCAACAGTGTTTGCAATTGATGATAAATTGTCTGAGCATTAACAAAAGGCATATCAAAGTGAGCGGCGCCCTTTACTTTATCTAATAGATGAAGATAATAAGGCAGGACTCCATAAGCAAATAAAGCCTGGCTTAATTCTGCCAAAATGGTTGCCTGATCATTGATACCCGCCAATAAAACTGATTGATTTAGTAAAAGGCAGCCAGCTTTTTGTAAATCACTACACGCCTGCCTCACCTCGTCATTTAGCTCCTGCGGATGGTTACAATGCAATACCACTACTTTTTTAAGGCGTGTCGTTGATAATAACTTCAGTAATGACTCTTCTATTCGTTCTGGAAATACAATAGGGATACGAGTATGTATACGCACAGTATGTACGTGAGGGATGTCTTCTAGTAGTTGAATCAATTCAGTTAATACTACATCAGATGCAAGTAAAGGATCACCTCCACTTAAAATAATCTCCGTGATGCTAGCATCATTTGCGATGTAATGAACGATTTCTTTCCACCCACTACGTCCAGGATTATTGTTCTGATAAGGAAAATGCCTTCTAAAACAATAGCGACAATTGACAGCACAAACACCAGTTATGGTTAATAAAACACGGCCATGATATTTGTGTATTAATCCTTTCAAAGGAATAGTATCTAATTCTGTAAGTGGATCAGGCCCATATCCCTCCGTCTCCTCAAGCTCCTCTCCCAAGGCAAGTACTTGCAATAATAAAGGATCGTGTGGATTACCTTTGTGCATACGCTTTGCAAATCCTAAAGGGATACGGCTAGGAAATTTTTTTTCTGCTAGCAAACTACCTTCAGCTATAGGGAGTTCTAAATAATGAAGTAAATCACTTACCGATGTAAATCCTTGTGCTAAAATTTTCTGCCAACTCAAAGAGGTCTCTCGCATTAATCATATAGACTTGATAAACTGTACGAACTGTAACGAAAATAAAGAAAAATCTCAACTATGGAGCACTAATGGCAATCTATAGCACTAACGAATTTAAAAATGGTTTAAAAGTAATGGTTGACGATGCACCTTGTAACATTCTTGATTGTGAATTCGTAAAACCAGGTAAAGGCCAAGCATTTACACGAGTAAAAATTCGTAATTTAAAAACAGGACGCGTTGTAGAACGCACTTTTAAATCTGGTGATACCTTACCTTCAGCTGATGTTTCAGATGTTGAAATGCAATATCTCTATAATGATGGAGAACAATGGCATTTTATGGTTCCCGATAATTTTGAACAATATGCGCTAGGTGAAGCTGTTCTTGCCGATGCAGCCCAATGGTTAAAAGAGCAGGATGTTTGTATCGTCACTCTGTGGAATAACGAACCCATACAAGTATTACCACCTACATTTGTTATTCTAGAAATTGTTGAAACAGACCCTGGGGTAAGAGGCGATACTTCTGGTGGCGGCGGAAAACCAGCAAAATTGGAGACTGGTGCTGTAGTTCGCGTACCTTTGTTTGTCCAAACAGGCGAGTTAATTAAAGTAGATACTCGTAAGGGTGAATACGTTTCTCGAGCTAAAGAATAATTCCTTAAATTACATTTGGGAATAAAAGAGCATTCTGTTTATTTGAACACCGTCTACTGGATACCACGCATCAAACGCGGTATCCAGTCGCACAAAGATATGAAGGCTTATCGAGGTTCGTTGTTCTAATAGCCGTTGTAGTAACCACCACCCCAATATCCATTATCACCCCAGCTGTAAAGATAACCGGGATATCCAACATAATAATAATTATTTCCCCAATAAGGTCTGTTATTATAATACCCCACGGAATAAACATAATCATTACTATATCCTGGATCATATACTACAGTATCAACACCAGTCACGGTATCTATTGTACAACTGGTTAGCAAAAGCACTGGAACACTTACAGTAATAGCAGCTATTAACTTATTCATGATTACTTCCTGGTATTATGCTTGTCCATTAATTATATATTATGAATAACAATTGCTCAAATATAGACCGATTTTCCTTTTGCTTTCAAAGAGATGCTGATTTGTCTTAGAGCTTGCTAATTAATTCACTACAAATAAGCAATGTCCATTATTTACGCAGGAAATGGCAACTAGTGTTCATCTTAGACGAATTAATTAACAAGGTCTCAAAGAAGAGAAGAGTACAGGCAATGACAACCTTAAACCTGAGCCGCAGCTGAAATGTACTTTGGAGATTTATGCAGAGCTTCAGGTTTCCTATACCATCTAGGCGTACACACCACTCTCCAAAACAATCTCCCAATCTGAAATTATTTACTGGTTCAGTCAGGATATATCATCACCTATATGTAATAATAATAGACCAAGATCCTCTCCATTGATAGATTTTTGCACAAACATGTCATTTTAATTCTCTTCTCCTTAACTCCATAGCTCAAAAATTAGCCAAATAAAGCGCTTATTGCATATACTAAATACATAACTTTAAACGGAGAACATTTTATGAGCTACTCCAAAAGAGATAAAGCAATTGATACATTACTCGAGATTCAAAGGAAAAAAAGAATAGGGAGCCGAATGGCTTTAGCTGAAATAAATAAGGAAGAAGAAGTTCATAAACAATATCCAGAATATCAGGGTATGAATAACGCTCAATTATTACAGGCAAGAAGAGATAATGATATAAACGAATTAATCGCGCTCAAAAGCCAACCTCTATCGACAGGAGACCAACATGATGCCAAAGCAAAACTGGAGCAGAAATACCCCAAATATAAAGAAAAAAATGCTAGCGAGATAAAACAAGCAGAACAAATGAGAAAAGCTCATCCCCCTTTAGAAGATGACGCACCTTATGCTCTGGAAACCCCTCTAATCGGCGATAGAAAAGACCAGGATCTACAGAGCCTAATTGACATTCAAAGAAAAAGAGAGCGAGGAGCACGAATGCTTTATGCTGACCTCCTCAAAGAACAAAAAATTCATCAAAAATATCCGGAATATGAGAGTATGAATAGTGCTCAATTGCTACAAGCAAGAAGAGACCACCATATGAAAGAATTAATTGGTCTTGTTAAAGGGCCTATAGAAGTAAGTGAACAGTATGATAGAAAAATGGATCTCCTTGACAAATACCCCCAATATAAAGGTAAAAGCGCGGGAGAAATAGAACAAGCGGAACAAGCAAAGAAACAACCAGGTACTCCACGTCAGGATAATGTTGATAGTAGTCCTAAAAATAATTTAACTACGAAACAAGAAATTGAATTACTAATCGCTTATAAAAAAATAGCTCAATTGAACGGCTATATGGATGCAAAGCAAGTAAAACAATGGACGGAACTTAATAAAAAATATAAAGACGCCTCTGTTCCTGAATTAGAAAAATTATTAAGCGATAGCCCGCAGCAAGTGCAAACGTCTATTCAGAGTAGAAAGCTAGCTCCTATCATTGAAGATTATAAAAAATTATATAGTAAAGAACCTGAAATAAAAAATGGCAGAGCAGAACTGTCGTTCCCATCGACCAAAGAGATGGCCGATTTTATGTTAGATCAAAGCCACAAAGAGAGAGCTTTTATTGTTGTGGATAAAGCAACGAATAAAGTCATGGCATATTCTAATGGTGATGGAAAGCTATATCATGGAAATGGCAATGAGTTTCATCCTGGAGATAAGCCAGAACCTTCTGGTGTTGATATAGCTGACTTTAAAATGCCTGAAAGAGAGCCTCAACGCTCGATGAGAATGTGAACAGTAGCCGTTTTCGGTAAAGGGCTCATAGCCGTCAAGCTAAGAGCGCAATATCATTCTAAGGGGAGTTAACCCTGCTTATCCTCGCTCCGTTCGGACTGCGGAAGTACTCTAGCCACGCATCGAAGTCTTGCTCATCGTGCTGTGAAGGCTTCGAGACCTGAGGTATCCCCACAAATTTTGATTAAAGAGCGAATTACCGTGGCTTGACCACGGTATCTACAAGATGAGTAATTGTTAGTTTAAGCCCAAGAAATACACTAGATTAAATTTCATTTTTAACCACTTCATTGAAGAAATAGAGGTGATTTAATGATGCAACGTGTGGATACCGTGGCCAAGCCACGGTAATTCGAGAGAAGTTATAACTCTGTGGAGATACCTCAGTTCGAGACGACGTAGACGCTTCCTCAGTCCAAACGGGATTTTATTAATCATTAAGTGCTTATAACGAGTAAAACTCCTTAGCTTTACCGCTATGGGGCAAGAACCCAGCCCTATCAGCGTCTTATTTTGAGGGGGCTACTATTTATTGTTAGAGCCTCTAAATAAGTGATTAGCTGAAGCCTGTACAGTAGGCATAATGATCATCTCTTCAATATTCACGTGTGCTGGACGAGTGATGCAATAAAAAATAGCATCAGAAATGTCTTGAGCAATTAAAGGCTCAAAATCTTTATAAAAATCAGAAGCTTTTTGCTTATCATTCCAACGCACCTCACTAAACTCTGTGTGCACAGCTCCTGGTGCTATCTCTGTAACGCGAATAGAACTTCCTAAAAGATCTAATCGCATTGATTTTGAAATGGCATGAACTGCCGATTTAGTGGCGCAATACACATTACCATTGGGGTAACATTCATGTCCGGCAATGGAACCAACATTGATTACATGTCCTGTTCCTCGCTCTAACATACCTGGTATTACCGCACGACTGACATACAACAGTCCTTTAATATTGGTGTCAATCATTGTATCCCAATGATCTTCAATACCTTGTTGTATCGGTAACGTATCTAAAGCTAAGCCAGCATTGTTAATTAGTATATCGATGGCCTGCAATTCACTGGGTAAAGTTTCTAATTGCTTTTTTACCATTGCCTTATTACGTATATCTAGAGGTAAAATATAGTGTTCTTTATTATGCTGATGAGATAATTTCTGAGCAAGCTCTTCTAAACGCTCCACACGACGAGCACTTAAAATGAGTCTAGCACCTTGACTTGCAAATAAGCGCGCACAAGACTCGCCTATACCACTTGAAGCACCCGTTATTAAAATGGTTTTATCTGTCAATACATTCATATATACCTCTTCTTACCAATAACTCGTTGCTTAATTGCATAGTGACACAAGGAACATCCCTTCAAAGAAGGCATCATTACAGACTAATGAAATATCTGCCAAAAAAATGAAATGAATAAAATAATAATAATCAATGCTGGAAGTAAAAAAGACGTAGAGCCGCGATTTATTGGTTTTGCTCCGCGGTTAACATCTACGGTTAGGCTGTCCACATTAGTTGAATCATAAAACGTATCTTTATCGACAACAATAGCTTGAGGAGTAAGTTGTTCTGACTCGGTTTTAATGCGAGAAGATTTTTTTACTGCAGTACCAATAGCTAAGAATTCGACAAGACCATTGCCCAATTGATACACATAGGTTTTTACCCCAATAATGTCATCCGCGCCTATGGCTTTGGCCTCATCGGTGATTAAACCTAAGGCATGTTCTCGTGCAGCATAAATCATTCGCGTTAACTCGTTAATTTCTCCTCTAAAAAAAGATTTTAAAGCAGAGGTAATGCCACCAACCAGCCCCAGTGAATATACGGAAGTACCTAATAGTAACTTCATTGGCGCATATCCCATATTCGCCATATTCCACATTTCAATATTAGTCATATCGCTGCTGACTATATAATCTTTAGCAGTATTAAAATCATCATCACTATCCACACTGCCAATAGTTAATTTCAACTGAGGGTTATAAGAAGCAGTGCCTATCATCAGCATCTCGCTGACCCCACCGAATGGGAGTACCGTAGTTTTTATTCCCAGTACAGCATTAGCTTTATATTGCTTGGCATGAGCAATAATACGGTTTAAAGCCAAATGCCTCGTTCTATTGAAAATATCAGAATACTCTTTTATTTCACCACGGCCAAAGGTTTTTAGAGCACCTAAAATTCCACGCCCTAAGCCCATGGAGTATGCAACGTTACCAAAGGAAAAACAAATAGGTTTATACCCTGCATCTAATTGCGCATAGAGTTCTTGACCATCATCGGAAGTTGAAAATTTCTCTTTGCTTGCGGTACTGCCAGCATTAATTCCAGAGCCTATCGATAAAAATTCAATATTGGAGCCATGAATAATCAATTGACTGGTAACACCAGTAATGCCTGTTACCCCATTCGTAGTCGCCTCCTCTAACATCCGTTTATAGGCTGTTTCTCGCCCCTCTTCAATAAGTGTGGTGATTTGTTGCAGCTCTCCTCCCAGCATAGCTTTTAATCCCGAGCCAACGCTACCAATAATGCCTAAGGAGTGAACACTATTACCAACAACAATAGAACCAGGGGTATAATTTTTCTTTGCGAGACAATAGACTTCATTCCCAGATAAACCCGTAGTGATGGTCATGCTCGACTCCCTTGTCATTTTATATCTAAAGTGTAGACAATAACTTTTAAACCGCAAAAAAGCTTCTTGGATTCTTGTATATTAATAAGAACTAGATATGGGCCTAATGGTACTGCCATTAGGCCAAGAACCCAATGGCGCTACCTTAAGTTTTTGTAGCCTGGATGAGCGCAGCGTAATCCGGGATTTCAGTGCACTGAGCTAGGGTATTCCCGTATTATGCTGCACTAATACGGGCTACGATTTTTTCTTCCTTTTCTTAAGGTAGCGCCATTGGGCCAAGAACCCGACCAACAATAGATTGACTTCATTTAAATAGAAACCGCTACACATCTACACCTATAGTGGTATTACCCTCACTATAAGAATGGGCTCCTACTCCAGCTAAATGACCATGTTGCATAATCAAGTACTCATTTCTTATTGGCTTATTGGTAAACCAACACTCCAATATTTCTCTTACCCCGGCGGCATACCGTGCTTGAGCGGATAATGAGGTGCCTGAAGTATGAGGAGTCATTGCGTGATGGGGCATAAAACGCCAGGGGTGACTACTTGATGGAGGTTGAGGAAACCAAACATCGCCAGCGTAACCAGCTAATTGTCCGGACTCCAGTGCCTTAGCAATAGCATCTCTATCACAGATTTTGCCGCGCGCCGTATTAATCAAATAAGCACCACGTTTCATTTTTTTGATTAATTGATCATCAAATAAATGTTCTGTCTCTGGGTGTAGGGGACAATGAATGGAAACTACATCACAGCGTGTCACTAAAGACTCTACCGTTGGATGGAAGGTAAGATTTAACTCTTGCTCTACTTGAATAGGAAGTCGATGCTTGTCTGTATAATGTAATCCCACATCAAAAGGTTTTAACCGTTTTAAAACAGCCAAGCCAATACGTCCAGCAGCCACACATCCGACTTGCATTCCTTCGAGATCATAAGAGCGGCTTACGCAGTCAGCAATATCCCATCCCCCATCAACTACCGTCTTATATTGAGGTATAAAATCACGTACTAAGGCTAAAATCATCATGACCGCGTGTTCTGCAACACTAATGCTATTACAAAAAGTAACTTCACATACAGTAATGTTATGTTCTTTGGCTGCCTCTAAATCAACGTGATCGGAACCTATACCAGCGGTAATAGCCAGTCGCAAATTAGGGGCTTGCTCTATTCGTTCGCGAGTTAAATAAGCAGGCCAAAAAGGTTGAGAAATCACTATATTGGCATCTTTTAATTCTTGTGCAAAAACTGATTGAGGCCCTTCTTTATCACTGGTCACGACAAAATCATGCCCTAATCCTTCAAGAAAAGATCTTAAACCTAAACCGCCACTAACCGAGCCTAACAGTTCTCCTGGTTTAAAATCTATTGCCTTTGGACTTGGTAGAGACTGGCCATCCGGATAGCGCATCAATTCAGGAATGGAATCACGAGCATAACGTGGTGGAAAACCATTTTTAGGATCGTCATAAAGCACACAGACTATTTTTTGTTTTGACTGATTTAACATGCAATTCTCCTTAATGCAGTTCTCTAAGTTTGATTTGGTCTATTCCGCCATAAACCATAAACCTATTCTATACTTTCATCAAATATGCGCAGAAAAAGTGCCCCAAGAAACCAACAATATCTGCCTCGAAAGAGATATGAAAAACTATATCTGAACCATTAATAATCAAGCTTAGCTCGATATGAGGCCGATAATGGCTTCTCCAAATAAACGAGTAGAATTAGTGTTTATTAATAAAACTGGAATGGCGCACCCAATGAACCTCCATGGACATTTTTTTGAAATCACTGAAATTGATGGCATGCTGCACTAGGCCTTGCCCATTACTAATGAGCCCTTCCGATTTAACTCCCCCTCGACCGTATTGATTAAATTCCTAGGATTGGGGGCTGGGAATAAACCTAATTGTTCCGCATAATCACGTGCGGAAGTGTATTCCTCACTCAATACCAATGCTTCGGAAGGTTCTAGATGGAATCGTTCAACTAAAATTTGCTGCAGCTCTTGTACACTATAATGGACTAGCTCCTGCAATATCAGTCGATTATCAAGAGCATCTGACAAAGGAGTCCTATCCATAAATTTATGATGCGGATTTTGCGCCCCCAGTAAGCAAAAACCTGAAACCTTAGGGGGATTGCCATCAAGATCATATCCAGAAAGCAATGCATTCATCAGTTTCTCATTAACCTTGGTATTGAATTCATCACAAAAAGCCACTAGCCCGTGATGAAAGGCATCCAGAAGTTGTGCTTCTAAGTCTTTAGGCTCCGTTGCTTTAATCACAACATAATCGATACTTTTAGCCCGTAATAATGAAAAAATCAATTGACTCTTACCATGCCCAGGATCGCTCTCAAGAAGCATACCATTGATGCCAAGCTCTTGTGCTAACTCACCTTTTATTTTCTTTTCTCTGAGCTTCATTAAGATGTCGATAGTAAATACAGCACTAACTCGCGAAGACGTCCAGACATACAGTTTATTCTCTGTTTGCGGTAATGACTGCAATGCCATCGCTTTTATCTGTTTTTTATTCCCTTTCCAGCCTGTTATCTGTTTGATGTCTTTGCGTAGTTCCTGGCTTCGTTTTTGATCTAAGGCTAAGGTTTTAATTTCACTTAATAGAGCATAACGCATTAAAAAATCATCTTGCATCATCTTAGTTTGCGGAGACTCTTTTAAGATTAAAAAGCGCAAGCAACTCATTTGGGCATTGCGTGAAGAAATATTCAATCCTGCTTCTTGCGCTTTAGTATAATAATGTTTTATAAGCGCCATTAATTGCTTACTCTGTTCATAATGACTCAGTAATGGACCTATTATTTTTTCTATGGATTCTCCCTGAAAAGGAAAATAATTAGGGAATCGTTTTAACAAATCAGGAGCAAAACGCCCTTCATAGTGAGTAGGATTACCCGCAAAGATAATTTTATGCCCCCTTAATGGATAACACTCTCCCTCAAACCAAAATTCTTTATCACCCCGCACTATAGCCTCGAGTAACAAATAATGTTCGTTAGACAAATTAGCTTCATCGAGAAATAAAATGGGTTGGCTGGTTTCCTGGTGAGCAAGAAACGCTTTCAACGAAGTTAATTCATAATAAATTTTAATCGGCCTATTAATTGATTTTCCATAATTAAACAGTGTTTTTTGCACAAAATGACTTTTCCCAGCCCCCGTTTTGCTGATTAAAAAGGCCATATTCTTTTGCTCTAAATAATCAAATAGCTCTTGCGGTGTTGTCGGCTCAGCCTTATTAGGGAGTGCTCCCGAGCCCCATTGCAAACGTTTGATCAAGCAGTTAACCCAGCTCTCTTGTTGTGCCTCATCTTCGGGCAAATCAAGAAAATGGCTATGACAAGGTGCCCACTTCAACTCTTGATAGGTTTGTTGCAAACGTTGAGCTAATTGCTTCTCTAATCGACGAAAATCATCTTCAGGTTTATAGACATGAGCAATAGGACTAATCGCTTTAAAAGGAGTTGCATCATCAGTGATAATCGTCATATTACTTACAGAAACGGGCTCCCCATTAATCCATAAAAAAGGTGGATTGATAAAAAGTGATTGCAACTGCTGGGCAAGAAGGGGAGAAAACTGTCCTTTAAGAATAATAGGTCGCGCCGATCTAATCGCTGCTAATAATTGAGTTTCCTGCCCTGTGAACTTCCTATTCTTTAAATCAACATGGTAAAACAAACTGTTAAAACTGGTTTTTGTATCCACGTTAATGGTAAGAGCCCCTTTTTTCTTTCTACGCTCTTCTTCATCGTCTTTATCGGTGGAAAGAATCAAAAGATTAGAAGATTCTAACGCAACGATGGGCATCACCTTCTCTCTTAATGGCTCAGGAACAAAAACCTTGGGTGTTGCTTTGATAGTTAAAGCACATTGATGCTCTTGAGCTTCTTTCAACAAGCTATACCACTGGATTTCAGATAAATTATCGGTGACAACTAACTCAAGTGAATGATGTGATGCAAAAAAACCGGGTAAAGGCTTCAATGTCTGCTTGTTCGTAATTTTGTATTGCTTAAAAAACAAGGTCAACGTCGCTTGATTCAGCACACGGACTTGCTCTGGTTCTGCCTTGGGCGGTTGAATGGCAGGATAAACACTTAAATCTGGCATGGCAAAATCAATATGAAAACCGTTAGGTACTTTTTGCCACTCGCCATTAAAGAAAAAACGTTTTTTTACTAATAACTCATTGATAAAAAAACGAAATTTAGGATCATCCAAAGGGGCATTATGTAACGTTAATTTGCAAATTTCTTTTTGAGCAGCGTTCATTAGAGCACCAGGGACTATTCCCAAAACGCCATCATCAAAAATAGGTCGTCCTATTAAAGTAGACTCCCAACCCAAAGAATAAGGGAACAAAACATCATGCTCCTGTATTGGTTGATTTAACTTCACTTCAGGCCAGTTTAACAAAGGAAGCTCTGGTGCTTGGCTTATCGCATCAAAACGAGAATAAAAATCATCACCCATTTTATAAGCTGAGCTTTGATTTGATACCACCACTATATGTACATTAGGCGGAATATCCAAACCATGTAGATTACGACGATCATTATCAATAATGCTATTTAACCCCACATGCCTCGCCTTGGGATCTGACCAATCAACAAACCAGGTATAAGATTGCTTAGGATTTAAAACTGCTTCTTTTAAAAATAAACTCACGGGACTATCTACCCATTGTTCTTTACCTTGGTCTATACGGAGATTTTGCAGACGCAAAGAATCTAGATCACGTGAGAAAAAGGTATTTTGGGCGGCTAATGAAAGATGATGTAGTGTTTCAATTTCCTTGCGTTCTTTGAAAATAAGCCACCGTCTGGCAAAAGCATCTTTAGCCGTGAGCAGTGTCACTAAGTCCTCTGGATTATTCGTAGCAATAGGGACGCTATTCCATGTTTGAAATCTATTGTTAGTAGATAAAGGAAGAACCTGTTTTTTAGCTTTCACCTGTTTTTTTGGCTGTTGCACCCCGTTAGTAGTCACTGCAGGCATGGGTAGCTCCAGAACATCGGCCTCACCGCCACCTAAATCTATGGTAAACGTAGCCTCATGATAATGTACCCGGACAAATTGATGTACATCATTATCGATTAAACTAGCATCTATTCCTAATTCACTCGCTAGAGCAACAAATAATTGCGCCCTATGTCGGCATACCCCAGCTTGTACTTGAAGCAAGCCATTAAGAATATCAACAGTATCTCCGCTAAGATCTTCGGGGGCTGAAGTTTTTTGAAACTGGCAAAATGATGCTAAAACACGGATACGTGATGAAACATCAAGCTGTAACAAGTTGTGATAAGATTCTGAATCGATTAAATTTCCCTGGGGGGCAAATGACAGCTGGGCTATCCATTCAAGATGTTCTTTTGCAATTTTTTCACAAAGAACCTCGTCCTGATCCGAGCCTGGTTTAAGAAGGTAATTTACAATACAAGATTTAATAGGCTGATGAAACTTAATGAAATAATAACCTGAACTCTTATCTCGCTTTAACTCATAATCAGGATGCTCCACTGCATAATGCACTAGTTCATCTCTCGTGCTTAAAGCAGGTAATTGCATCCATTGATTAATTGCTGGTTTTAAAAAGTTAATTTGCCCATAGACCTGTTTAGAGGTCGCTTCTTGCGTCTCAAATGCTTTTTCTAATTGTTGATTGGTTAAATTTAATGATTCATCAACTGACTCCAGATTTATAGACTTAGGATATATGGGGGTAAAGATTCCATAAGACGAATTCCAAGACAAAGAATGAAGGTGATAACTAGAAACAGGGGGTTGCGTTGCTCCTTTTGTTTTAAATAACGTTCTAGCCGGTAAAGTGGGAACTCCCTCCTCCTTACCAATTTTCCCATCGAGTGACTGGAAACTGCTAGGAGAATTATAAGTATTGCTTTGTTCTGCGTGAGCCAACCATGCAACCCAGTCAATGGAAATATGAGGGTAGCTTTGCCTAAATAGATTAAGGGTGTTTAACTCTTTATCATTTGTTGGAGCGATAAAGACAATTCTTTGCAGATTGGGTGCTATCCTAATTAATTGGGTTAATTCCGCAGAAGTTAACCTGGACGATGGGAAATCAATAAATGTTAAAGAAGGCAAAAAATCCGATGGTAAACTCTTGAGAAATTCAAAAAAATTATCAGGCTTATGAATGGTAATTTTACTTAAATTGGGCGCTGCATCCCAAATATTTTTTAATTGCTCGCAAGTAAAATAAGTGTAGGTTCCATCAAATTCAGTTAAAAAAGGAAGAGAGTTAGCTTGCAAATTCAGCTCATTATTAATAATACAACTATGAAATGTCAGCTTATTTAAGAACGGGGCCGATTGTAACAGAGAAAAAAGTTGCTCTGCATCAAATGTAGATGTTGTTATTTCAAGATTCTTGAGCTTGTTTAATTTATTTTTTATGGTCAACAGCGAGGGATCAAATAGGTTATTATTTATTTCCGAAATCGATAAATCTTCAAGATTAGGCGCTGCATCAATGAGTCGGCTTAACATCTCAAATGAAAAAGTCTTATTCCGGATATCAATCTTCGTTAGGTAAGGCCTGGAAGGCATTTGAAAGGATTCATCTTCATCTGTTATATAAATACGACTAAGCTCTAGTTCATTTATATTATGAGCCGCTTGCAATAAATCTTTTAAATTTTGCGTTGTTATGCCTACTCCGCTTCCCAAAACAAGCTTTTTTAAATTGGCTAAGCTTTTTTCATATAAAGTAAATTCATTTTCATATAACCCTGCTAAGTAAATACATAAAGTATGCAACTCGGGCGAACTATTCAGTAGCGTTGATAGCAATTTTGCAGATAATGTTTCTGCTTGAATGCTTAAATATCGTAATGAAGTTTTATGAAGTTTAATATCCTCTTCTTCAGGGAGCGGATCACAATTCTCTACAGAGAGCGCCTTCAAATTTTCTGCTTTATTCAGAAAGGAAATTACTGGCAATGCTCGATTAGTTGATTTTAAGTGACGTAATTTTTTTACTAAGTCAGGATGCTGACTTAATACATAATTGAAATAGAGCCCCTCTCTTATCTCTCCAGAAAGTGGAGAATTATTAGTTGCTGGTAAGAAACAGGGTGGGAATTGATATTTATCGTGTACTTCTTTAATTTTTTTCTCGAATTTCTCTCGCTGTTTTGACCAATCGTCAACCTCCCTTTCATTTTCAGATGAAGCAAAATCCCATTCAATGCCACTTTTATCTTCAGTGTTTATTGCTTCTGAATAGCCCATCTCCTGATAAAGAGCATTAAGATCTTCCAAAAAGAGAAAATTCACAAAATGAAAATAGACATCAGGAGACTCTAAAATTTTAGAGCTTAACTGACTTAACCGAGATTCATCTAAAAAATCAACGCGCTCGCGGCTTGTATTTAATTTTTTTACGACGTCGCTTTCTTGCGCAGGAAGAACAGGCATCACACAAGGAAAAATGGCATCAATATCCGTTGATTCTGTTATAGGTTGCAATCCATCCGCTGTTGGATAGTACATGATAAAGCCATCATCAATTAATTTACTGACGATTCTCTTTTTCAGATACAGCCCATCTGGCTCATCAGACCCGTTATAGTTGAGAACAATCGTTTTCTTTTCCGGGTGGGCGGCACCTATTTTAATAGTCTCCCAACACTCAGGATTATCGCTCAATGCCTTTTCTACATTGAGAGCACCCCCATTAGGCTCAACAGAAGACTCAATAACAGGTAATTGATTTTTTTCATAACATAAATCCAATTCCTGAAGAATATTAATCGTACTTGTCATTTAAAGATCCACAATATAAAATGAAGTTAGCCGTTTAATTAATAGCTTTTTACATCCATATTGCACGTTTAATATTCATTTCCTTGTTTAATAAAAATCAATTTATGGCCAACCAGTATGGCCGCTCATTATACTTCATGAGAACATTTTATACAATGTTTACTATAATCTAACCATACCCTTTAATACACATGATTTAAAAATGACGTTGACCGAAAATCACTTTTCTCAATTACTGAAGGAAATTACGGATATAGGCACCGCTCTATCT
The DNA here is from genome assembly GCF_000953135.1 of Legionella fallonii LLAP-10. Lineage (NCBI taxonomy): Bacteria > Pseudomonadati > Pseudomonadota > Gammaproteobacteria > Legionellales > Legionellaceae > Legionella > Legionella fallonii. The sequence continues at coordinate 336,620 of NZ_LN614827.1, read as the reverse complement.
GCAGAAAAAGATCATGTTCGCTTATTAGAATTAATTCTGCAAAAAGCGCAACAAATCACTCATGCTGACGGAGGAACTCTCTATACCTGTACTGAAGATAAAGAACTGAAATTTGAAATCATGATCAATACCTCTATGAATATTCATCTAGGTGGCACCAGCAAAGATAAAGTAACATTTGCCAACTTACCCTTGTATGATAAACAAGGTCGAGCCAATGATCGAATGCTAGCTCCCTGGGCGGCAATAAGCAGAAAAACTATTAATATTAAAGATGCGTATCATAATAAGAAATTTGATTTATCGGGAACTAAGAATTTTGATAAATCAACTGGGTACCGCTCTCAATCCTTCCTTGTTGTTCCTATGACCAATCATTTAAATGAAGTCATTGGCGTGCTTCAACTCATCAATCCTCTAGATCCCCAAACAAGAACAATTACTCCATTTTCTCCCTTAGACCAACAGATAGTGGAATCATTGGCCTCCCAAGCCGCGGTAACAATTACCAACCGCCAACTCATCAATGCTCAGAGAGGCCTGTTTGATGCCCTGATACAACTCATTGCCAAGGCTATTGATAAAAAGTCACCTTATACAGGAGGACATTGTCGAAGAGTCCCGGTTCTTGCTCGTATGATAGCTCTAGCTGCTTGCAAAATAGACAAAGGGCCACTAAAAGAATTTAATATGACTGACGACGAACTCTATGAGTTAGAGGTCGCCGCGTGGCTACATGATTGTGGCAAAATCACTACCCCTGAAGCGGTGGTGGATAAGGCCACCAAACTAGAAATGATCATTGATGGAGTATACTTAATCGACACTCGTTTTGAAGTACTAAAACGAGATGCCATCATTCATGAGCTACAAGAACAGCTCCAAAAGATCACCGGTAGCATCTTCAATTTGCAAAGCAATAAAAATCTACAGGAGCAATTGCATCAACTGGACAACGAACGTGCAGTTATCCGTGAATGTAATATCGGCGGGGAACAATTTGATCCACGAAAACTCGACGTTATCAATGAGATTGCCAGGCGCTATTGGATAGGCCCATCCGGCCAGAAGGAGCCCTTTTTATCCGAGTTAGAAGTACATATGCTCAAAATACAGAAGGGCACTTTGTCTCATCAAGAACGAAACATAATTAATAACCACGTCACCATGACTATAAAAATGCTTGAGTCACTCCCCTATCCCAAAAATCTAAAAAACGTACCTCAGTTAGCCGGCAGTCATCATGAAAAAATGGATGGAACGGGATATCCCCGAGGGTTAACTAAAGAGCAGATGCCTTTACCAGCACGTATTATCGCTATAGCGGATATTTTTGAAGCCTTAACTGCCCGCGATAGACCCTACAAAAAGGCGATGTCACTACCGACAGCCTTAAGTGTTTTAGGAACGATGAAAATGGAAGGACATATAGATCCTGATTTGTTCGATGTTTTTATGGATGCCGAAATATATCAACATTATGCTAATGAGTTCCTGGGTAAAACCGACCTTGGCACTATCAACTTAAGCGCCATTCCAGGCTATGCCGCCTTGAAATCGTAGAAACCAGAAGAACCTAATACAACATCATTGAACAATAATGAGTCTCGCTGTACCATATAGGCTCATTAAATGTGAGTGCAACTAATGTACGAAAAACATGACGAAACAGAACAATTAGCCCCCTTTAATTTTTTATCTGAAGAATTAACCGATAATATTCGAACTGAATTGCAGGACAATAGGCTCAGTCATAATATGTTTGCGTTTACTTGTCGAACCTTTTATAGATTGGCTAAAGCAGAGCGCCTAAGAGCCAGACTTGCTGATTGCTTGATAGAGAGGGAGTCATTAGAAATTCAGCACATGTTGACGAGATACCCTCAATTACTAGTAAAACGCGGCTTGATAATAGATAAATCTATACGAATTTTCGAGGAGTGCTCTGTTTGGGAGTATATTTTATGGGCATTAGATGTCAAATTTATGGGGCCCATGATGGTAGATTGCCTGCCTTATGATGAACAAGGCAAACAGATTGCTCTACAATTACTGGCTCAACTAGAACATCACGAGCAGCATGGAATTACTTATTTATTGAACGGTAAAGATCATTGTGAAAGCCATTATGATTTTTCGATTCTCGCCGTATTGCAAACTTTTGTAACTAATTTTAACTCCTGGGAATGGCATGAGCAAATCAACTTCTGGAAAAAAGATATGAGAAGAGCCCAGCTGTATGCTCCTACTCATATAGCGCAACATTATTGTGCTCCTGAAGCATTTAACGGTGATACATTGAGTCATTCATTGACGTTCCTTCATCCAATAACCAAACAAAATGAACCGTGGTGGACAGGGCAACCTATAGAAGAAATTGTAGAAAAATCAGAATACGCAGTCATCAAAGGAGCCAAAGAATGTACCGCTGTTAATTATATGAGAGGTACGTATACTTCTGCGCATAAGGATTTAACTGAACTTACCATACTGAAACAAACCAGGCTTACTAATGATTTACCAGCTCTTAAACAAAAGTTAATTGATTTTATCAAAACGTTTGACATGCAATGCCAATCAGCCAATATCCGCATGAAAGCAGGATAGCTTTACAAGTAAATGCCTGCGCCTGGAGCACGGAGCCAGATATCTCGCTGCCCCTCACAGGCTAAATAGTAAGACCTATTTCAGCCCCTCGCCCCAGAGGTATCCCCACAAAATGATAACTTCTCTCGAATTACCGTGGCTTGACCACGGTATCCCCACGTTGCATTATTAAATCACCTCTATTTCTTCATAATCCAGTCTATTTCTTGGGCTTAAACTAACAATTACCCCTCTTGTAGATACCGGGGTCAAGCCACGGTAATTCGATCTTTAATCAAAATTGGTGGAAATACCTCAGCCCTCACCCGTGCATTATTATCGATTTCTAAACAAAACGTCTTACGCAGGCGAAGGGGCGTTTTGTACCATCGAAGTATTAGCCCCCTTATTATCGCAGCTACCATAACACTACATTATTAATTGTTCATAATCTCTTAAGCATTGATTATACAAGTATTGACTATAATTGAATAAGGTAGCCTAAAAGGAGTTTTTTTCGTGACTGATAAAATTTTTATTGATTATTTCAAAGAACATTTTATTGAACATTTGAAAAAACCACCTAATCCTCATGGATCTCAAAATCAAGCAAGAAAAATTGTGCAAGATGCTGTCAGTACCAACTTAGGCAAATTATCAAGACTATTTGATACTCTTGTAACTCCAATAGTAGACAGGGATGTATTTATAGAGAACTTAGCCAGGGCGGGAAATATGGATGCCTATATGCGCCCTATCCTAAATGATGCAGCAGAGATACTACTTAATAAAAATAAAACTCGCTTACAAGATGATGTCATTAAAGCCATTGGTCTTGAAAATTATGCCACACTGGCTTCCGGTGAAATAGAACATGGGATTGTTGTTGCTAAAAAGGGAGAAGAAGCTGTTTTTGCCGAAAAGGAAGCAGAAATAGCCAGAGTTGTCCTTGATTCTATTACCGTAAATTATGCACAGAGCCTTGAACAATACCAACAATCGCCTAAGGAGCGAGCGGCAGCAGTTCAAGTAGAACGACTGCATGAAAAAATTCTTCAGTTACAAACCGCTACAAAAGATTTTGTACCACGCAATAACGCAACAACGTCACCGAAATCCCATATATCGTTCACTAATATCGATGAGCTCAATCAACAGGTTGCAGATAAAATCCAACGAATCGCTGCGGTATTAGAAAATAAAAACAGCCCTCCTAAAGAATTATTAACCGCTTTAGCGGAAGCCTCTGCTTGTAGAGAGGAGGCACAACTATTCCTTGACACTAATCTTCAGTATTTCCTGGATAAGGTGATGGCGCCGTTAAATACTCTAGCTACAAATTTTAAAATAGAGATATTGCAAGATCCGAAACCCCAACCATCTCTTGCGGTGACTCAAGAAAAAATAGCAACGTTTAATGCCTTAGTTGAGCAAGCGCAGCAGGTAATTAGAGAGCGTAGTGAACAACATATTAAAGAGAACAGTATAGACTCTCCATTACCGCATTATTTAACTTCACTAAGGTCTAGGCTTGGTAAATTACATGATCAATTACAATCAGCCCTATACATCCCCGAAGCATATCCTCATCTTTCTGCTGATGGCATGAGAGACCAAATGCTTAATAAATACAATGCTGCTGTAGAAACCTTTGTAGAACAAGTTGATGTAGATCTTCTAAAAGCTGAGCCGCCAAAGCCATTGATGCACATTATTTTGCGCGTTTTGCGCGCTATCCTCATTGGCAGTCTCACTACCGCTGAAGAAAAAGCGGACCAAGAGCGCTTTACACGAGAGAGTGGTTTAAAAAATGACCTGCTGGATCTAAGAGAGGAATTAAGAACTCCAGCAGAAGATAATGTGGTAGATAATGAACATCAAGAAGCTGAAGATAAAACAGTTAATCTAAATATCCAATGTTGATCCTTGCAATAATGTGTTCCTTAGAGTACTACAACGTCGGGTAGCTTGTTGCCCGACTTACAATAGAGTTCAAGAATTAGCAATCAATTTTTTAACTCTCTTTACGAATGTCGGACCTGGATCAGTTTTATCTGTTTGGTAATTAGGATCTTTCTCTATCCATAACGAGGTGTTTTTATATTGCAAATAATCATTATGGCCAATGACGTATTTTATAGCAGGATATTTTTTCTTTAAATAGCAAACAAGGAAGGCATTAGCCTTTTCTTGGGCTTTTGTTAAATCATCTTTCCCATCGACACCACCAATATTTTCAATTCCTATGGCATAATGATTTAAACCAATGACATGTCGCGCCATCCAAGTTTCAGGCATGAGCTGATAAATACTGCCATCTCTATCCACTATAAAATGACTGGAAACATTTAAATCACCTGGTAGTTTATCATGTCTGTTATCTGGCAAAGTTGATTTATTAAAAATGCGAAAGGTCAAATTAAAATCGGAGATGCAGGTCCAATGCAACACGATCATTTTCGGTTCTATATTAATAGATTTTGAATCAATACCATAATGGCTTAATTGATATTCCCGAGTTAAGGCAATACGTTTTTTATCAAATTGTATGGGTTTTTGATGGATTACTTGTGGCTCATAACAAGAAAAAGCATGAGCAAAGGCACTGATAAAAAATAATAGTGATAAGATAATTTTCATAATTCGTGCAGTGTATCATAATATATGGTTATTAAGAACGATTATTACAGCTCTCGGCTTCTAACTCGTGGCTAATTGAGCAAAGAAACCTTCTTGCTTAAGCAATTGCTGGTAGCTGCCAGCCTCAGCAATGACTCCTTGATGCAACACAAAGATTTTATCTACATCTTTGACAGTAGACAGGCGATGAGCAATGGTAATTCGAGTTATTGCTAATTGATTGATGCGCTTAATAACCATTTCCTGAACTACCTCATCCAAGGAATTAGTGGCCTCATCTAATATCAATAGTTGTGGCTTACCGACTAAAGCCCTTGCTATTAATAACATTTGTTTTTGTCCACCGGACAAAAGATTCATGTGTTGTGCTACAACGGTGTGAATGCCCATAGGTAATGCATGAATAAATTGATGCATTCCTAGTTCAGCAAGCATTTGCCAAGCCTCCTCTTCTGTAGCAGCTGAGTGGCCAATAATATTTTCCAAAATAGAACCATTCATTAATTGACCATCTTGCAAAGCGACGCCAATATTAGAACGCAATCGAGGTAAATCAAGCTCTTGCAAGGGTTTGCCATTGATGGCAACCTGGCCTTGCTGAGGAAAATAAAATCCCAATAATAATTTTATCAGCGTAGATTTCCCTGAACCAGATAAACCGACGAAAGCCACATGCTGTCCTTGGGAGATCTGGCAATTGACTCCCTTTAAAACAGATATTTTGGAATTAGGATACGAAAAATAAAGGTCTCGCATACTAATATGCTCAATAAACTCATCCGTGCCAATCGAATTAGTTGATGTTGTTTCAATGGGAAAATCAAGAATAGGTTGAATACGTCTATAGGCGATCAAGGCGTCGATCAGTCCCCCCGCATTGAGGTAAAACGTGACTATATTGGTCATTAGCAAACATAAGCCACAAAAAAATACGACAAAATACGGAGAGGAGATGCTCTCGCGTTGTAGTAAGCTCACAGCAAAAACAATGAGCAAAAGCAATAGCGGAATGCTATTAAAAAAGGCATAACCTAAAACGCCTTTACTGTAAGTGCTTTGTAGCCTATGACGAGAAGAAACGTACATTGCATTCCATAAAGACGCTACATTAGATTGACGAGAAAATAATTTAATGCGTGTAATCCCATTAATTACCTGATATAAAAAACCATAAGCCCGTCCAACATCCGTTGCATGTTCTTCCAAATACGGCAAAAGACGCAAAGAACTCAATACGGCAAACAAGGTAAAAAGAGCGACTAAGAGAAACACCACGAGTGTCAGCTGCCAATTAAAATAAAACATCAGGCTAAAACTGACGAGCAAACTCAAAAATGAAAAAACAACGCCTAATTGGTTAACCTGCAATAACTGACTGAGTGAAGTGACCCACAAAACACGATGAACTAAATCCCCCGTAGTATAGCGATCAAAAAAATCTAAGGGTAGCTGTAATACCTTTTTCATTGCCGCTTTTTGCAGCTGCAATAGGACTTTTATTTCACAACGCATATAAATGAGCGCTCGTACCGCACTCAAAATAATAATAAATCCATTGCATACTAATAAGGCATACACCGAGTCAGTTATGAGTCTAACCTGTTTTATTTGATAGCCATGAAACACAGACCCGGCGATAACAGGGCGAAACATACTGATTAGTGCCGTCAGAAGAAATAACAGCATCATGCAGCAACATAAGAATTTATTTTCTAACCAAAAAGAATAAAGCAATTTTTTAAGGCTTATCACTTGCTCTTCTGCTCTTATGCTCAACGAATCAGTCTCCTTAGCCACTTTAGTTTGATAGAGCGAATAACTCTGCAAATGCAGGACTCTTTTTGGTAATCAGCTGTTTTTGCGAACCACAATCAACTATTTGCCCGGTTTTGAGGATAAAGAGGGTATCTGCATCGTGAATGGTATTGAGCCTATGCGCCACGACAATTTTGGTCGCAGCATAGCGACGCAAGTTTTTCTTAATCTGTTCTTCAATCAGCGGATCTAAGGAGCTGGTTGCCTCATCTAGCAGTAAAATTGGGGGTTTAGCCAATAGCGTCCGCGCAATTTCCAGTCGTTGCCGCTGCCCGCCGCTGATATTAGTCGCTCCATCCAATAACTGATATTCAAGTCCATCCTCAATTTGTGTTATCCAATCATCAAGACAAGCCATCTGTAATGCGGCCATGATCTCTGTATTGGAATAACCGTCTTGCCACAAACAAAGATTCTCTTTAATACTGCCTTGATAAAAAAATTGTTGTTGGCCAACAACGCCGATCAAGCGCGCTCTTTCTGCTATTGAATAATCAGATAAGGGAATACCATCAATCAAAATGGTACCAGACCATGGCTGATAAAGACCCGCAAGCAAATGGATTAGCGTACTTTTGCCACAGCCCGAAGCTCCAACCAAAGCCACTTGGGTTCCTGGTTCAATAGTTAGATGAAGTTGATTAAACAAAGGCTTGAATTCACGGCTATAACCAAAGATGAGATCAACGACTTGGATTTTACCCATAGATTGTTGCCTCTTAACTACAGATTGCGTTTTTATCGATTCCATAGGGTACTGAGTAATATCAGCAATGCTTTGTAAATCAGCTTCTATTTGCTCACGTTGATGACCCAATTTCATATGGTGCATCAATGCTTCATTAAATGACAAGAATAAAACCTGGCATGCCATCATTTCCCCAAGAGTCATTCGATTTTGGCTAACAAAATAAATGCCTAAGACTAATACACCAAGATAACCTGAGGAGAAGAGCGATAAAGAGATTAACTGAAGCAGCTGTTGCTTACCCGATACCTGATGATGAGCACCTAAATAATTGTTTAGAAATTGCTGCCATTTGACGAAGTAGACCTCCTCCGAACATTGTGCTTTGATTTGCGTCACCGTAGAGAGGTAAGTGGCCGTTAACCCAGTTAACTCGGTCATACGTGCCTTAACGACATGGGCAATATGCTGCCATTTTTTTTGACAATACTTTATTGCAGCAAAATAAATAGTCATACCAACTAAGGCAATTACGCTCAATAAAGGACTATAAAGAAACATCAGTATAAAGGAAATAGTGCTTTGGCTCATGGCAATAACCATAGAACAAAAAGCAGACCATGGCGCCCCAGCGAGACGATCGACAGCTTGTATGCGATAAACTAAATCTCCAGCGCGTCTAAAAGCAAAAAATCGCAATGGTAAGTGTAACAAGTGATGAATAAGTTTTTTACTCAACTGTACTGCAAATCGTGTCTCTAAAACACGAAATAACTTTCTACTGCTGTAGGACACCAACAACTGCAGTATTAATAGACAACTCATTACCGCTAAAAGCCAACTCGTACTATAGCTCCCATGATGGGAAACGATTTTATCCACAAATAACTTAGTAAAAATTAATGGGCTTACATTAAGCAATGACAGCATGATAACACTCAAAGACAACCAGGCTAATGAGCGTCGCTGCTCACGAAAAAAAGGCAATAAATCGACGGCCCCGTGTCTGGGCTTGCTGGTTTTTCTAAAATCAGCATTTACTTGCAATTGAATGACTATTCCTGAAAACTGCTTGTTGAACATCTGCCAATCAATCACCTGCCGGCCTTGCTTGGGATCATTGATATAAACCTTATTCCCTTTACTTCCTTCAAGAACTACATAATGTTTGCAATTCCAAAATAAAATGGCAGGCAATTTAATGTCTGGAAATAACCCTTGTTGATAAACAGTAGCATCCATTCCATAACGGCGAGCAGCCTTAATAAGATTAGATACACTTACTCCGTCGCGAGCGACTAAACATTCGGTACGGAGTACTTCAAGAGGCATATAACACCTATGGTATGCCAAAATGATTCCAAGGGCAGCAGCACCACAGTCTACTGTTTCCATCTGCATCAAAATAGGAGTTTTGACACGTTTTAAGTGAAACTGCGGCATTATGAATAAAATCTAGAATTAAAATACAGCGGAAACACCAGCAGCAACTGCTGCTCCTGTCGTTGTTGTACTGGTAGCACTCCCTCCGCGAGTATCAATCAAATCGTCGAGATCAAGTGCCTCGAGAGATGGGGCACAATATCCTACGCTTTCATTTAACTTTTGCTGATTCTCACTACATTGTTTTAAAAATTCTTCTGTCTTTTGTGACATTTTAATATCCCTCTAGCAAGTTCCTGATTGCTATTCTAACCCAAATTTAAAAATTGAATCTACACAAAATCATAGCAATATTTAATCTTTTCATATAAATAACAATGCCTTAATCTATAATCACATAACTTCTCAATAAATTGGAGCTCCCTCACTTCGTTGGGATGATATTTTTTCTGAGGTTAAGAAGAGACATAATCACACGGCCAACAGGAATGCTCATGCTCAATGACTCTGGTTTAATAAAAATAGCTATAGTGGGAGGGGGACCTGCAGGAGTGTCTTTATGCCTACAATTGAGTCAGGCATTAAATGAGTTAAACCTCGAAACAAAAATCCACATCCTTTTATTTGAAAAAAGCTCAGATATTGGCTGGGGAACGCCTTATAGCTTGAGGGAAGAAGCCTTTTGCATTAACCTGCCTAAAGAATATATGACGTTAATCCCGGAAAAATATCACCATTTTTCACAGTGGTTAACTGCACGATATAAAGAACAATTAACAACATTTCCTGCACGACATTATTTTGGTCAATATGCTCAAGAGCAATTTGCTACCCTTCAAAATAGCAACGCATTAGAGATAATTCCCTGTATAGAGCATGATGTATTGGATATTTTTCCAATAGATTCAGCTCATTACCAAATTCATGCTCGTCATAAAAACCAAGAAGTGACCTATCAGGTCACCCAAGTCATTTTAGCCATAGGTCATTTACCTTCCAATTTATTCGCCCATCTTCATCTTATTCCCCATTATCAAATTAATCCTTGGGATATGCAGGCGTATCAAAATCTGCCAACCCATTATCACGTGGGTATTATTGGCTCCCGTTTAACCGCCATTGATGTAGCACTGAAATTGCGGCAACAAAAACATCAAGGACCAATCACGATGATTTCACGATTAGGATTATTAAGTTCTGTAAGAGGCTCTCATCCTATTCCCATGATGCGGTATTTAACGCCTATTAATATTCAAAATTTGTTGCTTCATCGCCATTCGCAACCTCTACTACCCTCGCTAATTAGCTTGTTCGAACAAGAAATAACACCCTATTTACCCGAAGCGCTTGACCTTTCTAAGACCATCAATTTAATTCAAAGCCTAAGTCCATTAGAGCGTATTCGCTATGAAATACATCACGCAGTGCGGCATAAAACGGCTTGGCAATCCGTATTATCTTGTTTTTATCAAATTACTTTCAGGCTTTGGCCGCAATTTCCCGTGGAGCAGCAACAACTTTTTTTGCAAAATGATGCTCGCTTAATGTCGACGTTCCTTTGTTCCTTTCCCTTGAATAAAGCCCAGATCATTTACGCGATGATGCGGAGACAACAATTATCTGTTCATAAGGGATTAACTGACATTGTAAAAACACCTACTCATTTTTCCGTTGCGCTAGAACAAGAAAAACCCATCTTATGTGACCATATTATTCTTGCAGTAGGCTCGGGAAATAATCCTGAAACAGTGCCGCTGCTAGTTAACCTACTCAAACAGAAGCTGATAAAAAAACATCCTCTAGGCGGTATTTGTATTGATACCAAGACCCATCAAGTGCTTGCTCCAAACGCGGCGGGCTCTTCGCGCATATTTGCTCTTGGAGAACTGGTCAAAGGCTCTCATTTTAAAATGATTGAGATAGGGCAAGTGGTGGAGCAAGCACGTATTATTACTCATCAGGTTATAAAGCAAGTGATGGAGACAACAACGGTTTGCTGACAATTAGCTAATCGGCATACTGCAAAAAGCCTTTCTCCAACATGAGCAAAACGAATAATTGCACATCAGAGAATACTTGGCTGTGCTCTAAACCATAATAATCAGCAATAAATTCAACAACTGTTTGCACAGAACATATTTGGGATTCAAGAAAACTCCAGATCTGAATGCCTGATGCATTAATACGATAATAAACATTATCCTGACTACTCATCACTACTAATTCGTTATCGATGACGGTTGCACAGACGAGTGGATGCTTTTGAATTTTACGCTGAAGAATCGAGGCTTCCATTGGCTCCCTCCTTTAATTTTAATACCCCTTGAGAGCGAATTGGTCGATTGTCTTCGTCTAAATAACCAAAACGACGCATCACTGTCCCATGATCAGCAATAATACGCGCTACTTGGCTCTCCTTCAGCGTATTTTCCCAATCCCCAACAATACCTTTTCTAAAGAAAGCTCTATTGGCAGCGGCACTTTCCCTAAATCCATATTGTTGCTCCTCCTGTCTCAACTGTTCAAACTGGCTTTGTTTTAGCGCTTGCACAATAGCTTCTGCATCAACATGCAACTGTAAGAAATCCAGAGCCTGAGAAAAGGTCGCGAAGGGAGATGCATGCATATCTTCATAACGCAATACTAATAGCTTAGTATCACATGCTGTAGTCCAACTATCTACGTGGAATGACCAGGAAGAACAAAGCTGACGAGCTTGTGACATTGGTTTTGCTGCCGCCCCTTTTAATGCCAAAAGGGGAGAGTTCATCATCTTAATTGCATCATCAATAGAACTATTCATATGATGAGCAAAAGAAATCACCACATCGAGAGGATTACGGATAAAATAAATGACCGCAAGACTTCCTTCTTTGGGGACTATAGGAACGCCCTTAGATGGCTCATGGTAAGCATCATGGATTTTAAAATATTGCACTCCTGGTTGTTGTCCATGCCAGGTATAAATTGCGGGCCGTAAGTCTGCAAGTTCCTCATCAAGCAATAACCGGCTGTCAAATCCCAAGGCTTTATCCATGACAAAACGCGCAGCAGAGCCTGTACCGACAAGTGTATGCTTATTCAAGCTCAGAGCGAGGGAGTTTCCCTTTAAAATATGCGTCAAAAACACTCTAAACCAAGTGTTACCTGATTTGGGATAAGAGGCTAACCATACTATGCCGCTGTCACTAGCCATTAGCAGACTCCAACATACAAGCAATCATGTCCTGTGTATTAAACTCCATTACGTTGAATGTAACTAAAGCCATTTGGATTTGCCGAGCCAAACGTGCACAGTAATTAAAATATAACTGGTTTTTCTTGAGGCCAGACAAAAAAGTTTTGTTATAAATATTTTTTTGCAAAAAATTAATTTTTTCACTGCCGGTTAAATTCTTAGAGTGTAATAAGGTCACTTTCTGTAAGTTGATGGCATAGACGTTCTTTAATGGTAAAGGGTGAGTAGAAAATGATTCGTGAATAGGCAATCGATATTTTTTCAGCCCAGGCCTTATATTTTGTAACCCATGCAGAGGAATATCAAGAGACTTTATACGGTCCTCCCATAATTCAATATGAGCAGGCCCCGAGAAAACCAAACCATCCTGGTTTACTACACATAATCCATCAGACATTAGCGAATACCCTTGTTGCATTAAAGCCGCAACAATTGATGATTTTCCTGAGCAATGTTCGCCTAAATAAGCAATCGCAGTGTCATTGATTTGTAACACGCTACCGGTCAATACAAATAAACCGCGTTGCATTAATAAGGCAACCAAACAAGGATCACTCAAAAATAAAGCCAGCGTATTTTCATCGACCCCTAATTTAGGCTCCATAATAATACACTCACCATTTTGCACCAAAAAACGAGCCACATTCGGTATGTTAAACCATATTTCATTAGGATTGACTTGAAAAAAAAGCCCTTGCTCTACAGGATTGTTAATCCCTTTAGAGGATACTTTTCCCTCAATAATTTCTGCATCAATCTTTAGCGCTTCCATAAACTCAAGATGTTTATATCCTGGCAACAAGATGCTACTACGTAAGGTTAAACCATAGGATTGAAAATGGAACATATTAGGTACTCAACAATCCGTTTGCGCATAAAGCGTCATTGCATCATAAACCCAATGAAAATAATTGGGTATTTTAGCTAAACCCAATTTAAAATCTTTCACTCCATGATGGATGTAGGTGATTTTCATATAAATCATGACAAAATCCAAGGCTCGCTTAATATCAAGCACCTCAGACGAGGAATCATGCGCATCATCTCTTCCTTTATGCTGCTTATATCGCCGCCAAAAATGAATTTCCTGTAAATGCTCTTCAAAGATGCTTCGTTTTATAGCTAATTGTTCGTCATTGAGCTGTTGATGCAGCAATAAGATAAACAGTAAGGTGTAGGATAATAACTCTAGATTAGATTGAGAGTCCAAGATAACGTCACAATCAAAATAAAACGCCATAGCAGGCAAATAACTTTTTATTATTTGCTCCGTGATATTTCCTAAACAGGTGTAATGCAACATCCAGAAATATAATGCAGACAACTCTTGATGATGACTAAAAAATTGATACAACTTTGGGGGGAAATAAAGCTGATGCTCTTCTATATAATGCAGGTAGTGCGTGTCGTTGTCTAATAGCTCTTCTGCATTAATCACAGAATAGGCATTTTTAATTAGCCTAGCCAATTCGGTGATTAAGTGGTAAGTCTCTGGATTTTGCAGAGACAATAAAGTAAGTGTTTTTTCCTTATCAGGAAACCATGATTGCACCGTTGAAAAAGCTGTTGCCACTACATCATCCACCAAAGAGGCAATAAACTTCGTATAGGGTATCGCACCAGTTTTTCCTTGTTTCGGCTGCCTATCGGTTAGCGGCAGAGGAGCTTTCTGTACATATTCCAGCACAGCAATAGCATCCTGACGTTTTACATCAATGATGCCATATTGATTCAACCAATCACATAGATTAAGGCGCTCTTCTTGATACTCAGCATCCATTTGCATGATGGCGCGTTTTAATGATCTATTGAAATAAAATTGCGATTTACAGTGCGTTAATAATGCTTGTTGCATAGGACTACTAATGATTTTTGCTTGATAAGCCTGAGCTAATGTTTCACGAATATTCACCATAGCATCGTTTAATGGTAATGAGCCCTGAGCAATATCTTGGTGTAATACAGCGACCTCATCATCATCAGTTAGTTGATTGGTGGCAAAGTCCTGAAATATTTTGCCTATACCAATCATCCCGTATCGATGCAATTCGGCGGCACGCAACGCCCCCATACTAGCTGCACCATAAACCTCAATCCCCTGTTCTAGTGCCAGCATGATTTCTTTATGCCACACAGCCGGTACTTGTTCGTATAATCCATCAATCAAAATAATTCGCTTGGGTTGCAATCGTAATAAGCGAATCATATCGCCACACTGAACTGGTGGATGATAATGGGCATCGTTTAAATAGCTTTTAGCTGTCTGCAAATCAAGCGTAGGTCCCAAAAAAACGTGTGTTTCATATGCTGACATCTCTTGCCTCACTTAAGATACTCGGGATAAAGAGCAAGAAAAACAAGTCCCATGCAGATAACGTAGTCCTGGAATCATTACATGCACCACCGGAATATTAATATCATCACGGGTGTGATTGTAAACAATAACTTGCTCAAACCCATGTTCTCTTACAATGTTTAATAAGTCTTTAAGACATTGAGAGAAACTGTAATCCTTCGGAAGCTTGGTTTCAATAAATGGTGTCTTGTGCATGCTGGTTTTTGCAAACATCTTATCATAATCACCGCGAACTCCTTTTATCTTTTTATATACGCGCGGAGTCTGATCGTCTCGTGAACCTGAAATAATAGTTAAACGGGCCTGAATCGCCTCGGTAATAGCGCGTGATAGGGCGACCACACTAGAAAAATGAGCCCCGGTTCCCATCATCATTCCCACATTTCTTATTTCATCGGGATTATGCAAAATAGTGAGATAAGCGGGAATATTCATTTTGGTACTTATATCCCAAACTTCTAAGCGAAGATTTTTACGTTGAATACTGTTAATTAAAGCAAGCAAATGTGGCGAGGTGATGCTGGTTAAATCGACTTGGTTGTATTGTGATACAAATAAATTTTCTACAGTAAATTCACGCTCTAACACTTCAAATACCCCATGACAAATCGCTTCCTCAAGCGTATTTCCAGAGGCCAAGCCATTAGTTGTTGGCGGAAAATAGCGATATCCGGGCTGAAAAAAAGTGGTATTTACATAAAATGTTGTATAGGGAAAATGTATTTCCTGATTGCTAATAAGTTCCCTGCCTTTTCCCCAGGGCATGGCCAAGGATTGGATGTCCCCCCAGGCAAAAGGACCATGATTAATATGGGGGCTCAAGGTCAGCATAGGATAATGATCATTCAGTTTCTGATAAGAACCAAATAAAGCAGGAGGAGCCATACGTTCACAATGCCACCCCTCAATCGATTCCATCATGGCAGAAACTTTAGCCAGCTCGTGAGTAATGCCTTTTCCCTGAGCTGTGGTTAACAATTTAGCACCAGGTCTAATAGCAATATAGGTAGGAATACCAATATCATCTAATCCTGTGACATTGGCCACTCGAGTAATACCAAATTTGTCCCAGAGCATAGGCTCAATGTTCATTAAGGTTTTTTCAGCGCTGACCGCACGCACCGTGCCACCTAAGTCAATCATCTCACTCATCGTGCGTGTTCACAAAAAAAATCAGGGACATACGCTTGTGTTTTGTGCTTAAACCAGTCAAAAGCCATCCCAGGAATAATGACATGAACGACAGGAATACCTAACTCGCTACGCGTATGATTATACACAATCACTTGCTCGAAGCCTTGTTGCTTCAGTCGTTGCAGTAATTCATCAATACAGCGAGTAAAATCATCAGGAACCTTCGTTTCTACAAATGCTGCTTGATGCTTTGAATGAAAACCTGCTGTGTCATTACGCGTAAATTTTTTCTTAAATTGATAGTTAGCAGGAAAAATATCATCCCTTGAACCAGAGATCATAGTAAGTCTCGATTGGATAGCTTCTGTTACCGCACGAGATAAGGCAACCACACTAGACAAATGGGCCCCTGCGCCAATAAAAAAATCCAGCTGTCGAGTTCCTCTCCTATCAAAAAGGACTGCGCTATAAGCCGGTACCCCAAGCTCAGTAGTCAGCTCGCAAATTTTAAACTGGATGGAGTCGCTATTCGCCTTATTTAAAAGAGCCAGCAGATGTGTGGCCTTAATAGTTGCACTATCGATATAGCGTGGAGCAGAGTGTTCGGCAAGCGCCCAACAGTGTCGCTCTATCACCTCGAAAATACCATGACAAATAGCTTCGTCTAAAGAGTTACCGGAAGCCAGGCCATTCGATGTCGCTGGGAAACAGCCTAATCGATTGTCGTTTAGTATATGGGAATCTAGATCAATTAACGAACTGGGAAAATAGATTTCTTTCCCAGTATTTAATTCAACACCGCTGGACCAGGCTAACTCTTTTTGCTGTAGTGCATCTAGAGTAAAACCAAAATTGCCATTCACCAAGTCCTCAGGCGCTATCATCGAATGTTGTTTACATAATTGTCGGTAACATCCAAATAGTTTAGGCGGTAAAAGTCGTTCAGCATGCCAGCTTTCTATAGACTCCATAATGGCAGAAATTTTAGCAAGTTCATGCGTCACTCCTTTACCTTGTGCTGTAGATAAAATTTTTGAGTCAGGCCTAATGGCAATATAAGTGGGAATATTCAAATCATCAAGACCAGTAATATTCGCCACTCGCGTAATGCCAAAAATGGGCCATAACATCGGTACAATCTTATCTAAAGTTTCTTCAGGACTTACCGCACGATACGTTCCGCCTAAATCCAACATCTCATCTATTCCTTCATTCACATCAACATTTATGCGAATTGATAAACCAATCCAAATAAAAGGCTATCAAGTGAGGGGTTCTGTGTATTAGCTACAGAAGAAATACTTGTTGTTGCAGAAGGGTTTGAAAAAGCACCGGAGACTGTTGCTGCAAAATCGTTATTTCCAAAGACATGCATATACGCGAGGGTAAGACTAATATGCTCATTAAGAGAATACAGACCTCCTACCTTAATTTCGGGTAAGACATTGGTAGCGATGGCATTAATGGTATTCGTTGAGACATAACTCTTACCATTATTGACATTATTGAACACCGCCAAACCCTTAGTACGGCGATTCTCCGCCATTGCTCCGCCTTTTAAGTACAATTGGAACGGATCAAAGTTATAAGTTACCCCGGCTAACAAATCAAAACCATATAAATAACTATCATTAGAAATGGTTAAGGTTCCGCCAGTAGACGTACCGGAGTTAGATGATGAGGTGCTACCATAGTATCCCCAACCAATCTCAGCAGTATAGCCAAAACGATTAGGGGAGGAATGAGCGATACCAACAGCACCACGGCCACCCCATAACTGCTTGTCTAGGCTTGGAGGATTTCCGAAAATGCTCACAGACTCTGTCGTATTCCAAGTGACCGCAGCCTCCCCTACGACGAAAGGAATAAAGTAATCTTTAACGGCTACATCACCCATAGTGCCAGCATAAGCACTGTTAGCTAATATTCCCATCACACAAATAAATAGTTGCTTTTTTTTCATAATGTTAGTCCTTTATTTTTGGCGACTAATACTCACATAATTTGACAAAATAATCTATAATCTTCTGACATTAGGACTATTGTTTTTATTTTGGACATCCCCTCATGCATGCAGCTCATGTATTCTTAGGCCCATCACTGGACATAGAAATCGCAGTTAAATTGTTCCCCAACGCCAATTATCATCCACCTGTTCAATGCGGCGACATCATTAGGCTATTGCGCTTAGATCCGGCACTTATTGTGATCATTGATGGGTTGTATGAAACAACACCTGCCGTTTGGCATAAAGAGCTATTGTTGGCCCTAGAGAACGGCATAGAGGTTTGGGGTGCTGCCAGTATGGGGGCTTTGCGCGCTGCCGAATTACACCATTATGGCATGCATGGTTTTGGCGAAGTATTTGTCGATTACAAAGAAAATATACTGACTGATGATGATGAAGTGGCCGTTTTACATCTTGATAACAATGGACAGTTTCGTGCCCTTAATGATGCCATGGTAAATATCCGAGCAACCTGTAAGAAAGCCAGGGAAGAAAACGCCTTAACTCAGGAAGCTCAAAATCAGTTGCTAACCTACTGTAAAGCCCAGTTTTACCCCTATCGCTCCTTAACTAAAGCACTTCAGCATTTATCTAAAACTGATAGCAATCAATATCAAGATTTCTCACAATGGCTAAAACAGCACGGCCTAGTTGATGTGAAAAAGAATGATGCCATATTGGCTCTGCAACATATTCACTCACAATATTCTTCGATGAAGAAAAAATCAGCGCCGCAAAGCAAGCACAGTGTCATGACCTGTTTCTTAAGAGAGTTGATTTTATTCGCCAATACAACTCCCTTTAAGCATAATGCAGATTGGCTACCAACCATCGAACAGCAGATTTATACTCTGCATCAGCAATCCCCTCTAGATTATATGTTGCGCGCAGAAGTCGTTTCATTCCTGCAAAAATTAGTTGTTTTTTCATCTGAGGAAAAAGACGCTATAGATAACACCGCGCTTATTCATTATATCGATGAAAATCAATTATATTCACCGGAAAAAGATTTCGCTATTTACAAAGACCACGCCTCATTATCTGCGGTTTACTCTTTAATCTGTCAATCGATCTGCCTACTTCATTTGACTGACCGGCAATTGCAGGAAAATCTACCGGCTCTCGCACATTATTATGATCTTCCTGAACACATTACCGCCGGTGCCCAAAAGGTTCTAAAGGTTATCCTGGTATTACTCTTTGCCATTAACCAACAGATGAAACAGCCTAATTTAATTATTTCAAAACATTATTTAACACATCATCTCAAGCAATTAAAAATCTGGCGTCATTATACCCAACAGCAATTTAAGATGTGGCTTGCCAATATCCCTGTTAGCCGCCCCCTGTTTACTTCTCTACTGCATGCCTATTTAATGGCCTCTTCTGTGCACGCGCTAAGTTCTGTGAAAGTTGAATATTATCAATGGATTTATGATGCGCAAATCATGTTTAATGAACACCACCAATAAAGCATTAGACCTCGTTGAGAGACGGATGCTTTTTTCTTTCTGATTGACATACCGCCCTAAAAAAATTAAATTGAAAAACATTTAAATTCAGCGTAGTTAAGTATGGCTAAAGTCAACGTGCATTCCTCTTTGGTTCGTTTCACCGACAACCAAAATCAACTTGAATTACCTATTGATAATACATCTCAACTCATTCCCTTACTGTGCCAATATTATGAAAAACTTCGGGCTAATATTCTCGACAGCGATGGTGCATTAACCCCTTATGTGAATATTTATGTGAATGGGAAAAATTTAAATCAACTGCAAGATATTCCTATCAGCGAAAACGATAACATCGATATTGTCACCGCTCTTGTGGGAGGGTAAAAATGCACTCATTAAACCAGGAAGAACTGCTCCGTTACAGTCGCCATTTACCGGTTATTGGCAAGGAAGGACAAACAAAACTCAAAAACGCCAGAGTATTGTGTGTAGGTGGCGGAGGATTGGGTTGTCCCGCATTGCAATATTTAGCAGCCAGTGGCATAGGCACTTTAGGGATCATGGATGGAGACCAAATTGAATTAAGTAACCTGCAACGACAAATTTTATTTACTGAACAAGATATTGGTCGTAATAAAGCGTTAGTTATAGGGGAACGCTTGCGTTCGCTTAACTCCCATGTCTCTATAGAAATTTATCAACACTTTTTGTCAGCAGCCAATGCATCGAATATCGTTGCTGATTATGATTTGGTACTCGACGCCAGTGATAATTACTCTACAAGATACCTGTTAAATAGCGTTTGTCGCTCCTTAGAAAAGCCGTTGATTTCCGCAAGTATCTATCAATATGAAGCCCAGTTAAGTGTTTTTAATTATAATCGTGGTCCATGCTATCAGTGCTTATATCCCGCCCCTCCTCCAGCGAATATGTCACCTAATTGTTCTCTATCGGGTGTTTTAGGTGTCTTGCCAGGCGTCGCGGGCTGTTTGCAAGCGATGGAAGCGATTAAAATTATTTTAGGCAGTGAACACGTTTTATCGGGTACCTTATTAAGCATGGACTTATTAACCATGCAATTTAAGCATTTTGATATTACCAAACATGATTGTACTCAACACCCAAGCATTGAATTTCATGAGCATATGAACCAATGCCAAGCCTTTTTAGCTGATATTCCCGAAATAACAGCGAGCGATTTGGCACAGCTGTTAGCCGCGGACTCTGATGCCATACAATTACTCGATGTTCGAGAGCCTTATGAACGGGATATATGCCACATTGGAGGCACACACATGCCCTTATCGTCCTTCTCCAGCCAACTAGCACAACGCGTTTTACTGCAAGATAAACCAATAGTCGTGTATTGCAAATCGGGTATGCGCAGTGCAACAGTGTGTCAGCAGCTAAAAAATGCGGGGTTTCAACACATAAGTAATTTACGTGGAGGGATCATTAGTTGGATGGAAACGGTGAATCACCGCTTAACACGCTATTAACAGTGTATCGCGGACAAAGTTTGTTCTAAAGAATCTTATTGGCATGGTAGCGTGCCCGATACGACTCCTTAATTCTCAAGAGTGAATCAGGCTTGCTTACCCCGCCGAAAGTTTATTTGCTAATTCAGTACTTATTAAAGCTAATTCATTGTCAAACTAATTTAGTTTTTCAATGGAGTCTGTTGGTATTTGTTCTTTAATCGCAAAGAACGTATTAGTATATCCTTTTGACAGCGCCCCCCAAACAATCATTGATAGTAATTATCAAATAAAACCATTATTTTTGCAGAACTATCTCACCACTGCCATTAAGTTAAGATATTTCGAATCCCCGCGGCATCGACCGCGGGGTCCATGATGTGGCTCAGTTATGGATACCGCGGTCGATGCCGCGGTAATTCGGTATTAAATGCTCCCTTAACTTAATGGCCATGAGGTGTCTCGCTGGGCCATAGCTAATTTTTTGTTTTTATACACATTTGGTTGAACTTATCTGTAAACTCATCCAGCGTACTTTGCTTAAACGTGGTTTTTCCTGCAGAAGTATAAGAAAGTAATAATTTATTAAAACAAGACTGCTCAACTCCTTGCTGTGGTAGTTCGTCTGTATTTTTAACATTATTTAACTCGACATATTTAAGTTGTGCCAGAGCCTTTGCATCTACTGTATAGAAGGCCTTAGCAATACAACAAACGGCACATGCAGCTAAATCATCATATGGCCTAATCGACTGAGATGATTTTTTTGATAAAGTGACCAAGTCATAAACAGTGAGATTGACACTAAAAGTCAATTGATTGTTGGCCTCAGAAACGTCTTGTACACCCCCATTACAACGATCACCGCTAAATAAAGTTTTAATGTCTAAGGTATTGGGACTTGTTCTTTTAACTAAATGGATGGCAGTAAATGTTCCACTTCCCCCGCCACTGTTAATGGTATAAAGCCAATATAAGCTCTTACCTGCATTGAAGTATTTATAATAACTATATCCTTCCGTGGCATTTTGAAACTCAGGATCCTGCCAGTTATACCCGATAAATCCCTTGGTTATTAGTTCAGAATTACGTCCTTTCTGTACGTATTTTTTCTCTGCTAACCCACATTTGTTAAGATCAAGCACTTGAGACTCACCTTCCCTGTTATAAAAGCACAAAGGGTCAAGTGGTTTATCGTGAAACATGAGAGGTTCAGGAATCGCAGCGCAAATTATTCCGGAGAATAAGAATAAAAATATAAAAAATAGCCTAACTGTCATTTTATGGTCATCTCTTAAGGTTGTATCGGCTTATAGAAGATATCTCAAATGAAATCCACTTAAGATAAGCTCTTTATTCAACGCGATAAATAATACCTGTTTGTGCTCCCTCGACACTTTTACTGTACGCTAATGCAACACGACTGGCAGAGACGGGCTCAAACCCACGAAAATAGGGCGCATAACTATCCATTGATTCTGAGAGCACTGTAGGACTTACTGCATTAATACGCAAACGATCGGGCATTTCAATAGCCGCGCTTTTTACAAAAGAATCAATAGCCCCATTAACCATAGCAGCAGAAGAACCAAAGCGGATTGGGTCATTGCTGAGAATACCACTCGTCAGCGTGAATGAGCCCCCATTGTTAATGTATTGAAACCCAATGAGCACCAATTTAATTTGCCCCATTAACTTGCTATTCAAACCAACATTATATTGTTCTTCGGTAAACTCTGTTAAAGAACCAAAGTGCACCTCTCCGGTCGCAGCGACTAAGGCATCAAAAGGGCCCACGGCCTTATAAAGCGCCTCTATTGATTCAGAGTCTCTGATATCAACTTGAAAATCACCACGTGTATGGCCAACAGAAATAATTGTATGACGTTGTGCTAATTCTTTAGAAACGGCCTTGCCTATCGTTCCAGTACCACCCACTATAATAATTTTCATTTGCTCTTCCTTTTGCTAGAGATTTTATCATTACAAACCATTCATCATTTATTTTCTACTGTTTTTTAAAATTTACTTCTATTGTTTATTAATTTATCATCCAGAAGTCTCAGGATAATGCAATATTATTTAAGTGAGTAAAAATGAAAAATGATTCTCCTTTATTCAATGTAATTAATTTAGATACATGGCCAAGGAAACCCTATTTTGATCATTATTCTCAACAAGTTAAATGTACTTACAGCCTGACAATCCACATCGATATCGGAAAACTCTTATCTCTATGCAAGAAAGAGTCAATTAAACTATATCCCGTAATGATTTATCTTATTACGACTGCTATTAATCAACAGGAAGAACTACGCATTGATTATAGTGAGCAAGGTGAGCTTGGTATTTGGAATTTTAGGTCTCCTTGCTATACCCTATTTCATGATGATGATAAAACATTTTCTAATCTATGGACGCCTTATAATAAAGATTTTTCAGCTTTTTATCTTAATTATCTTACTGATATGGAAACCTATGGGGCGACAAAGGCTTTTACTCCGAAAGAAGGAGAGCCTGGAAATACATTCCCTATTTCATGTGTCCCTTGGCTTGATTTCACAGCATTTAATTTGAATATTTATGATGATGCTCGTTATTTAGCGCCTATTATCACTATAGGTAAATACACACAACAAGCAGATAAAGTAGTGCTTCCCATAGCAGCACAACTCCATCACGCGGTATGCGATGGATATCATGCTGGGATGCTCTTTGAATTGATAAAAAAATTATCGTCTACACCGGAAGAATGGATTAATCTTTAAAAAGCAATCGATGGGCTCCTGTTGAGTATTCCGGGTTTACAGCAAAAAGAGCTCTTCTTCAATATGATCATTTATGGTACAATAAGCCCTCGATTTGTATTTATCTCCAAGAATTAACCTATGCCTGGCCAAACAAAGAATACCGAAGAAATGATAGCTGAAGATAGCGATCTATTGGAAATGTCCTATTCTAAATTAAATCTCACTTATCCCCAGTTTACCAAGATAAAAGTTGGTGACTACGTTGCTTATATTGGTGGCGTACTGAGTCCGTGGAGTAAGCCTAATACAGCAGAAAATAGAGATAATGGCCAATTATCAGAGAAAAATACTGATGCTGATGCGTTTGCAGCCTTTAAATTGGACAAAATGAAGGGTTACAAAGACTCTGCATGGAAAATTCATTTAAGTATACATCCAGCAGATCTGGACAAGGCATGGGATCTGCTCTATCCCATGTTGCTCGAACAACGAGTACCTTGTTTTAAAACGGCAAGAATCAATGCGGCTCAAAGGTTGCTGCATGAGATCAGCCAGGTAGATGAACAATTTCTTAGCGACCACGGACTCACGAGACAAAAGAAAGAACTGGCTATGCGTGATATTTTACGCGTATCCAACGGAATGCAAATTACTATTTACATTCCTGAAGGTAAAGAGCAGGAATACAATAAAATTTTAGCAGCTATTGAGCCGCGATTATACAAAGCAGGGGTGCGACCAGGTATTATCGATCAAAGTGATAGAACACTAGGCATATATAGTTCTGTCCGTCATGTGGGTGATGAGTATACGACCCATGAAAAAGTAAGCGGGTATAAGTCCATAGGAGTAAAAGACCCGTTCATCCCCGTTAAGTCGCTACAGGATGAAATACAAATCAAGTGGTACGGCCTAGCTTACGAAAGACATATTGAAAAGATCCAAATAGCGCTGCAGCAAGTTATTGATGCTGAGCTAAAATATAAAAATGGCGTACATACTAAAAAAGAATTTGCTCAAGTTTGTGATGTAGCGATGGAGTACTTTGAGCGTTGGCATGAATTACTTAAACAAGCAAAAAATTTAACAGCGTTATCCGCCAAAGACAAACAAGGATTCGATAATTTCAAGAAATGGATTGATGATGGTTATCGTTTGATCCCCACTTTAAGAAAACATGACAACAAGAAAATTAAAGAAGCAGAGGATGCTCTCCTTTCTTCCCTTAAAATTAATAGCACACCATTAACTCCCTTTCGACAGCTTAGAAGGCAAAATGCCCGATTTGGTTTAAATAAACGGCTAACACCTGTTGCAGACATGGAACAAAAGGGAAATACGAAACCGCTTGCACTAGTAGAACAAGAAATACCATCGGCAACAGTGCTCCAAGAACTATTCCTGCATAGGAAAAAATCATTCAAAGAATTGCAAACAGGGCATTTATCGCAGATAAGCCCTTTAATTATAGAGCAAGAACCAACTAATAATACATCAACTACCTCTCGTGAACCCTCTGTTATAGAGGAAACACCTCACTATCATTCCTATCTATGGAAACTTTTAGGTGGATTACTTGGATTGTGTCTTGGATTAGTTGTAGATCTTTGCCTTATTCCATGGACATTAGGAGTCAGTTTAATTGTTCTACCATTATTAGGAACAGTAACGGGTGGTTTAATAGGATGGGGCACTGAAAGTTTATTTGTTAAACATCCGGCAGAACATGAAAAAGAGCAGCCCATAGCCAATCCTGCCCCACAAAACAGGAGAGAAGATGAATCGGGACTAGAGCAACAACTAAGCGCCTCAAGAGGGGTAAGAAAACTAAGAATGTTTGATGAAGAGAAACAACCACTGTTAGCAGATAAGGAAGTAGAGCAGCAAGTTGCTCATCAATCTATAGCCCCCTGAATAAGGCGGAAGTGGTAGCATTCGGAGAAATATACACAGACCCGTCCTCGTAATTATGTGGGGTTATTTGTGTCGCATCAAACTAAGTATTGGAATTTAGTCGAATCTCATTTTCGTTTTCAGAATCTTCTATTGGTAACTCTTGTTCTAACGTTTTAAATCGTTCACTAATTTTTTCTATTTGCTTTTGACCATCTGTTTTACTAAATAAACCATATGAATGACCTGTAGTTGCATATGAACTTATACGCATCCCAATATCAATTAAACCGCCAATAATAGTCAAGTAGAGCAAAATATTTGCCAAAACATTTTTATGAAATGTTCTATGCTCAGCAAGCTTCTCAATCAAAGGATCGTCTATTATCTTGTCAAATTTAGTTTTCATTGCATTAAAGTTATTTTTAACGTAGGTCTCGTTTTTTAGATCCGCACAAAAGTCTTTAAGTTGGATATATAAAGCGTGCGCCTCTCTCTCTTTATTAGGACTAACTCCAGAGTGCTCTTTAGAATAAACTTCTAAATCTTCGATGGCTTTTTCTAACAGTTCAATATTATTTCTTAGTTTTTTCAACGTTGTCGTACTTTCTTTATTAGAATCTTTATCACTTTTCAATGATGTAATTTCTTCCTTAAAGTCAAGAGTACATTTCAATTCTACTGGTTCTCTTTCAAGACGTTTCTGTATATAATTCTTTCCTATTTGTTCTTTCAACTGCACCGCTTTATATTTGCCTTGATCATGATATATAAACCCAGAGACTACTAAGTCGGTTATTTCTAATTTATTTAGATCTATTTTATTGTCACACTCTAATAATCCTTGCTTATCAATACCTTTAATTTTAAACATAATTTCAAAGAGACGCTTTTTTTCTTGTCCATGTCCCGGTTTTGAAGGAAGAGTATCAGTCATTCTACTATTTAAAAGGGCATTTTCTTCATCTTCAAATAGAAACTGTTCAATAGTATATTTTGAAGTTAGGATCTTATTAAAAACAAAATCCATAAATTGTTTTTGTGTTAAATTTTCTAGATCCAATCCACTAAAATTATTTGCGTTCCATGAGCTTGCAGCAAAATAACAAAATTGACTCATAATAATCTCAAAAAATTTCAAAGGCACACATGGAGTATAATTATACTGTGTTTACAAAATTAAATCAACATGGATTCCCTATGAACTCAAGCCCAGCGTTACTTCCATTGATGTAAGGAATTCAACCTTCTCTCTACGTCGCGCAGCTTGTCTCTGAAAGATCCTCAAAAAATATAGTTAGGTAAAAGAATAAAGAGCATTCTAAGTCCCTAACCCGCTCCCACGATTAACTATCTATTTCCAAACAAAGTTCCGCGAGCGGGCGCAGGGGGCATTTTGACTCAACCTACTGGAATGGGGACTCTTACATGAACAGTTACCAATAGGATTGAGATCCTATTGGTTTTATTAGAACTCGTCGAAAACGCTACTAAGGAGGCGAATTAATTCGTCGCTCCTCGCACTTCCCCCTCCTCAGCGAGTTTCTGAAGAGGGCTATTGTGAACTTACTGTCGCATAAAATGATCGTAAACAGCTCTACTTGCCAGGGCAATAGCTCGACTGCGAGGATAATCACTCGCTGATTGCGATTTAACGTATACTGCGATAGCAATATGCCCTTTATTATTGGGTAAAGTGATAATACCCACGTCGCTGGCAAAGCGGTATAATTTTTTAACGCCTGGATACCTCAAATAATCCTGCTCATATATTGCCCATGTTCCGGTTTTGTGAGCTACTTTCACAGAGCCGGGCAATAAGCCTCTTATCCTGCTTCTACCAGTTCTGCATTGCTCCATAATATTCATCAGTACTTTGGTGCTTGCCTCAGAAAGCGCTTGCTTTTTATATACTTTTACTAGCAATTTAGCCATATCTTCAGGGGTTGTGGTATCACGTGTATCGTTTTCAAAACGCTGCCAAGCTAATTTTTTTTGCTCAAGAGGAACCTGGTTAAAGGTTTTTTGCCACGCATTAACCGGTTGAGGTTTATTTAAATAAGCATGATCCACATGATTGGTATCTAAGAACATTTCCAGGATAGAGCGGTTGACGTAAATATTTTTAAATCCCAATGCATCCATACGTTTTTTCACATATTCCGGTCCATTCACTGCATGCAGCACAGTATCACTCGCACTGTTATCACTATTTCTCATCATGTATTTGAGTATTTGTTGCATGGACATATTGAGCTTTTTCTTCTCAAATAGATGATGCAAAGATCCGGAACCAGGGACAGAATTTTTCATATCCATCTTAATAACACGATTCAAAGAATCTTGTTTTTCATCCACCCGGTGCAAAAAAGCTAAGGCTATTGGGAGTTTGATAGTGCTTGCCATAAAAAAACGTTTGTTACTGTTATGCCCAACTATCTTATTTTTCTCGATATAAATAGCGGTAATGCCGATTACTGATTTTGATTTTTTCTCAATCGTGTCAATTTTTTTGGCCAGCTCAGCATCACTGCTAGTAGCCCAACAGCTCATTGACAACAATAGACTAAACAACCCGCACTGCCAGTGTTTCTTTATCCTAAATAGATTGGTATATTGCGCGAGTAATTTGATTTTCATAAAGTACTTAATCCTTTCGTCATTATTATTAATAATTTTATCGCGACTGATCAGCAACATGCTCATACATAGTACGCTGCTCACATAACTAATTGCACCTATTTTAGGATTAGTACAGCAATGATCAGTTGATGCTAATCCTATTATTACTTTTTCCAGAGGTTTGGAAAAGCCCCTTGATGAGTTTAAGAGCGGCTTAAAGTGATTTCACAAAGGCTCTGTGCTACTATGCCCTCCATCATAAACTGCGAGATTGTTATGACAGATTCCGTTACAACTTGGGCCGACGTCTTAGGAGATGAAAAGGCACAGCCGTATTTCAAATCTATTTTACAATTTCTTGAGCAAGAAAAAATGGCAGGAAAAACAATTTACCCGGCCCAGAATGAATTATTCAACGCATTTAAAGAAACGCCCTATGAGCAAGTCAAAGTGGTGATTTTGGGACAAGACCCATATCATGGTCCAGGACAAGCTCATGGTCTTTCTTTTTCTGTAAAACCAGGGGTTACGCCTCCTCCGTCATTGAAGAACATTTTTCAAGAATTAAAAAATGATTTGAACCTCCCTATTCCGACCCACGGTTGTTTAAAAAAATGGGCCAACCAAGGTGTTTTATTGCTCAATACCTCGCTCAGCGTGGAACAAAGCAAGCCGCAGTCTCATTCTAAAATAGGCTGGACTACTTTTACTGATAATGTCATTAAAAAATTAAATCATCATACTCACCCACTAGTATTTTTATTGTGGGGAGCTCATGCAAAAAATAAAAATGTTTTGATTAGTGATAAAAAACATCTGGTGCTAACTGCGGCCCATCCATCACCATTTTCTGTTCATCAAGGTTTTTATGGCTGTCGTCATTTTTCAAAAGCAAATACTTTTTTAGCGACACAGGGTCGAGATCCTATTGATTGGAGCTTATAAAAAGCATGGGATCCTCCCTCACCGATAGTTATTAGGCTATAGATGAGGGGGGTCCAACGTTTACTGCGAAGAGGATGATGGAGTTTGGCTACTGTGCGGTACCTCTGGCTCTTTTGACAAGTCTTTTGCTTGTTGACGAACAGCCCTTTCCTCTTTGAAAAAGTTATCTCTAGGAATGCTTTTTCCTGTTGACGATGATTCTTCCTCAATGGAGTGAGTCACTTCTTCACTAGAGGATGAAGGCGTAGCTATTCGAGGAGACAGTGACGCTTTAGATGATTTTCTAGGTGATATTAAATCTTTAAACATGGAAAAGCGTGGCAATACTTCTGATGACGAGGTCTCTTCTGACTTTGTTACTCTTGGATCAACAACAACGGGTGAGCTCGCTGTTCGATTTCGTTGAAATATCGTTCTTTTTTTCTCTTCGGAATATCCTTTTTTTACTCGCACACTTGAAGATTCCTCTTCAGTCGGTCGCTTTACAGTAAACTCTATCTTCTTCTTCGATGGTGAAAGAGATTCTCGCGATGTTGCAGGTTGTGGGGCTTCAGGCTCAGCCGGGACATCCTTTATCTTTTTGTCAATAACAGTAGAAACACTCACTGTTCGATCTTTCTGAAATATCCCTCTTTTTTTCTCTACAAAATTGTCTTTCCTTTTCTTCACTTTTGGACTTTGTCGTTCGTCTTCAGCAACTACCTGAGATGATGACGGCATAGCTATATTTCCATCAGCGGAAGCAGAAGAACTAGCAATTGCTTCATAAGAACTCTTTCTCGGTCTGAGTAAGAGCAATGCCCCCTTCAATGCACAAAGTTGTTTAAGAGCAGCCTCAAAGCTCATACGACGGCTTCTATCCGCATTGATAAAAGATTGGATGATTTTTTTTAACGTGGAGCCAACTTCTTTTTTAAAAACATCCAACTCAAAACTCATTTCATCATGAGGCCGCTTCTTACTGAGCCTTTGATATTCATCCTCTTTAGTATCATATTCCGTCTTTGCCCGCGCGATCTCTCCTGCGGTACCATTTTTCTGAATTTGATCGTAATGATATTTTGCTTCTTCTCGCAAATTGAATGCTATTTTTTGTTTTTCTGCTAAAGCGATTGCAACCATCTGGCCTGTTGCCAATTCGTATAAAGTAACCCCAACCATATATCGAGATTTTAATTCAATTTCATCAATACTGATGGTTTTACTGCGAACAGAACCAAAAGATTCGCTCTTGGCTAATCCTTGCGAAGCCCTCATTAACCCGCTGCCAGATTCATAAATGGGAGTATTCATCACCTCCCCTTTAAGAACAGATGTTTTATCGCGTATATCTAATAATGTTTTGATATCCGCAATCACTATACGCCCATCATTAGTAACGAGAAAATTACTGGGTTTAATATCGGGAAAAACAATGCCTACCGCCTTAAAATCAATCATGATCTGCAGGATATTTATTGAATAGCTTAACAAAAGTTGTTGTTTATTCTTGAGGAGTTCAGCATTATTTCGTGCCTGTAGCTCTAAACTTCCTTTGTCACAACATTCTATCACTTCTAGATGATATGTTTTGTCTCTATATTTTAACTTATTAAAGAAATATTGTTTGGGCAAATGTTCTTTAGTCTGTCCTTCTTGCAAATCCTTATAAGAAGTGATGTATGGCCCCTTGGGTAACAAGCGAAAAACAAGATTAACCTCATTGAAAGCCGCTAAAAAAACAGGAATAGCACTGCCTCCTAGATGCTTTATGGATATCTCACCACTCTTATAATCCGGATCTCTTACTATAGCCGCATTTAAGGCAACCTCTAGTAGACCAAACTCTGTTTCTGTATCAATTAGAGCGGCTAAAGGTTGTGTCTTATTTCCCTCACTCTTTCGGCTAAGGACGCTGGTATTATTCTGACCATCAAACCTTGCATTTATAAATGCTCTTACCAATATATCTATTTCTTGTTTAGTCTTGGTTTTGCCCATTGTTACACTGCTCCTGATATACTGGATTGACTATGGTACTGAGACTAAGATGTTAATCGATCCAGCGTTGTATTTCTGTCAAAAATTGAGGTTGTCTCATAGGTGAAATGCTCTTCACTTTGCGTTCGTATCATGACTTGATTGATTGTGCCTAGGCTATTGTTTTATTAGGGACTCATGATAGCAACATGACTCTCTTAATTAGGTGATAAAGATTTCAGCACACCAAATTCTGGCCAATTTTACAACATGAGGGACAAAATATCAACAAGACGATAGTAACTACTTTTTGACGACATTGATCATAATCATGCTCCAGGTAGCTAGTATATGAAGACCAATGAGGTATTCTAAAACCTGCGTCATTGATGCGATATAAGAGCAGAAAATTACAGCGTCGTTATTTCACTGATAAAATTGATATTTTTCTCTTTACTCACCCATATAGCCATTCAAAAAATCTGTCTAAATAGCTATTTCAATTTGCATATTTACGCCTATCGCCTATGATCAAATTAAACACACAATGTTTTTTATAATTACAGAGGAACAAAGGCAAGTTTTCCTTCCTTTCAATTTCAACAAGTAGGTGACCAAATGCGAGGCAGATCAGAGGCAGATCCTGTAGAAGGATTAGTGAAAAAACAGGCCGAGCTGGCAGGAAAAGTTTCATTGCTACAGGGTGAAATTAGAAGGCTCCGTGATGAAGTCACAAACGTTGAAACAACGAAAAGGCAAGTAGATAGCAATGCGGTCGCAATTAATGGCATAGTGAAAGAAATTGAGGGCTTGCAAAAAAACATTAAGGATGAAATAAACAAACTTACTGTAAAATCCAGAGAAATAAAAAATAGCACAACCGAATTATCTTCAAGCATTCAATCCGTACCTGATGCGCCCCAGTTTGATGGTGTACCACCACCTCCACCTCCGTTTAATTTTACTCCTAAAGCAAAAGGGGATAAAACCGGAAAT
This sequence comes from Legionella fallonii LLAP-10, assembly GCF_000953135.1. Taxonomy (NCBI): domain Bacteria; kingdom Pseudomonadati; phylum Pseudomonadota; class Gammaproteobacteria; order Legionellales; family Legionellaceae; genus Legionella; species Legionella fallonii. The sequence continues at coordinate 304,672 of NZ_LN614827.1, read as the reverse complement.
ACCCCTACAACTAGCACTCCAGAGAGGCCCCAAACTAACACGGATCCCAGTGGGGACATGGTGCAACAATTAAAAGATGGAGGGACAACGTTAAGAAAATCCGGTGGAACACAAGTAACAGAAAAAACTCAAGAACAAATTGAACAAGAAAAACGGGAAGCAATTCAACGCTATGAACAAAGCATTAGAACTAAAGAAGCAGAGATAGAGCGTTTGCTGAGCCAATTTGGTGAATTATCAACAAAATTAAAAACTGCTCAAGCAAGTCAAGGCGAATACCAACAAGCCCTAGAAAGCCAAGAGGGACTCCTCACACAATTAAAACAAAAAAAAGAGGCGATGGAAGGTAAATTAAAAGATGTTAAAGGCCAAGTGGGTACAGAATTAGAAAAAATTGAAACTAAAAGGAAACTTGAAGAGGAAGAGAATCAAAGAAAAGCAGAGGAAGAAAGAGCAAAACAGCAAAGTTCTTCAGAGGAAGTCAGTCAAATACCTGATGCGCCGCCACCTCCTCCTGACATTAATATACCACCTCCACCTAAATTTAATGTTCCACCACCTCCAGCTAAATTTAATGTTCCACCACCGCCCCCCATGGGAGGTTTATCATCAGCGAAAAAAGAGAAAGTGACTCTTTCCTCAGATAATAACAAGGTACAAGAGCCTAGCCCCTCGACCACTACGCCCCCCGTTGGGAAAGGTGATATAGATCTAGGGGAGCTCCAAAGAAAGGGTATAGAATCCCAAAAGAGGCAAGAAGCAAGAGCAGAGAGAGAATACCTAACTGACAAGTTGATAGATTTAGCAGTAACAATAGGTGATGAAGACCTTGATGAGGTAGAGCTTACAGAAAATCAACAGCAATTATTAGATTTGATAGGTGAAGATGGATTAGATGATTTACGAAAATCTCTAAGTGAAGGCGTAGCGGAGATACGTAAAAAAAATAGCACCCCAGGTATGATAGATCCCAGTAAAATAACTGGACGAAGGGCGGCTATATCTGGAGGAAATTCCGATGTAACAGCCGCAGTACAGAAAAATAAAGATAAACGTGAAGTGAGAGACGCCGTAGAAAAATTTATTGCTCAATCGCCCCAAAATACGACTTTATTGGAAACAAGCAAGGAGATAAAACAACGTGAAGAAGCTGAAGCAAAAAGGCTAGAAGAAGCACGAAAGATAGATGAAGCAAGAAAATCGGAAGAAAGAAACAAACAATTAGCCGAAGAAAAAAGGATAGCCGAAGAAAAAAGAGCCCGAGAGGTTCAACAAAAATTAAACGATATGGGGGCAAAAGAAGGTATTGTAAATCCTACTGGTGTACAAGAAGCCGAATCATCTAAAGCTAGAGTAATTCAAGAGGTTACTTCTAAACAGACAGCGCTAGATACGACAGATGAGTTTCTTCAATCCATAGAGAACGAATTATCTAGCGGAATTCGTGGGCTACAGGAAGCAGAATCTTCTCGTGATTCAGCATTAGAGACTGTTGCCGCAATGAAAAAAGAAGAAGTGGTTACGACAACGGTTCAGACAGAAAGAGTAGTTGATGTACCTCAACAAAATATCCATCAAGAAGTACAGCAAAGCGTTGTAATCGAGCCCCCCAAAAAAGATGAGGAATTAATCGCTGAAGCGAGACAAGAAGAAATAATAGTACAACCAACTGAAATCAAAGATCCTACTGAAGTAGTAGTGAAACAAGAAGAGCGAGTACCCGACCTCAAAGATCCTAATGTGACAACAGCGAAAAAAGAAGAGGCAATTATCGATATAGCGATAAAGCCTCAGCCTGACACACCTGAAATAAAAGCTCGCAAAGCGACAATACACAATCTAGGAATTGATGGAAAGATAGAAGGAATGATGAAGAAAGCCAATGCCTTAGAAAAAAGTGGCTTTACTGGAGCCGCCAAGGAAGCACAGGTGATCTGTAACAAATTAATTAATTTACGGGATGATTACATTTACGAGAGAAAAGGGAAGAACGATATTATAAAGGAATGTGATGATTGTGTTTGTCCCGAGAATACAAAAAAATTATCTGAGTCTAGAGGAATATTGGGTGCCATCCATAGATTTGTACAAAGCGTGAAAGAAGCATTCACTGGTGTTTCAGCTGTTCAAGATTCTAAGAAATCATCAATGGAGCGAGTTAGTGAGTTAAAAGGCTCAATAAATGCGTTAAAAGCAGAAATTGAAAAAGAGCAGCTAACGTCTGAAGCTAGTGATGAGGTAGAACATCGTTCTAGCATACAATCATCCATGTAATGCGAGAAGGAGTAGAACAATATTAAAGAGGTGTATCATTAACGACACACCTCTTTATTTTAAATTAAAATGGAGAGAAAGCTGCCCAAGCTTATGAGTCTCTTGAGCCGCATCCGTTGGCTTGACACAAACATCAAATAAAGATTATTCAGAGTAGTTATATGTGCCTCAAAGCCATGATGCAATGCTCGCTGAGGATTAATTCTCTAGATTGGACAAAGTGCAATTAGCACATACCCCTTTGATTTCTACAGTACAATTTATAATTGAAAATTGAATAGCAGCAGCTGATTCGGTTACCGAAGTGAAATCAATCATACATTCTAGTTCTTTGACAAAATCGCATCGGTTACAAATGAGGAATTGAGCCTGCCCCACATGATGTCCATGCAAACAAGCGACGTAGGATTTGAGACTGTCAATGCAATGAATAAATCCTTCTTGATGCCAAAACTGAATGGCACGATAAACTGTTGGAGGCTTAGGATTATCAACCTCCATTGATAGTCTTTGCAATATATCGTAGGCGCCGAGAGGTTTTCGCTCGTCCACCAATATTTTGAGGACACGCTCTCTTGGCTCCGTAAATCTATAGCCGTGGCTCATACAATGTTTATAAGCTTTATCCAACAAATTGTGTTTCATCAATTCTTTTTAAATTTAATCGTTCAAGTGAGACATTGTAGCACAGTCCTGACTTCACAGAAAAATAATTAAACAACTCCCTAATTATTTAACACAATACTCCTGTGGTTTAAAAATTACTTAATGCGTCTTGTTCTTTATCAATAAAATGTTACAATGTAACACTTTTAAAAGCCATAGCATGCTCTGTAGCGTTATAGGTCAGATCGTTCATTCTACTAGCCCTCTTTAACGCCTATACAGTCCTTTATAATGGAGGAAACCAATGTATTATTATAATTATCGATTCCGCCTTTTGGATACTCTCCCCTTTCTCGCTCCCGAACAAACTGCAGAGAAAATTAAGCATATTTTAAATGAGGACCAAGAGCTGCCATTAATACGAGTGGCCATAGACTTGACCACCACGAATAAAAGCATCAGCCTATTGTGTACCTCCGAAGATGCGACTGCCATACAAAACAAAGTCAACCAACTTTTGTTGGCAGAAGAGATTGTGCTTGACGAAAAAATGGAGATGGAAACGCTTTGGGATGATGAGGAAACGGGACATGAAGAACATGCACATGCTTCTATGCCTGCACATCCTGACCGCCCCAAGAAACGTAAAAAAAATAGAAAGCATGGTAACACTCATGACCACTGCGATAACGATTGCCATGGTCATGACCATCATCACGACCATCATCATGACCATCATCACGACCATCATCATGACCATCATCACGACCATCATCACGACCATCATCACGACCATCATCACGATCATCATCACGATCACGATCACGATCACGATCACGATCATGGCCATGATAATCATTGGCTTAAAGCCACATTAGGACTAATTTGGGGAGCAGGCTTACTGATCCTTTCTATTGCCAGTTTTAATATTCCTGTTATTGCTTATTATGTCATCACAGCACTTACTTCTTTGATGACCCTGTATTTGGGATATAATGTTTATCAATCAGCCTTAGATGCCTTACTTAAAGACAAGTGGAATACCTCAACCTTATACGCAATTAGTACGGTGACTATTGTCGTTGTCTCTATCGTTAGCCTTTTTGTTCCTGGATTACCCATGATGTTTGAGGCCGCGCCTCTAGTTTTAGGCTTTTGGCATTTAGGTGAAGGCATTGAACATACTTTAAAAGATGAAATTAAAAATAAATTAGATATACGTGACTGTGCGCCCCAACGAGTATTACTGAAAGGTAATCCTGATAAGAAAATCTCTGTCAAAACATTAATTCCTAACGATATCATTGTAGTGAAAAAAGGAAATGTTATTCCTGTCGATGGGGTATTAACTCAAAAAGCACTTATTTATACTACGCGCGTCGATGGCTCGCCCTATCTCAAAGAGTTTAAGCCCGGCGACGCAGTTAAAGCAGGCATGCGCTTAGCAGATCATATCCCCTCGTTGGAAATGCGTGTTACTAAAACCTATCAAAACTCTTATCTCTCATTGATCGCCAAAAACATTGAAAAAGCTAATGATGAAAAAGCACCTGTTGAGGTTTTTGCTGACACTGTATTGAAATACTTTATCCCTGGATTGCTCTCTATAGCACTTATATCAGGTCTTGTTATCGGCGTAGTGTTCACCCCTGCCTTGGCTATTCAATGTGTGGTTTCTGTTTTGGTCAGTGCTTGTCCTTGTGCCCTGAGTTTGATTACTCCTATGGCAGTTAGAATTGGGATGAAAAAAGCATCTGATGAAGGGATTCATTTTAAAAATGGAAAGGCACTACAAGCAGCAGCAGATATTGACATCATTGTTTTTGATTTAAACGGCACGCTAACGCAAGGAAATATTGAGGTTAATGCATTGCATACTGCAAATAAACAGTTTTGGCAAGATAAAAAGCTATGGCAACATGTGGCGTTATTAGAATCTCAATCAGATCACCCCGTAGCCCAAATTATTAAGTCGCATGCAGAAGCTCAGAACACTACCTCCAATCATCCTTTAGAAATAACGGCTATTGATAAAAGCCATCACTCTGGGATAAGCGCTTTGATTAATGGCGAGCGATTTATGATAGGCAATAAAGATATGCTGTTAGCCAATGGAATGGCAGAAATCAATGAGCCTTATGATAATCCTGAAAATGGTTCCATTTATATTGTGTATAAAAAAGAAATCATAGGCCAAATTGCTTTAAACGATCCTTTACGTAAAGATGCCAAAGCAACAATCGACCAGTTAAAGCGCCAGGGTAAAAAAATACATCTTTGCACCGGTGCAGATAAAGCTACGGCAGAAAAATATGCCGCATCATTAGGTATTGACGAAGAAAACATTTGTGCCAACACGGTAGGTGCGGTTACCAAAGAAGGTGAAGTTTCTAAAACAAGTTATATTGAGAAGCTAAGACGCCAAGGCTATAAAGTGGCCATGGTCGGTGATGCTGCCAATGATGTTACCGCAATTGCCTATGCAGATGTTGGTGTTGCCGTGCGATCAAGTATTGGTGATGATGTTACCGAACAACACGCAGGTATAGTAGTGCAGGAAGGATTGTTATTTCCTATTGCTACAGCATTTGATGTTGCTGAGAAAACTAAAAGCAATATCTTCCAAAATTTATTCGTAAGTTTAAGCTATAACTCTTTGGTTACTTTAGTTGCAGCAGGATTGTTTGTCGCATTAGGTTTTGCTCTTAATCCCGCACTAGGTGTTGCTCTGATGGTGCTTGAGTCGACTATTGTTTTAGCGAATTTATATCGTTTTAAACAACAGGAGGTTGTTACTGCTGCAGCAAATACTAACCATGAGGTATTAGCTGAAGAAACCCCAGGAAATACAACTGCAAAAATGTTGAATGCTCTTGGTCATACTCCTCAACCAGAGGAAAAATTAACCAGTGCAGCAGAATCTATTCCAGTGAGTTCTAAGGTGGTCAATTTATTCGCTCCCCAAGAACATCTTGCCCCTTATACTCCTGAAGTAGCAACAGAAGAAAAAGCATGCCGATTTGGTTGATCTGGTATAGCCCTCAGGCTAAGAATGAAATATCCGTCTAGGCCCTCTCCCGTGATTGAGTATTTGGTTCTAATCAAAATATCTCACGCAGGCGAGGGAACTGTTTGTGCCATCTGAATATTATTCAGCCTCTTATTTCCTCTCCATCGAGGGAGAGTAACTAGTACCAATAGTCGCTACTAAATCTTGATGGACTCATCTTTTTACTCCACTTAAAATGATAAAATAGTTATATTAATCAAAAAGAAATAAAGAACATTATTTTTAATCAAAGGAATGTGCCATGAGTCAGGATTTATTCCGTTATAAGACCTATTTCTTAACGTGCCTATTACTATTTAGCTACGTTTATATGCACCTAAAATTAACGTTTATTTATGCCGACGTAGTGCTGGATCAATTAGTAGATTTTTCTGCACGGCTCCCTTTTGGTCAAAGACTCTTAGTCCCTGCATTGGTTCGCGGTTTACATGCTTTTCTTCCTATGGATATTCCTAATTTGTTTTTTCTTGTAGAGCTTATTTTTGTTGGTCTATTGTATGCTGCGATGAAACAGTTATTGCAACAAGAGTTTTCTCCACGATGTGCCACCTGCCTTAGTTGGCTTTTTTTATTACTATTACCCCTAGAAACGGCCATTAATTATGGCTTAGCAAAAAACTACCCCGCTCCGTATTACTATCCTTATGACAGCGCCTCACTCTTTTTTATGACGGCTGGATTCTTGCTGTGTTTACGTGCTCAATGGCTTCTCTTAACCTGTTTCATCGCATTAGCTACGTTAAATAGGGAAAGCAGTATTTTGTTAGTACTTCTTATCCCCTTGGTGCATTGGTCACAGCTAAAACAAGTGCTGAAACCTTTTTCTTTTGCCCTGCTAGCTTATATGATCACTAGAGGCTTGGTGCTCTTTTGGACAAGGAACTTACCTGGTGGTCTTGTCGAATGGTATTACCAAGCATCAGAATATACTTATTTCGAAATCAATCTCTATTGGCTTTTAAACATGCAACATATTTTTTTATTTGTGTACTGTTTAGCAGGACTGCCATTATTATGGTTTGCCTTTTATGATTATATTCCTGCGAAATACAGACCCATTCGCTATCTTGCCTTATTTTATTTTTTAGGTTTATTGCTAATTGGCAATTTCCCTGAGGCGCGAATATTTGGTGAGATCGTCATTCTTCTTTATTTGCCAGTCTGTGCTGCTCTTAAATGCTGGGTCAACCAGGAGGTTATACCTCTTTCGAAACTCGCGACAGAGAGAGAAGGACGAGGAGGCACGGGGCGTCAAACAGGAGTGTACACGAAACAGGAAGATTCACGCACTGCAGCGACGCAACCATTCTCTTCTGCAAAAGAGTTGCGACAAAGGTCCAGTGAGCGTAAGGGGATCCTATATTACCTCAATCGATACGCTGTATTAGGAATTCTAACTCTCGTTGCACTCAGTCGACCAGTGATCTTGAGTCTTATCTAGTCACCGAGTAACAACCTTTTTCTCGTTGCGCAATAGTTGAGTCACACCGAACAAAATTGCAAATAAATAGGATAATGCGGCTAGAAGTAGCGCTATATTATAACCAAACATCATGGACGCAGCCATTGCAATAATAGAACCTAAAACAGACGACGCCCCATTCAATGCCCAAAACCAAGGTATATTATTTGTAAACCGCTCTTGGGCGAAACGAATACCAGCAGGTAGTGCAACACCCATAAAAAAAGCAGTGGGAGCTAATATTAAAATAAAAAATAATACTTTTAAAAACCAGGGCTGCACTTCTGTGTAATGTAAAAACCAATTAAAGTAACAAGAAAGTAATGTGGCAATTACCACAACAGCAACAAGACTAATAATCAATAAATATTTTAGACTGGTCTGTTCATAACGCCCAGTCGTCATACTGCCTAGACCACCAAAAAATAATAACCCGCATAGACTGATGGATAAACCATAGACAGGACTTGTTAAATAAACAGCTCCTTGTTGTATGAAAGGAATTTCAATAAACATAAATCCTAGGCCTAGAAAAATAAAATAAGCACCCCAGGAAATGGACAATTGACCTTTATTTTTTGAAAAGCACGAGGGAACAATATAAAATAAGAGAACTAAAACAGTAGAAGTGATCAAAAGAAAGAAAAGAACAAAAACCCCATAAAAATTAAATACTTGCCCTGTAATTTCTTTGCCATTTAAGATATCCATAACTTTGGAGAAATAGAACATTTGAAAGAAAAATGGCCTATTATCGCTATTAGGGCGAATGTCATAATAATAGTTGTCAAGTAATTGGTTTAAGTTATTCGTCGTCAATGCATTTTCAAATAAAGATTCATTGTGCATTCCGTGAGGAATATAGACCATACCAAAATGTAAGCTATCAGCTAACTGTTGAATTTGCTTTAGTTCACTGTCGGTAAACGGCTCTCGCTTGACCAAAACAGTCGCTACAGTATTTCTTTTCTTTACGCTACTATTTTTAATAACAACAATATTATTTTCTATATTTTTAACTCCTATTTGTTCCAGAGCAACTCGCGCAAGAATAGCCACTTTAATCGTTTGATTATCAGGAGTGAAATAAAATCGCGAGACACTGAGAATACCTGATGGTGATAAGTGATTGATGTAATTTAAAAATGCTTCTTTGGTATATAAGCTGTTTTCCGTCATCGCAAATGCTCCGGCAACGGTCGCTGCCCAGCTGTCAATTAGAGGAATCTGTATGATGTCAAAATGAGAATGGCTTCTAGCCAGGAAACTTCGACCTTCAGCTACTACAATATTCACGTACTTATTATTGTAAATGTTACCGGTAAATTGGGCATATCTATTTTTGATTAAATCCACAATGACAGGATGAATATCAACACCAGTAATTTGTTTATTATTAAAAATTAATGCGGTTAATACATCACGACCACCGCCTACTCCTAAAATAAATACGTTTGCATCGCGCTTCAAATAATAAGGAAGGGCAGTAATGTCGTATTTTAAAAAATCAACTTTTGCATAATCGCCGTCAAAAGGAACAATAGGTGTCCCAGCACTGGCATCCTGCTCAATCCACAGTGTTTTATATTGATGAGTCGTTTTATAGGTGTCACTCATCCCCCAACCAAAAGGATTGGTATTATTTGCTCCGCCATACAGAAACTGCGGATATACTGTAATTCTGGACAGCGGGGACCACTTTTGAAAAAGAACTGTATTGTCTTCACTATAATAATTTTTAGGCTGATTTACTTTAAAAGCAGAATCGCTGAAGAACAATAAAATTAAAGTAATGAATAAGAGGAGAAAGGGAACTATTTTAACTCGCGGTAAACCAAATAATAATGCAGCAACAGTACATGCGAGACTTGCAACTAGAATCACCTGTGGCGCAGTCAAATAGCTGATGGCAATAATACAGGCAATACACCCTGCAGCGGCCCCCAACAAATCAGCACCATAAATCATCCCTGATCGATTGGGCCAATTCAGAAATAATATAGATAAAATCATGCTGCCCAAAATAAAAGGCGCCGTGCAAAACAAATAAAACAATAAAAAACTAATGATATGTGACGTATCTAAAAAATTGGGTAGTCCATAAGACAACGCAGCCTTTAATCCCAAAATAATACTCAGCCCTTGCGCCATACTGAGAAAATATAAATTTTCATGCACCAAAACTTTAAAGTGCTCTTGAAAATGATAGACCAATAATCCACCAAACCCTACGCCAAAAAGAGCCAGTGATACCGTAAAATACGAAAAATGGTACCATAGCGTTACCGAGAATATTTTCGTTAAGGTGATTTCCACCATTAAGATCGAAAGACTAATTAGAAAAATAGCACTATAAATACTTTTGCATCGCATCAAATTACTCATCCTTTTCCTATATTCTTAGCTCTCTGGTTAGAGTTAATTAAATCTACCCTAGATGCCAAGATAGTCACACACAATGAACAATAATCACAGCAAATTTCTTTTTATTTTCCATATATTTTTACATAATACATAATACTTAGTGCCCGTTCTTTTCACTAATAAACGCGACAAAATAGACCGCTCGCATAACCCCAGCTTGTTTCAATTTATAATTGCCAAAGACACAGAGTTGACTTATTATTGGGCATCATTATTAATTACACCCAAGCACGGATATTCCTCGTTATAGTATTGGTGCTTGTTCTATGGAAGGAGTATACCTTATGCTTTTTAGCCAAGCCCTATTAGCCGCTACATATCAAGGTGGCAAATATGGTAAACGTACCGATGAGCATGAAAAAGCTGAGTTTCATCGCTTTAAAACAGAACATCTTTTTAAGAATAAAAAAATCCCCGAAGATTTATATGTCGCTCGTTTGATCCAACACTTTGTGATCATCAAAGCTATAGAGACACAATTAAAGGGATTGGAAGATAAAACCCCAATTAGTGCGTTTTTTGCTTTAACTTATATTGAGCAGTTATGGCGTACTTCAGGGATACGGGCTGACTTAGAACAATTAGACGTTAATGTTGATGAAATTAAAGACCATCAGATAGCCCCTGCTACTCAAAAATACCTTAGTGACATCAAGCAATTACCTCCGAAAGCATTGCTTGCGCATTTTTTAATGCATGTTGCCGGTTTTATGCATGGTGGCAATGCTATTATCAAAAGATACATTGAGCCTAGTAACGCGTTAACCAATTATCAAATATCGACTCACCAATATGATTTTTCGTCTATAGTTAGCGGGGGTGGTTCATCACTCAATGTTTACAATGACATGATGAAACAAATGGATACGATAGAACTAGAAGAGGATGAAGCTGACGAGATCCAGAAACAATGCACAGAGGTCTATTCAACGATGACCAGCATCTATGACGATTTATGCGATATGTATACCAAGCAATCAAAATTACCTTATTACCTCGTTGCGGTAGTGACCATTGGCATGATTGCCATTGCTTGGTTTTTTGACGTCTTGAGTCCAATTATGAACGATACTAACTCGTATAACCCGAGACCTGGTTAAAAAGGTAGGTCGCTGGTTTCTAGTATTCATAGCGACATTCGCCTAGGAAAACATCACGTAATAGGGCATGTGTCGGTGATTTTTTCAGATGGGGGTTGGGGCGACGATGTTTTGTCGGGCAATTTGTTGCCCGACCTTGTATCTTAAAAATCTTATATAATCTCTTAGTTTTTATTATTTTAGCTAAGTAATAAAAATGGGAAGTGATAGATCGTCCCGACCTAGGGCTTTTAGCTACGCCGTCGTTTTAGAGAAAGCGGAGATATTCTGTTGCAGCTTATTGATTAATAGAGGATCCGTTTTACCCTCCCATGACCACAAGGTGCCCTTGTCAGACTCTTGTTTTAGTACTGCTGCTGCCATGGCTACGCCTTCTTTAAAAAGCTGAGGATTTTTGCACGCCTTTCGAAATGCTCTTTCCGCCCCCCCTCCTGGATTTGCTAGTCCAGCTACGTCATTGAGCAATCGGTGAGCTACTAATTTGATGAGCTCATTATCATCCAGATCGGTGTCGGCATGATCGCCGACCCCATGCTCTGCATGAGCAAATCCGCCGACCTCTTTTACGGTTTGCAATTGAATACGATAAATTTCTTTTTCTTGCTCTTCTGTGAGAGCACCGAATACCAACCATTCATTATGGCTAATTTGCTTTAAATCATGTCCATATAAAAAAGGGCCTGATAGCTTAACCGCAAGATTTTTTTCTATTCTCTGACGTAATAAGGTGGTGTATTCGTGGGTCATCGTGCCCGGCATCAAGGCGTCATCAAAAGGAAATAGAGTCGCTTTTTCTTTTAGTGAGAGTGACAAAGTTGTGGCGGCGGAGATTGTTCGCATTTGAATTATCATACGCTCATTAAAAGAGTGGGGCTTTATTTTAATGATCTGCATTATCTCAGTATTCTTATCGTAAAAATGATTTAGTTTTTCTGTAAAATGAACAATGTTTGTTTGACCTTGCTGATAATCCGCTACTTGCACTATGACCAGTTCCTCATAACTCGTGTTTCTAATTTTTGGTGGAATGAGGAACCGGGAAAAATACCTTCCTATCCAGGATTCCAGGTTAATATAAAGGGTAGGTGCGAAGCGAATAAGAGCGTTACGTAAACGCATGAGTTGAGTAATATGTTTGGGTACCCATCTATAGCTACTGGCCAGAAGAGCCGCCATAATAAAGCACACGCCGTTATTTACTATTTCATTGACTATTAGGGCATTCATCGATTCGCATAAAATGGGTAAGGAATTAGGATGATCTGGCCCTTCGGCAAAGAGAACCTCTTTATAAAATTGTTCTTTTTTATCTTTAGCATGAAACAATAATACATAAGTCTGAGTTATTTCTGGCTTTTTATGGACAAGATACATCTGATAAACAACCGCTTGGGAGCCCTCACCCCCATCGCCAGGAAAAATAAGATCCCCCCGATGATTCCTTATGGGATAGCTTTTTTCAAAGAAAAGTTTTTTTAGAAACTCATCAATCTCGTTGAGACAAGGAAGTTCGATGTCGTCGATTGTTATTTCATTATTATCGATACGCTGTAATAAATCTTCACCAGACGTCATAGCACTAGATCGAATAAAGCCATTATAGATTGCTCCCTCAGAACTAATTGCCACAACGCCCATATTACCTGTATGAGTTAGAGATGGGCGACCATCTCTATTATTAACCTCAACCCCACCACAGGCATTAGCGCAGCTTGCTCCAAAAGTATTTCCGAGATCATGCGAGCCTGTTTTATGGGGAAGACTAAAGTTAATTTTGTTGAGTTCAATTTCTGCGTCCTTTAAAGCTACACCAGGTTGCACAAGAAGTATTTTATATTCTTGCTGTTGCGGAATATCGAGAATTTTAATCTTCTTTAATTTCAGTGTCTTAATAATAACTACGTCACGCTCTTCACCATTAGGTGTTCCCTGCCCTTTTAAGGCGGTATTAGCTCCTTGCAGAAGATAACCAACATTCATCTGTCTATATAAACTTATTAATTTATAAACATCGGTCACGGACTCAGGATATACTGCTGCTATTGCTTTTCCTTTTTTTCCTCTAAAACCGACCAATAACGGTTGTAAGGCTCTACCAGTGTTAATTTCTATATTGGGTAAGAGACGTTTGCTTTCCTCAAGAATATTCTTTTGTGTTGTTGATAACATAGACATAGTCCCTATAAAGCCCCGTCATATTGGTTAGTATTTTGATTTTGCGTTTTTAAAAACTGCCAATCTTCCTTTGTAATATCGAGTTTTTTGCTAACCTTACTCTGTTTTGAAATGAATGAACAAGACGAGGTGAACAGCATCGCTAGCAATAACCATCGATGAATCCACATTGATTTATTCCTTGTTATTTCCATAGCCTTTCTTCGGTTTTCTCGAGCAATCTATTGCTTCGGTTGCACACCAACTGTTGATAGTTGCCAGGTCACTTTTTTTGCCTGGCTGCTGTAAGTATAAGTATATTTCTTCAGCTGTAACATGACGACTGAGAAAATTATTTTGTAATCCCTCTACAATAATCTTCTCTTGTCTCGTCTTTTTCAATCCTTATCGTCCGCAATTAGTAGCAGATATCAAGTCCATAAAATACTTCGCTTCATTTTGTTAATAAATACATGAAGTTCTTGCCCTATAAAATAGTTTTTTATCTATCGGACCAAAAGGCATTGACGTCATAAATCCTTAATAATCGGTGTATTACAATGAAAGTGCAGAACAATTTTATGCCTAAATTAGGATAAGAGAGATTGCCATGAAAACTAATTACCTGTCAGCTAAAAACAATTCCAAAGCAGTGAATGACATTAAAGAGGCAATTCAGAACATTCTAACATTAGACGAAGAAGCAATTAGCCTCTATTGTCCAAAAGTTTTTAATAAATTAGATAAAGTGCACAAAAATTCTATTTTTGAAACGCTCACTGAACAGGACTTTTTAGATATTATCAATGAATTAAAACAATCATTGCCTAAAATTTCTGCCGATATAGAAAAAATAAAAAAGAAACTAGAGCCGCTGGAGCAACGTACCTTGGATGATCAAGGGCTTAGAATAATGGAAAAAATGCAAGTTAATTCTGCAAGAATGCATTCAATCCAAGATCAATTAAAAACTCCTATGCCAGAAAAACCCGGAGCTTGGAGCCGTTTCATCGCGGATAAAAACCCAGGTTTCTTAAAAAGCATTTTCTTGTTTTTTGTACCCCAAACAGCCATTGAAAATGCACAGAAGGCTTGTGATAACTACGATAAAGAAGCTATTAATCGCTGGAATTTAACTGTCGAAAGGAGAGCTCTAAACTCGGAAAATGAGAAGCTGAAAACGAGTTACCATGCTTCGGAAAAGCAAATTGAACAGCGAGACGCAATGCAGCAAAATTTGCAAGAGTTAAGTGGAGGACAACTGATATTACAGCAAGCAACTCAACAATTAGAGGAGCATTTTAATAATTTAGTACCTAAGGCTGACGCAGCGCGAGCAGAGCAACAACTTGATCTTAAAGAGCTTGAAGAACTTGAAGAACTTATGCAAGAACTTGAAGGACTTGACGATGAGTTACAGTTTTCAATGGAGTTATAGCAGGATTAGAATAAAAAAGTCATACTTACAGGATTAAAAGAAGTTGGCTTTAAATAGTATGAGATAAGAGGCTGGATTGTACGATCTGGCCTTTCTTGTTACCTATTTTATTAAAATCTCCCAAGGATGGTCATAACAATGAATGACATACTGATTGTTTATGCAAAAAAAATTCAAGACTACAAAAAGCATTTTGTTAGCTTACTTGAAGACTGCTTAATACAGAAAGACTACGAGCTGACTGTTTGTACCTCACTAAGGGATGCCTATGAGGTAAGTAGCTTAAATCCACGTATTGTAGCTATCTTGTATGATTGGGATGATTTTGGCTTTAGTGAACTACATCATTTTGCAGACCATAACAAATTACTACCTATTTTTGCTATAGCGAATAAACATACCTCAGTAGATATTGAGCTTAGGGACTTCGATCTTACCTTGGATTTTTTACAGTATGATGCCAGTTTGCTTAAAGAAAGCTTTAAACGCATCTTACTGGCTATAGAAAAGTATAGACAAGCCATTTTGCCACCATTCACTAAAGCCTTGATGAGCTACCTTGATGAATTGAATTATTCATTTTGTACTCCAGGACATTTAGGAGGAACCGCCTTTCAAAGGACACCAATAGGTGCCACATTTTATGATTTTTTTGGCAAAAATATTTTTTCTGCTGACTTGTCGATTTCGATTGAGGAACTGGGTAGCCTCCTAAACCATTCTGGACCACAAGGAGAGGCGGAAGAATTTATTGCTCATGTCTTCGGTAGTGACCGCTCTTTAATTGTGACTAATGGCACCTCAACATCAAACAAAATAGTAGGCATGTATTCAGCCACATCTGGAGATACGGTTATTGTTGATCGTAATTGCCATAAATCAATTGCTCAGTTTTTAATGATGGTTGATGTAATTCCCATTTATTTAAAACCAATGCGCAATACCTATGGCATCCTTGGAGGTATCCCTGAGTCCGAATATACCGAGGAAGCGATACGAGATAAAATTGCGGAACATCCCGATGCCAAAACCTGGCCTGTTTACGCAGTGATTACCAATTCAACTTATGATGGCATCTTGTATCAAGTCGAAAAGATCCAAAACCAGCTCAAAATACCTCATTTGCATTTTGATAGCGCATGGATACCTTATACTAAATTTCATCCTATTTACGCCAAAAAATTTGGTTTATCCTTAACACCAGACAAAGAACAAGTGATTTTTGAAACTCAATCAACGCATAAATTACTAGCGGCTTTTAGCCAATCAGCAATGATCCATATCAAAGGTCATTTTGATGAAGACATCCTCAATGCCAATTATATGATGCATACCAGCACCTCGCCTTTTTATCCCATTATAGCAAGTTGCGAAGTTTCTGCTGCCATGATGGCAGGGAATACGGGATATTACTTAATTAATGATGCCATTGAATTGGCTTTGGATTTTCGTAAAGAAATAATCCGGCTAAAAAAGCAAAGCTCTGATTGGTTTTTCGATGTTTGGCAGCCGGCTCAGATAAAGCACGCTGAATGTTTTCCCTTAAAATTCGATGAAACTTGGCATGGTTTTCACCATGTGAGTAACGATTATTTATTTTTAGACCCCATTAAAGTCACAATTCTTTTACCAGGAATTAAAAACGATACCTTAGATGATTGGGGTATTCCTGCAAGCATAGTGGAACAATACTTAGAGTCCCATGGTATTGTTGTTGAAAAAACAGGCCCTTATTCCATGCTGTTTTTATTTAGCTTGGGAATTACTCGCGCTAAATCTATGGCTTTATTAGCGGCCTTAAATAAATTTAAGCAACTTTATGATGAAAATGCTTCTGTCAAAACATTACTACCCAAGCTTTATCAAGAACATCCTGAGTTTTATGAGCGTATGTCCATTCAAACATTAACCCAAAAGATGCATGACTTAATTAAAAAGCATAATCTACCCAGCATGATGTATCACGCCTTTGATTCTCTACCTCAAGTGATTATGACTCCACATCGCGCGTATCAAAAACTCATACGTAAAGAGATTAAACTGGTTCCTTTAGAGCAATTAAAGGGTGAGGTCTGCGCTGCCATGGTATTACCCTACCCACCAGGCATTCCCTTAATTATGCCGGGCGAACAAATTACTGACGCTTGCCATCCTATTCTGGATTTTCTACTCATGCTAGATGACATTGGCCAAGCTTTACCTGGTTTTTCAACGGAAATCCATGGTGTGATAACAGGAAAAGACGGTAAAAGATATGTGCAAGTGATTGATGGTCTATACTCATCTTAAAATTGCTAACTGTAATCTAAAGAACTGTGACTATTCTCAGTGAAGGAATAGGTCGGCTCCTCTTAGTGAGAAAATTGCTGACTATGTTTTTAGCCTGGGCGCAAACAAGTCGCAAATTTTGCGCTAAAATTCAAAATAAGATGCAATCTAGCGCAAAAATCATTTGACTTGAGGAAACTTTGTCTTAAATCCAGGAAGGAACGCTATGAGAAACTATGATCGTATTAATGCTCTGCCCCCCAAAGACATAGATAAAATGCACGCCTATATTATTGGTGGCGGTTTAGCAGGTCTTTCTGCGGCAATCTCCTTAGTGACTGATGCTCATATGCCCCCCGCTAATATCACCATTTATGACTCTCTCCCTCTCATGGGGGGCTCGATGGATGGCGCAGGAGATTCTATCAAGGGTTACACCTGCAGAGGGGAACGCGAGCTTGAAGCAAGGATGGAGTGCCTCTGGTATATTTGTAGCAAGGTTCCTTCCATTCAGACGCCAGGCATGACTGTTCTTGACGAAACACATTATGCCAATCTGCGTGAACCCATTTATTCCAAGTTTCGTCTGATGCATAAACAAGGACAACTCTACGATTACTCCGGGCCACTAATGTCCGTACACGACAGCAAACGAATGGTAGAACTCCTACTGACCCCAGAGGAGGAACTGGAAGGTCTCTCCGCGGCAGACTGGTTTAGCCCCGACTTTACCCAATCAGTCTTCTGGTATTGCTGGAGCACCATGTTAGCCTTCAGGCCATACCATTCTCTGATTGAAGTCAGAAGATACCTCGCTCGGTTCATGATGTACACCAGCTGTGTTACCCACTTGTCTAATATCTTACATACTGAATATAACGAATATGACTCAATTATTAAACCGATGCAGGTGTGGTTGAACTCTCTTGGTGTCAACTTTAAACCCAATACCACAGTGACTGATATTGAAATCATTGAGAACTCAGGCGAGACCGTTGTAACCGGACTGTCATTAACGGACTTAAATGGAGCAAGCAAGATTGATTTAAATAGAAGCGACCTCGTTTTTTTTACTAGTGGCTCACTAACACAAAATGCCGCAATGGGGGACACGAACTCAAGAGCCCAACTGAATAAAGATACGAAGGATAGAGGTTGCTTCACTCTCTGGGAGAAACTAGCTGCCAAGAATAAAAAATTTGGCAATCCATCTGCTTTTTTATCTGAGATTGAAAAAACTAATTTTGTTAGCTTTTTCCCGACAATAAAAGGCGATCGCACATTCTTTGATTTTATAGAGGCCAAAACAGGGAATGCCGCCGGGACGGGAGGAGCAATGACAATTGTTGATTCCAGTTGGAAATTAGCCTTTGTTTTGTATAACAAATATTTTCCCAACCAACCACAGGATGTGAATGTTTTTTTTGCTTACGGCCAATGCAGCGATGTCCCTGGCGATTTTATTAAAAAGCCAATGAAAGAATGCACCGGCACAGAACTGTTTACAGAACTTCTTTACCATTGCGGCTGCAACGAGGCTCAAATGCAACAAATACTGGCACACTCCAAGGTATCCACGGCCATGATGCCCTATGTCACCTCGCAGTTTATGCCTCGCAAAATTAGCGACCGCCCCAAAGTTATCCCTGATGGCTGCGTTAATCTGGCGTTCCTAGGACAATTTGTTGAATTACCACTTGATGTTGTCTTTACAGTAGAGACTTCCGTTCGTACAGCACTGATGGCGGTATGGGGACTAACTGGATTACAAAAACCCATGATCCCAGTTTATGAACCGACTTATGATATTCGAGTTATTGTCGACACGTTAAAAGCCAGTTTAGGTATAGAAGAAATCTCGCTTTCGACTCTTCCGTTGATTTTAAGCTCGGCACCATCGCTGACCTTGCTGTGGAGTAGACTCAATAACTTGCCAAAACCGCTGATCTGATCAAGATTTGCAATATGTAGAAATAAGTCAGGCGCAGGTTTTCTTTTCTCTACGATGTCGACGGAAAAAAGATTGTCTTCATCAAAATACGAGTTCAAATGGGTTAGAGAGAGCGTGTGCGTAATATAGGGTTTATCAGCATTGGAGGCGACACAAATTTTATAATCATTATTCACCAACATTTGCAATACTTGTTCAATTCCCAACACAGCCTTTAATTGAACTAAATACGCGTTTTCGGTGAGTGCTCGAATCCTATTCACATCGTCACTAGTTATTATTTTTGCCAGAATATTTTCTTGTCTAAGATAAAAAAATTGAATCGAATCGTCTATGCTGACAGAAATACCTTTGTTGGCAAAATAAGAAGCACATTGCTCATGCCATATCACCTCGCTATCAACTAACACTCCATCGTTATCAAAAATAATCAACTCAGGTTTGATATGGCGCTCAGAGTCCATACGATAGCCCTATAAAAATTAAGAAGCAATTATATTCTAGCTATAAAATTCATCGAAACGACATCAAGTCCCTGCTGAAAAATGCGGGGACAGGTCTATCTATCGAGGTTATGCAGAAGGACATATGCTGTTAAGACTCAGTTCAGGCTCCGGCTCTTTGTCAGAACACTCATAACCCGCCCTAAAGAAGCCAATACCAGAGGCAATGGAAGCCAGGCCAAGACCTCCTACAACAACTCCAGCCACACCCAATGTGGCTGCATTTAATGAGGTAAAAGCAACAGTCAGCGCAACAAGACCTAAAGCAATCATAAATCCGGAAGCAATACGAAAATCAATATAAGCAAACAGAATATCCAAGCACCCGATACCCCTGCCATTACAATTTTGCAGCGCCTCAGTAGGTTGAACAAACCATTCTGGTTGACTTTCAGGAACCATTACAACATGGGCTTCACTACCATCTTCGTTTATCATAGTTCCAGAAGGATACATGGATTTTGCTATTTTTTGGCTTTCAAGAGTCAACTCATAGCCAAAGCTATTGTCTTCGCGCTCTTGTAATTCATACACTAAATCGTTAGTTATCGCGGCACAATATCCTGTAACACTGGTGTAACGAATCCAGGCCTTCAGCAATGCGTTTTGCCATGATGCTTCTTGCCATGGTTCGAATTGATGGCCGCCACTTTGGCCATACAACTCGAGTTGTGATTCAATTGCAGTTCTATGGTCTTTGTCTGTTTTAATGGTAAGACGGCCGTGGGGAGCGCTCTCCGCAAAGGTTAATTGAAAGGTTACAAAGTATTGTTCCTCTTCATCTGGGTGAGACACGGAATACATTCCGCTACAACTTGCTAATATAGGTTTCATTAGTGGCCCATCCCTTAACGTTGTTGGATACTCCTGACGATAATCAGGAAGACTACTCTTCTTAGCGATTTTATCGTTAGAGTAAATGCGAAGCAAATTCCTATTAGCACTCTTTGTTCCTTCAGGAGTTACTCTATAAGCATCCATATTATAAATATGCAAAGTCACACTGGTGCCATCACCTACCCCTTTTCTGCGTTTGAGTTGATGCACAAAATTACTGTCTAAATTATCGCGATTATAATCCAAACGATGTCTATCGGCACTTCGGATTAATTGAGCCGTATTCTCTCCTGTAGGCTGATAATATTTTTCCGATATGGGTCCCTCAAGAACGATGACTGTTCCCTTATATTGGTGATCATGAATGGAAGTCTTTTGTCGTGGAGCAAAGGCAAATACCCATATGGAAAAAGGATTATCTTTATCAGGATGATCATAAACGAGATAACGGCCAATGCTGGTGGACTTATCTGAAGTAGGATCTAAGGGAGTGTAAATAGAATGGTCTAAAGTTAATTTGCCTTCTTGTAGTAGCTTTGGCAATAACTCGGAAACGCTATCATAATTCACCACAGTCAACTTATTAATTTCCTGCGTGATCGCCTCTTTATTTTTCTGCTCAGTCAAAGCAAATTGAATCACTTGATTTAATCGACAGACAAAGCGCTGGATGTCAGTAAATTGGGTATAACCATAATGAGCAGTAACGCGGATATTATTAGGTTTTCTGACATCAATCTCAAATTGACCAAGCTCGTTTTTCTGTTTTAATAACTCTTCAATTTGCTGTACATCAGTGACTCCGTTCACGCGAAAGACCAACATTGCTCCACGTTGTTTAGGATTGCCGGGAGTAATAAATTGAATTTTATCGCCTAAGTGTTCGTTTAAACTGGCTTGCAAGTAGCGGGTCAAACACTCTGACTTCACCATCAGTCTATCCCAACCAATGGCACTCATTTTTTTTATAAAGGATTGTATTGGTGCAATGGCTACTGGAGATACATTGCTTGTTCTAAATGCCCAAGCCCCTGATTGGTACATAATTTGAGGGTTAAAGCCATTAATATGAGCAAAGACCTGATTTGAAAGGGCAGCCTTCCAACCTTGAATGGGTTTATAACGTTGTAAATCTGCTTTCTTATTGACATAAAAGCCAAAACCACTACCGGCAGTACCACCACAATGTTTATAACCACAACCCACCGCATAAGTGACTAGAGGCAATGCGGCCAGATTAATCGTCCTATTGCCTACAGTGTGGGCAAAATCAAGTCCCACTTTAATATCGTAGCTTACAATTTCATCTTGTAATTGAGATAATATGTAGGGAATATCCAAGCGCTGCCCAGTCCCAAAAATGACATCAGATAAATGTAGTATTTGAATTTCATGGGCGTGTTCTTTCACCTCGGCAATAATCTTATCTTCTGAAAATAAGCCATTCTTATCAGGCTGAAGTTTGAGAATTAACGCACCGGGTTCCGGTTTTGTTTTGTCATCAAACACTTCAAAGCCAGCAGCATTATCAATACCTCGAGCAATAATTGAATGTACTATTGCTTGGTCTGAAAAAAACTCTGTAGCTAAATGGCAAATTTTGGTTTGTCCCCGCTGCCAATCTTTTAACAGGGGTTTGTAAAAGGTATCAAGTAGGTTAGCTAAGTTATCGGATAGACCCTTTTGGGTAAAAACAAACTCCGATAAATCAGCAAAACCTAACATTTTCTGCATGGCTAGCAGCGCTTCTTCATCTATATCACAATCAAACCAATTACCCCCATCAGTTTTAGTCTCGGGGAAATGGCCTGCATGTAATTTATCACGTTGCAGATTATACGTTTTTGCAATTTCTTCCTTAGCAGGTCGAAATGCAGGGCCTAATGAGTGCCCAGCAAATGCGGTGACTTCACCCAATTCGAAACAGTCTTTTAACTCGTCTTTAAGCGGATCTTGGGCATCCAGGTGCTTCGCAAACTCTAAAGAGAATCTCGATGGCTCCTCGTTAATCCTCCGCATAAATTCTTCAGCATCCAAACTCACTAATTGACTTAACTCTTCCTTATTAATCATAGTCGTTCCCAAAATTAGTTGTTTTTTACCACGAGCAGTATATTACTTATCCTGATGCCTTACTAATGTTGCTATTTGCTCTTAAATAAGAGCTTGAAATGACCTCATCCCGGAATAGACCGCTATCTTATTTCTAATTGGTTCAACTGCGTAGGTAATGGTAGATTGGTTGGGTTCTTTTACTTAAAACAAGTCCCTTCCTGCTGTATGTGACGACAAGGCATAGATTTTCTTATTAAATAAGCGGCAAAACTCAGCAAAAAACCCTCTCGCGACAACCATTGACTGGAATAAATAGAGCTTGGTCTGTGCATGAATGGTATGAATATCGTCTGGTTGTAAATGGCGTCGCAAATGCTCTAAATATTCTGGATGCTCTAACCAACGTCGCAGCAAGTGGACATCGACTTCCAAATGAAATTGCAGCCCAATGATATTATCACGGTGGCAAAACGCTTGAACGCACCGGCTGTTTTCCAAAAGGATTTTTGTTCCTGGGGCTATCTGGTTTGCAAATTGGTGCCATTGAAAAACATGTGTTGGCTGCTCAAATGGTCTAAATAACTCGTGTTCGCCACATTTGTCTATCTTTGTCCATCCAAATTCAGGTTTGTTTAAAGCATAACAGCGCCCTCCTAAAGCCAAATTCAACAATTGTGAACCTAAACATATGCCTAATATGGGCACTTCTTTAGCAATAGCTACCTGCAATAATTCTATTTCGTGAATTAGATGAGGGTACAAGTCAATCTCACTGGGATGCATGGCGCCACCGAGAACAACAATGCCATGATAACGATTCATATCGACTCGTTGATGTGGGTCTCTGGCAAAATTGACATAACGCACACGCAGCTTCATCCTCTTTAAGGTGTGAATAATGATACCCAATGGTTCATAAGGAGAATGTTGTACAACCAAAATTCGTGTCATTATCAAATTTTTTCAGTTATTTATTTTAAGTATAGCCTGATGTATATGATAAAGTTCAATACCTCACCGTCCCCCCTGGATTGCTCCGCTGTGCTCCCAAGCTACATTTTCCCATGCTCTTATCTCAAACTCACGTTAAGTTAACACCATTAAGACAGACAGAGCGTAGACAAATCTGAGTTGTTGAGTGTACAGTGAAGCATTATAATTTGATTAAATTTCCCAATAAATCATAACCCATACCCTATTATTTTGGCGGATCGATCGAATGAAATGGTTTTTGTGTCTACTGTCTCTTTTAATTTTTATTGCACAACCACTGCAAGCAGAGGGCGAACCACTTCGCGTCGCTGTAGACCCTATTAACCCGCCTTTTATAATGCAAGGGGCTAATAATCAATTCTATGGTTATGATATTTCGATGATGGAGTATATTTGCCACACGATAGAGCGCACCTGCCAGTTTATTCCGATTCGCTTTAATCAAATCCTTAATGCCGTCAATAGCAAAAAAGTTGATGTAGCTGCCAGCTCCATTGGCATCACAACAGAACGGGCAAAATTGGTTAATTTCTCATTACCTTATCTAGTAAGTTATGCACGCTTTATTGGCCCTAAGGCCTATGCACAGCAACACTTTAGCTTAGGCCTGTTCAACGACAAAAAAATAGGTGTTACTGAGGGCTCTGTTTTTCCAGAATTCATCAAAAAGATCGGTGTAAAAAAGCCAATTACCGTCCCATATACTAACTTAAATGACATGGTCGATGCCCTGTATCGTGGTAAGATTAATTTCGGCTTTATGGATGAACCCTCTGCACTGTATTGGCAAACTCAATCCTCGGGGAAACTCGTCGTGCTGGGCAAATCCTTTAGTTACGGTCTTGGTTTAGGTATTGCCGTGAATAAAGAAAATCTAATTTTATTACAAGCAATTAATAATGCTTTGCTAAAATATCGAGAAAGTGATGATTTCAAAAAAAATTATCATGCCTATATAGAACACGTCCATATGTAGATGAAGTCCCTAATTGGCTGGAGCAACTCTCCACCTCCCAACCATTATTCATCATGACAAAACGAAGTATGGCTCGCTTTTATTTATGAACAACAACATCTGCGCGCCAAGATCCTGAGCCAAAGCGTCGCGACAGTGCTGCGTACCCCCTCATCAAATCGAACGCTACGGACAAAATCAAATGCGTTTGTCTGCGTAAAGCAAGAGGATGGGTAGAGCGAGTAAATCATAATTTGTTGTTCCTAAATCAATTTGCTCAGAGCTATTCGGAACATTTCTCACATAGTTAACTATACTAAAATTTATCAAGTTTGATCTTTGTTTGGTCTTAAAGAACGCATGAATTAACCTCGTTACAGTACCTTTGTGCTTATTTATTGAAAAGCATCCAGCTCTAGGAGATATCTATGTCAACAATCCTAATCATTTCTGTCAAATTTTTCATGTCCTAGAACGTTTATGAAAAGATGCTTTTTTTGCGCCGTATCGATTTATTATTCGAAATATTCATTTTTAGGAAGAATCTATAGCTCTGTTTAAACGCCAACAAATATTCAAAATAGAGGCGGCCATTAATTATGTCTTAAGCTTTTATATGTATCATTTGTTGATAAAATATTTCCCTATCAGGACAAAATGAAGACTAAATCAGAAAAAAAAGTTGGCCTTTTTTATCATGCAACAGCGAAAGCAAATCTAAACAGTATTTTGTTGAAAGGACTAAGAATAGAGCAAAGAGGTAAGAATCCTTATGGCTTAGACACGGGTGTAGATTATGCCGAAGTCTATAACGGTTCCGCAATTATCGAAAAACCACCATGTATTCATTTAACTTCGTCATATGGAACAGCCAAAAGTTATAAGGAAATGATTGAAGACGGTACAAAATCAAAAGCGGTTATTATTAAAGTCAGGTTAAATTTAACAACGCATAAATTGATACCCGATCCAGAGTCAGATGAAAATTCTTTTTACTGTATAAAAGATATCCCTGCTGTATGGATATCAGTTAAAGAGAACAATATTTTGCGAAAAAGAAGTGCCCCTTCTAAGAATGCCCCCTCATCCACAGCCCATATGTTAGTGCATCTAAATCCATTGTTACCTCCAGTATCCTCACTACCAGAACTGCCCACACTGCCAACGCGTTCATCATCGCCAACAGGTTCATCATCGGCAGAACCTTTATCAGAGTCAGAACTTACATCTCCTCTAGATTATTTATCACCGCAAGATCTTTCATTTTTGCAAGATCAGTTATCTTTAACTGATTTTTTATCTCAGTTCGAGCAATCGCCAGATCAAGAGCGGTCATCAACGCTTTGCTTATAACTCGAATTAATGCCATATGACCGTAGGGAGTTGCTGAGGCAATTTCTGAAGGTCTTAATGAGCATGAGCTTGTCATATGGCCTGTATAACTTACCGGTTCCAGTTATGGCATAAGTCGCAATTTATTTTTTACCATATAATTTGCCGTACCGAAGAAATTAGGTCACCCACTAAATTCCAAGTGTCGTGAAAAAACGGCTTTGGCGAATTTTTTGACTCTTTAAAAAAAGCAATGCGAGATAATAAGAAATTTTTTTCTCTATACCGTACTTTTCGCACGGATAAAAACTCACTTAATAAAGCAAATTACCTCCATTTTAAGTCCTTATATTTCCCTCTAATTCGTAAAAAAAAGCGACACTAAGTTGTAAAATTATCTATATATTGTATAATTTGCAGCATATTGTTTAATTTTTGGTGCTAATTCATGAAATATTATGTTGTGATCGGTCATAAAAAGGGGGAATCCGTAAATGGTTCTTACGGGGAGAAATATGAGTGTGATTGGATTGAGATGATCGAGAGAAATGATCCCTATTCTCCCAATGACTATCCACCAGGCGCCCATCAGTTTTTTGGCTATCTAGACGTTAATTTTAATGAAAGCGTGCAATATGGACACAGAGCAACAAAAACCCAAGAGGCATGGCTAATTGGACGACATAGAATTACTCGTATGCTCGATTTTGGAAACTTCGGCTACCAGTTTGTTAGAAACGACTATACCAAACGGATTCAATTTCCAGACAGAATTACAATATCTTTTGATAAGAAAATAAACGATAACAGCGTTAATAGCCCATTTACCGATGCCCAAAGAGTTGATATTGAGCTCACCGAGCTCCATGAGCAGATCATCAATTGTTATGATAAAGAATGTGATATCGATCCCGTAGTATTTAAATTAGCAAAATTTGACAACTATGGTGATGCCTATATTGATCTACAAGAGATCAAGAATTACCAGGATTTTAAGCTGCACATCGATCATTTTATACACTTTATGAGGAATTATCCTAATTCTAATATCTTTTTAGTGTGCAAACGTGAGCATGAATTAGAAATAAAAAGTCTGTTAAGCAACATCATTAGAACAGAGCATTTAACAAACTATTTTGAATTTTGTGATCCCAATTTTGAACGCCGATCTCCTGGTTATAGAGGAGTAAAAAGCGGAGCGCCACTCTCAGAATACGATACATTTTCGGAAACAATCGATGAGTTTTTTAACGAAGCCGAGTTTGCTAAAAACCCCAATAATGAGAGAAATTTTTTTAACGTTCCCTTTAGAAAAGCGAAAATTACAATTAATAACAATTGGGATGTGTATAAGGCTTCGGAGAAATTTAAAAAATTTCTGCAACATAACCCTAATATCACGCTTGAAATTGCAGGAATTGTAGACCTACAACAACTTATCCAGTTTATTCATGATAATAAAATAAAAGCCAATATCGTTTTAACCAACTCACCAAACAATGAAGCATTACAAGCAGTAATCGCTCGCAATAGAGCCGATGAAATACAAGCCAGAATCCACCATCATGGCTATGATGATATAGAATCTCCTGTAGCAGAAGAACAAGAGAATGAAGAATATAGATTAATCCTTGAAAAATATCTGCCGCAAAAATTGAATTTAGCTAATGTGCAGAATCAAAATGCAGACCTGCAAGTAGGGCAAAATCAGAATCAAAACCAAAATCAAAACCAAAACCAACAACTTCGCCAAAGTAATAATGCTCCTTATGAGCCAACAAAACTGGAAATAAACAATAAGTCATCGATTCCTGACGTAAGCTTTGCAATACAAGACAGTCTATTAAAAAGCTTAATTGGGTTACCATTTCAAAGTCCAGACAACGCCCCTCAAACTGAAACCAATATCAACTACTTATTTGCGATAATGGAACAAATTATTGACGCCTCCCCTGCAAGTAAGGATTGTTATTGCCCTCTAAGTTATAGCGTTGAAGAGCTAGTCCCTGGAGCTTTTTATGTTCCCAAAGAAAAGGTAAGAGACATTCCACATCCTAGGGATGGTTTTAACGAGAACCGCAACACATTATTCTTTTCTCCGCCTTACGCCTCAATAGCGATTAAAAAAGACAAATATGCCTTTAAGCCCTTCCATCGTCCAACGGATACCAATGTTCCGGCGGTATCTTATGGATTAGCACCTGAAATTCAGCGCAACAAGTTTCTTACCCGATTACTAGGGAACTATGAAGATGAATTTCAACAAACAAGAATTAATCTATTGATCAATAAGTTACATGCGAAAAGGGGCCAAGCCGGTATAGATTTACTGACCAAATCACTTTATGCATTAAAGTTTAAAAATCCAACAACTTATCAGTCGCTAGTAGATCATTATTTACTCACCTCAAATGATTTTAGCGAGTTTGTGGATGATCATCGATATCTAGCAACCTTTGATGCTCTTGCGAAATTAAAAGATCAGAAAAAAATAGATTGGTGGAACAAGCTGGTAGAAGTTCAGTGCCGAAGTAACTCCCATTTTGACCTTAACCACTTGTTTTCTCAGTTCACCAGTTTCTGGGAAGACATGGACAAACTGCAAAAGTTTATCCCGATTCCAGAACAATTTCCATTTGATGATTTTGCCGATGCCGGTATTACTCTTGGAAAAATGTATCGCATCATGATCAAAGCACGAAATCGCTTTGAGCAAATCAAAAGCTTCGAAGGAGGAAATATTTCTCATGCTTATATGCTCTTTGACTTGTTCAATAGCTCAATGTACAGCAAAGAAATGGATAATTACTGTATCTCGTTAACAAAGCAACTGAGAGCAGAAGATGCTTTTGACAAAGGCCAATTGAAAGAAACCTATTTTTCTACGAACAAATTAGCAGAACTAGCTAATGATCGAAATGTATCCCTGGATGAACTAAAAAGTTACTTATACGTATTCGCTGCGGTTAATGGCAATACCGAAAAGCATAATAATTCAGATCTAGCATTTTATCGTGCATTATTTAACGCCATTGAAACAAGCATACAAGATAAATACTTTTCTGCTGAACAAAAGAAAGTACTTTACTCAACCATCATGCTGTTTGCTGCATATGGCAACAACAGCACCAAAGAGCGCATGACTCAAGATATTAGAGCGCTTATTAACCAGAGCAATCCTATTAAATGCTGTGAAGACATTTGGGGCATATTTAATGGAGGAGCCGTCAGTAAGTTTTTTAGCACCCAAGACAGCAATGGCAAGATGGTCAATAGTGACGTAATGCCCTCTTTACATACCATAGTAACGCTTACTCAAAAAGCCCCAGACTATAGAGCAATAATACAGCAAGCTACGGGCTTAATCGTAGAAAATAAAGCGCTATCACCTGCTTTACAAAAGATAATGAGGGATGCTCCTGAACGCCTTAAGTGCTTTGACTATGATCCTGATTACTTAGCCAATCCGCAGAATGACCGAGAAGGCCTAATTCAATCCCTATTTTTAATCACTGTTGCGCTTAATCAAAACTATAGAGATTCATGCTCGCAGGAAGAATACAATCAATTTGCATCCAAGCTGCGCTCATTAGATATGACTCATTTAAGCTATTTGAATCAGTCATTCCTTGATATAGATTTTACTCAATTCCCCCAAGATAGCGATTTGTTTAATAGAAAGAGTTGGGATGACGAGTTCTATGTCAAAGCATTAACAGCACAGAGCCTTGATGATGTAATATTTGCACTTCAAGATTGTGGAGCACACTTGGCAACAATAAAGCCAAGTGAAGAGGGTTTATTGTTACGCATAAAGGAACTCGAAAACAAGTTATCATCTCAAGAAGTTAAGAAACTTTATGTAACTAATTATCACACACTGATAGGAAAACGCCTCCGTCGTGCCCTCGGTACCACCGAGCTGACTGATACTTTTTATAATCAATTTGTTAGCGTCGTAGATTCGTCTTTCTCACCACAAGTACTCAAAGCGAGTTATGAGGCTCTTGTGCAAATCATTGATACAACGAAAAAAGACAATTTGGAAAAAATAATACCCATATTACAAGAATTCCCAATAGGAAATACCCAACATAACATCGCTCCTGCTCAGTTATTAAGCGTAACTTCTTTATTGTTGAAACATATCTATCCTATTGAAAGCATTGTAAGTTTCTTAGAGAGCGTCCAAGAAGACTCACCTCAAAATGCCAATGCGAAGCTTCGTTATTTACAAAGTATTTTCGAAAAAACAGTTCAAGAACCGACGTGTCATGAAGGAAATGATACCAAGAAGAAACTAAGTAAGAAAACAACGAATCAAATTAAAGCGTGCATGGAGCTAATGAGCGTCATCGACACTATTGATGCTTCGTTATTTGATAACTTATTCGCTAACTCACAAAGATCCGTGATACCGAAATCTCTGCTTACCATGCCACAATACCTACAATTCCTGGGGGCTTTAGCATCACCAACTAATATTGGCAACGACTTGGTAATCAATGGATTTACAGAAATTAATCACACCCTAGCAGAGCTATTGCTGCAATATCCCAATAGTTTTTCTGATTTACTCGATATAGCAACCTTTGATGCAGAACTGATAATTAAGCTCTCTTTTAGCAACCGCAATGAACTCAGTTTAATTGCAAAAATTTGCAAAAATGAAGTCTCATTGAATTCAAGAAAGACGGAGCAGCCAGCGGAACACTATAAGCAAGAATTTGCCCAAAACATACAAATTCTGCTTGATAAGCAATTAGATTTAGATCCGTTTTATAGTAAAGCTCAATTAGCTCAGCCATCTGCTGATGTTTTGGTTCAATTATTGAATCGTTATAATGACAACGTCGCTAAAGCGCTTCACCACTATGAAAAAGATCCGTGGTTTAAACGACCTCACAAAAAGAAAGATCTCTTTGGCAATAATCAAGTAGATGATAAAGAATTAGCCTATCAAACTGGCTTCTTTGATATGAGTAAACAGAATGATGTATTAGATCAAATTACTCGTAAAGACTCAGGATTTGAAAAGTCAGTCAGAAAAAATTTACTGTTCACTCTCTCTTCTTACATCAACGAGTTAGGTTATCGTCTACCAGCGTTTGAACATGCTGAGGCTGGTCGATTGATTGATGTACCAGTAAGAAAACTCTCTGACGAAGAATTAAAAACTGAGTTTGAACAAATAAAACATGACATTGCTCGCTTGAGGCATCAAAAGCAAGATAACATTTGGCAAGATAAAAAATATCAGCGCTCCGTTTGTAAACTGTTAGCCATTATTAGAGAGGCAATGTATAGAAATGGGGAGAAAAACGCCTATTCAACACAGGTAGATGCGATCCTTCTCGCACTGCTTGCTGGCGATTATCAATATGCCATGCAAATCAACACCGGTGAAGGAAAAGCCATCATCGCAACGGCGATTGCGATCGCTTTGCAAACCACTACAGAGAAACAAATCGTTATCACGACATCCAACTTAAGTTTGGCGGGTAGAGATGCAGGAGTTTATAATCGATTCATCGAATGGTTTGGGGTAGCGCACGAAACCATCTCTGCAACCACAAAAGACAAAAGCAAGTTACAGGCAAAAATCATTCATACCACTGGAAATGATTTTGCTCTATGTCATGGTAAAGACGTAGTAATCAATAACAGCAATAGAATCTACCTCAATGATGAGTATGATTACACGATGTCTCATTTGACACCGGCAATCAATTCACAGTCAAAACCTAATGAAGAAGAAAATTGGTGGATCTATGAGGAGATTCTCGCTTACGTCGCCAAAATGGATAAGAAAGAGGCAAAAAGAAAACCAGAGCAACAAGTTCAGGGAGTGATTGTAAAATTACTCCAGCAATTTGGTGATAAAATTCATGAGATTGAACGAGAACTTGCACACAGACTATTTGAGGTAGACCAAAACGAAGAACACCTCTCACCAGAAGAACAAATGGTAAAAAGGGAAGCTGTTGAAAAAGAGTGTAATGAACGCATAGAGTTTTACGCAAAACGTATTGCCAAACTCAATGATGCTAAAACAGAGGAACAATTTGATATATTAATTGACTCGGCAATAATTGCACAATTTGTTCTGAAAAAAGGAGAGGGTTACGAAGTCATCGATCAGCTTGAAAACGGGAAACTTTTAAAGAAAGTAGTGCCAACCGAAGGCGGAAAACCGATCACTGAAGGCGATGTACTGTATATGTATGGGATCCATCAATTTTTAATTCAAAAAACAATTGTGGAATATAAGGAAGCTGGCGATCCCAGTGAATTTATAAAACCATCAGAACTTGAGTCAACCACTTATTTTAACAACTATTCGACTCAAGCTGGAAGTAAATCAATTGGCATTACAGGAACCGTACCTAAAAACAAATATAAGATGTATGAAGCGCTTATCGGTGGAGGAAAATCAGACGTTATTCCACCTCATCAAGTAAGTCAAAGAGTAGATGCGGTTCCATTCGAAAAACTCAGTGATATAAAAGTTGGTCATGATCATGTATGCCAAACTGAAGAACAATTAATAGCGAAACTAATCAGGGAAATTACTGCTCATAATGGCCCTGCGTTAGTGTATTGCAATAATAAAAATGTCTGTGAAGTACGACGTGATGCACTTATCAAACAATTGGAGAAGCATGGGTATACCGTGCAAATGGTTATCCCTGGAGTCACTGAAGACTTCACTGATGGGGAGAAATTAACCCATGTCGGACGACAAGCTCAAAATCCAAAAACAGTAACGTTAACAGTTGGCGACGGACGAGGGATTGATATAACACCCAAAGGACAAGATGGTCTTCTAACAATCTGTTCGTTTGTACCGGAAACTCCTGAGAAAGTATTACAAATTTATGGTCGCTCTGGAAGAAATGGAAAACCTGGTAAAACCAACTTATTCATATTAGAAAGTGAACTTACAAAATATGGAATTAAATTCAACAACTTAGATGAAGAATTTAAATTCTTAGATGAGCTTAGACATAAGGAATTTGATTTTGCCATCAAGAAAATTGGATTCATGCAGTATGAAATTCAAAAACAGATTAGAGATGAGCATAAAAAGACCACGATCATTGGTTATATGGATGATTTATATAATAAATTATTGCTAAGAGCCGTCGCTGATAAAGTAAAGGGCAAGCGAGGAAATCGAATAGGAGATCATCGAGTTTCTGGTCGATGGGAACCCTTTGTCATGCTCAATGATGAAGAACTAGAAGAGATCTATGAGGAGTTTTGTCAGTCTACTACAGAGAAATTGCTGGATATGCAACTGTACAACATCGATATAAGGAACATTAAAAACTTACAAGACGAATATCACCAAGAAGCCATAGAGGCTATCCAAACAGAAAAAGCTGCTCAAAAAGGCCTTGATAGAGAATTGGCTCGAAGGAAAATAGCACTGCATGCTGAAAAACAGAACCGCAGACTCTCGGGAACTTTACACGATACGGTCGAATTAGCCGATGGTATAGAAATTGATATCACTGATAGACAGATCAGAGACACCTACCGTCAGTTTGCAGTGAATTTAGGCCAGTATGATAAAACAGTATCCATGATGCAAAAATATCTTGGCAGTCATATTGGAGTCTATGGATTTATCAACGAAGACATCTTTGTCCCCTATGAGCGAATATATCAAATATTAGAACAACAAAAACAAATTATTAAGGCATATAAAAAAGAGGAAACGGAAACCTTCTATGAGTATTTGATGTATAATGAATCCTTATATGCCATCGACTTATTGCTTGAAGACATCAATTCAGGTTCGAAACAACATCAAGCGATCGTTGAGAAGCATTTTCAAAATGCAGAACGCTATAACCAGATGGCCAAGAGGGGTATAACCATAGGTGATTACACGCTAGCTCAAATTGAAGAAAAGGCGTTGAGTTATTATAAGAATGGTTCGAACTTATCTTATTGGGAGACTCAGCCTTTTTATGAGCTACAAAGTATTCTCGATAGAAAAGCAGAGCAAACTCAAGAAACCATTGAACGTAGAAAAGAAACAATAATCGATGAATGCGAGACAATCTATCAAGGACTACAAGACAAGATATATACTCATGGAGCACAACCTCTAGGTCAACTCGCAGACAGACCAATGAGCAAAAATGACTCTAAATTAGCGCTCTTATTTTCAATGCTGCAAATGGTAACCAAAGAAGAAAGGAATTCTGAACCGGTCAAAAGAATAGTCAGCGAGATTTCACAAGAAGTGGGTCCCATAGTTGATGAATATAATGGACAGGTCAAAAAGTATAAAGAGATCATTAAACAGCAACGTATTTGTCTCGAACATTTAAAACTAAGTCATAACACAAAAGATAAAGTACATAAGTATGATGAAATGGTCCGTTTTGATGATATTGCTAGCAAAAACATGGTGGCATTTTATCATGATTACGAGAACGTACCCACTACCCTTCATGCCTTAAATGAGGATATAGGTAATGAGCAGCTCTATTTAGCTCAATTAGAAGCCGAAATAGAAAGAAGACGATTGGAAGCAGAGGCAGAGAGAAGGAGATTGGCAGAGGAACGACGTCAACAGGAAGAAAGAAACAGAAGAGGACTGCATATCCATATGGTGCGCAATAAAATAACAACAGC
The DNA here is from genome assembly GCF_000953135.1 of Legionella fallonii LLAP-10. NCBI lineage: Bacteria > Pseudomonadati > Pseudomonadota > Gammaproteobacteria > Legionellales > Legionellaceae > Legionella > Legionella fallonii. The sequence continues at coordinate 270,598 of NZ_LN614827.1, read as the reverse complement.
ACTGAATGTCCTTAGAGGAAGGATTAATGAAATTGATCATCCTCTGACAGAGGCAATTGACGTCGCCAATACTTTATTAGCTCGCTTAGAAGAGACACAAAATAGCTATTTAATGGATCTTGGACACGCTTTAGAACGTCTTGATTTAACGGTAATAGATTTCACTAATGATCCGAGTATCAATGAGGTTAACCAAGCCTATATACAAGCATGCGAAGGATTGATAAATGATGAGGATACAAGACGTGTATTGGAAAGAGACCTGCATTGGGGACCATTCCTAAATAACCTGCTGAAAACTATTGTGAATGTAATCATTTCAATTGTTACGTTCGGAACAGTGAACAACTTCTTCACTTTAGATAGATCGGAAACAATTCGCACAATTGACGAGGTAGAGCCTAGCTTAAAACCTAATATAGGATGATGAGCTTCAATGGTTGCAAATAAGGGGCTTTAAGGCCCCTTGGTTCATGGAATTAAGCCAATGCCAATTTAGTGGAGGTATATGGCGGGATTATCGTCTATAACGTCTCAATTATATAAAACTAGTAACTATGGGCGTTGTAGTGCAGGCTTTTGCTGAGCCGTCCAATTAGCCTTAAGTTTTAGTTGACCACCAAAGCCTAATTATTATAAAAATACGTTTTATATAAATTCATATAACTATTATCAGCCTCTATTTGCTGTAATAACTTATTGATACGCTGTATCAACTCTTCTTGCCGTGGTAATGCCATAATTGCTATACCTTCGCCAATCCTAACAACAGGGCCTACGGTTTTAAATAGGTCACCACCATTATGATTCCAGTAGTTGGTATCTGAACGATAAAGGAAAACAGCTGCTATATTATTATTGTTTAAAGCAGCAAACATATTTTCTACCGTATTATATTCATTAATCTGAAATTGTCCCTGGTAATGATCTACTAAATATTTATGGTAAATCCCCCCACTAAGATCATCGTGAATAACCCCCACAGTAGTCCCCTTTAAATCATCTAGAGAATGGATTTTACTGCGCTTTAACGTTAAAAATTGTCCTTTACTAAGCAGATACGGCAGACTAAAAATGTAATTAGTTTTCCGTAAAGGCGAAATAGAAATTCCACCAATTGCTAGATCAACTGTTCCATCTTGCAATGCCTGATATAACTGTTCGCCATCCATGTAGAGCAATTGACAGTGCTGTTGCAAGCGTGTGCACAGTAAATGAATTAAATCGATATCAAATCCTTGGCTTGGTGAGATAATAAAAGGAGGATCATAATGAAGCGTACCAATCTTAATATTGCTGTAACCAGAAATCGAAAAGAAAAAGGAACAAGCGAATAAAAGTGTTTTAATTTGCTTCATTATTTAATCCATTATAAAAATTTATCGTCAATGAGATCATATTACTGGAATTATTTGAATTAGTTTAGAGCTAAAACTCGTTTGTGACATCAGTACGCGATCCATCTTGAGTACAACCTTGTCCATCCTCGATCTGTTCGAGCTGAAGAAGCGCTTTAGCGCTTCCTGGTCTTGGTGTAGAGGCTTCGAGACGGTGTTAACGTCTCGAAGCCTGATCGGAATTTTATTCATCATTCAGTCCCTGTAATGAGCAAAAATCCCTTAACCTGACGACTCACAGCCATTAAGTTAAGATACTTCGAATCCCCGTGGCGTCGACCACGGGCCCCATGTGTGACTTCAGTTATGGACACCGCGGTAATTCGACATTAAATAATCCCTTAATTTAATGGCAATGACCTGACTGCTATGGGTATAAACCCACCAACTTAGCACGAGCTATTACGACATAGTTGAGTATGAAACGTCTTGACAGTTCATTTAAAAATTTGGTTTGACGAACCAACAGGAGCAATATTGTCGTTACTATCTGCTTGTTGAAATTGCGACTCGAGTTTCCAAAACATACTTTTGAGTTGGCTCTCAGGAATAGTTGGAATTTTTCTTAGGGTTTTACTTCCAGTCTCAATATCAACAGCAAGAAGTATGTCAATTAATTTATCACCTGAACTTGTTTGGGGAAGACGTACAGCCGCATATCTGGCAGATAATCTTATTTTTTCATTGTCAGGCTTAATCTCTGAAAAATAATATTTTGAACGTTCTTCAAAATTAAGTTCATCGGTTTTAGATGATTTTAAATAACTACTAAAGCACAGATCATCATCCGTCTCAAGAAAAACCATGATATCAAATTTTTCTCGTAATCTTACATCTAATAAAATCTTAGCGCCATAAACAATAATATCATCCTGTTCCCCATCGATGCTCTTTATTAACGACTCAATAGAATCATGAGTAGAACTATCAATTAATATGGCGCTTTTTGCTTTTAATAAAGAATAACATCGTTCACTGAACGCTTTAAAATCGCTACCTATAGGTCCACAAATAGCCAATATTGTCATAGTCATTGCCTTAATGAATAAAATAGTAGCAATTATAGCCCTTTGCTAATCTCTTTAAAACGGTTGAACCAAATTATAATTAGAGTGCTGTACTTTTATATCGCCTTGTTGCGAAAGAAAGTAATAAGAAGAAACCAAGAATCCATAACCTACTTGTTAAAACAATATAACGGGAAGAGTCAGCTCTAATTATAGATCACTCCAGATATGCTAAAATAATATACACGCAATCTAATACATTGACTTAGTAGAAAATGACATTATTCACTTTTAAAAGGATTTCCACATGAAAGCAGTCATGATACTAATTGTTTTTTTATTTTCTTTTCAACTAAATGCACAAACCGCTTGCAAATGTAATTGTGACCCTACAGACCGTCGGCTATGTGCCAGCCTAAATGATCTGGAGCATCCTTGCCAAGGATTATGTGGCGCGCCAGCCCCGGGTTTAGGGCCTATGCTTACAGCATGTCCTGTCACAAAAGTTACCGATCGAGCCACAGGAGTTACTACATGGGTCAGTCTGTGCCATTAGTCTCCCATTAAGTGAAGTGACGTCGATCAGACAACCAATCGCCCAATGGCGCTACCTTAAGTTTTTGTAGCCTGGATGAGCGCAGCGTAATCCGGGATTTCAGTGCACTGAGCCAGAGTATTCCCGTATTATGCTGCACTAATACGGGCTACGATTTTTTCTTCCTTTTATTAAGGTAGCACCATTGGACAACCAATCGCCCGACCGACAATAACCGACCTCCACGTTAATATGGATTAGACAACTGACATCCCAGTCCAAAGCACCCCATACTTGAAGGTGGTGGGCTAGTACAACTAACTGGGGAAAAGGTTATCGACGCCGGAGAGGCGGTAACGGCTGTCGCCGTTGTAGTACAGGATTGAGTACTTGATGACACCGTTATTTGTGCGCCCTGATAAACCAGAAACTGCGGCCATGGAGTAACCGTCGAATCACTTCCCGAGTTTGCTGGAATTGCCACATTAATGTTGGGATGCTGCCCTGAGGAATAACTGATTTGGACATTAAATGAAGGCTGATTCGGAGGCGTTGTTCCATTGATAGTTAACAAAGTTCCATTAGTATAGCCCTGACATCCTGTTGCTGTAACCATAGCATTATTTGGTACCATCCCGGCGGCCTTTTGATTACAGTTGCTATCAAACAAACCATAATTCTGCTCTGCGGTAGGACCTGGTTTTGCCGGTTCGTCATAGGCTTCAAATGCTAAGACAGCAATGTTATATCCCGATGTGGCAACAAAATTACTAGTACCTGTTTGATAAAGAGACTGTAGATAGCTTACGGCATTGGCAACAGAAGGGGCACAAGGACCTGGCGAATTGCATGCGTACCCTGAGGTTGTTCCTGCCGTTGCCCAGCCCGTTTCTGCGGCTAATAACACCCTTCCTGGTGTATAGAAAGGCTGGGGTGATGCAGTTGGTAACGCCGGCGGTGTCGTTGATCCAACTACTTGGATGTAATCCCAGGCTAAAGAGTTGGTTAATTGCGTTGTAGAGCTTAACGGCTGCTCCCACACTGCTGCGTTGACCGGAGAAACACCAAACTGAAATGGGTAAGGATCGAATCCTAATGGAGCGCCAGCTGAATAGCTTCCAATTAATGTTTGCATGTCCGTAGCAATAGCAGCACTTGGTGTCACCAGATTGCCACTAACAAGCGCCGAACCAACAGGAATATTCACTGTCTGAGAGAATGACGACAAGGTAGTTTGCAGTGAGGTAACGGCGCTTGTTAGATAAGATACATTTGATGTCACTGGATTGTTACATGGCGACGTAGTATTACCTGCCTCACAGTAGTTTTCATGTCCAGCGAAAACCAAAATTACAGTATCCGCAAATACCGCCGGGGTTACCTGATTGATTACAGCACTAAGCGTTGCCTGGGCACAGGGAATATAATCCTGAGCACCAACTGGGCAAGTAGCATAGTTACTATCGCTTGGTTGTTGTGGAATGACTGCCTCATAAATCACTTTCATTCCCAATGCATTAGCCTGATTAATAATGTCAATCCAGCTATAAGGCTCTGTTTGATAAGAGCGAACCGTTGAAAAACCTGCATTTTGCAATTGTTGTAATTCCGCATAGACATTGCTAGCCGCAGGATTATTTGCGGTGCCTGTATAAAACACGTCATGAAAATTAAATAAATATGAATTGGAATAATGATTAGGATTATAATCAACGCCAATGAGCTGATTCATTGAAACAGCAGCTAACGAGGTTGTTGTGGTCAGAGTATTAGAGCTAAGTGTTCCAACCAATTTTGCAGTCAGGTTAAATGAACCACTGCTGGGGGAGTTAAAGATTCCGATGATACTACACTGCGCACCCGGCGCTAACGTACCTGATGTTCCTGAAGGAATACAGCTATTACTGGTAATAGAAAAATTGGGATGCTGTGGATTATTATTTTGTGTAATGAGTTGAGTAAAACTAGTTGTGGTCGCACTATAATTGGTGAACGTAAAGGTTAACTTATAATTTGTATTTATAAATGCTTGCCTGGGTAATGGGGTTGCTGTGGGATAATCCACTGTTCCTAACAGACCGGCTGGCGCAGCCACGGCTGTTGTCGTTAGTTCCGGAATTTGTACTACGTTATTATCATAACCACCATAACGTACCGCTACGGTCTTTTGACCTGTTGAATTAGGCATTAAAGTAAGACTGTAAGTACATGTTTGATTGGGTTGCAGCATTTTCCCACTGCATTGATCATTATAATTTAACTCTGCAGCAGTAACAGTGCAGCTCTGAGTGGCAGCAGGGCAAAGTGTGGCTCTCACCCAAAAAGGCTTTTTAAACGGAATGGGAAGGTTATTTTTGAACGTGTACGTGGCGGTGACAGCACCGCCAACAGTGGATATCTGTGCGGGAAAGGCGGAGTCCAAATTAAATGAAACCGGATTACCAGCTACTCCCTGCCCCACCAATAAAAATAATGCACTCAAAATTGCATAATGATTCACGTTCACTCCATTGATGCTTTAAAAAAATCCAGCCGTGAATCATTACATAAATAATTTTTCGTTACTAGTTCTTAGTTTTCTAAAAGCCCTCTTTGTTAATAATACTCCGAGGGAGCAAAAGATAAGTCGGCCGAATGATTTTCAGATATTTGGGCAATGATGCTTTGTCGGGCAATTTGTTGCCCGACATTATTAGACGGTAGAGGAATCTAGTCTGTCCTTAGGCTCTCGCAGAGCATCAGGACTATCAAGGGTGGGCTATTAACCCGTTATATAGTTCTTCGTTAAATCCCATTGCAATTATTTTACCATCTTGTTCCAAAATAGGTCTCTTAATCATTGAGGTATTGGCGATAATAAAGTCTATTTTTTCCGGTGTACTCAACGCCTCATAATGATCTTTATATTTGCGGTAGGTCGTTCCTTTTTTGTTGATTGGCAGCTCACCTGAGAAATCACTCCATGCTTGGATTTGTGCTTTTGTCGGAGGAGACTTCTTGAAATCAATAAATTCATAATCAATTTTATTGGCCTCTAAGAAATTGCGAGCCTTTTTTACGGTATCACAATTAGGGATTGCAAACATTGAAATCATTTTTTTCCAAAGGGTTCGACGACTTTTACACAGAGCGACATCTTATAATGCCGCACTAATTTCTTCTAGAAAAATATTACATTCAAACCACGCTATTCATCACCTGCCTTGTAACAGAAACAATCTGTAGTATGATCATTGACCATCCCTACGGCCTGCATAAATGCATAACAAATGGTGCTACCCACAAATTTAAACCTGCGGCGTTTAAGATCTTTGGACATTTGATCTGAAACTACAGTTTTTGCAGGAAGACAACTGATATCAGGCCAATGATTTTTTATTGGCTTGCCATCAACAAAATGCCAAATATAATCAGAAAAGGTATTCCATTCGTTGATTACTTCAAAATAAGCCCGAGCATTGGTAATAGTAGATTCAATTTTTAAGCGATTACGAATAATGCCAGGATTCTCTAGAAGTGATTGAATTTTGTTCTGATCATAAAGCGCTATTTTTTGTGGCTCGAATTCATCAAAACAAGCACGGTAATTATCGCGTTTTTTCAATACAGTTATCCAACTTAAACCCGCTTGCGCCCCTTCCAAGATTAAGAACTCAAATAACTTCTTATCATCATAAATGGGTATACCCCACTCATGATCGTGATAATCAATATAAAGTCGATCATCCGAGACCCATGCACAACGAGTCTTATTTGCAGCGATATTGTTTTTTTGCTCTTTTACATCCATCTTCCATTGCCCTTAAAATATCGAAATGAATCATGTTGGCGCTAACTCGCTAGTGCGAGTCACACCTAATGGGCATATTAATTTACATTAACTTATATTCATACCCCCTCTCTTCAATGACGATAAATTACACATGGTCAACCTCAATTGCGATTTTGTATAGTCAGAGCACAATCTTCGCCGCGAATATCTTCTTCCTGTACGTTACATAATCGTTGATGATAACGATTCAAGTATTTTCCCGGCGTAGTAAAAATAGTCTTGGAGAAGTGCATGGAACGTACCTCATCATTGACAGTTTGTCTTGCAAGCTCCTCGTACAAATCCAATAGTTGAGGTGAGTCACTAGGGCAAACTAAAATATCATCTAATTGTAATCGCTCAAAATCATAAACAGTGCCCCATTGTTTCATAAACTCAATGACTCGATTACATACAAGGACACTTTCATTGTTTAGCGCTCGAACTGAATTACCCTCTTTATAAAATGATACAGCACTCTCGTGACGGCCAGGTGTTACATCAATTTCTGAATGACACGTTGTTGGTAGTGCCGGCAAAAGTGGAGCGAAGCCATAAATATCAGGCAATGGACGATTGGCAAATAAAGCCAGCATATTCGCAATATTGTTACAAGTGGTTAAATCTGCCACAGCTGCCGATAGCGTGCTTTTCGTGCCGAAGAACATATCACCACAAACGCTTACAATAAAATTAACGGGAACAGGATCGACCGTCGCTACGTTTATCGTTAGGCGCTCAGGAGCAATTTGTTTCAATTCTTTGCATAAAGAAAATGCGGCTATACCACCTCGACTAAAACCGTAAATATTTAAAACAATGTCGTCCTCGCTCTCATCAATAATGTCCTTTATTTCTTTAGCGATTTTCAATACTTGCTTTTGTAGGTGAAAGCCAAAGACTACGCCTAAATCACGAATATCGCGGCTTTCGACTCCACAGCCATTGACGCAAAATGAATAGTTATTAACATCATTAATAGTGATGTGAGCAAGCAAAGTTGCGAGGCTAATACGACCTTTTTCTGGCACATCATTACGGTCATTGGTTCCATTAAAGTAAACGCTTATAATTTTAGTCATTGTCACCTCATCCTGCATTTAAAATTCAAAGTCAAATATACCTATAAACCAATATGTACCCAAACAGAATCTTAGTAAAAAAGCATGTCCAAATTTTGGACTATGTATAGTAACTCATTATTCCATTTTTTTATAATAGGACGCCCATAAGCAATAGTGGCCTTCGTTAATCTCAAAACATAAAACAACCAGGTTATGATTGACGCATTCTATTTCTTACACAATTAGATAAAAAACTTTAAACTAAGAAAAAAACGGATTATCTTTATTTGACGGCTTATAATTTGTATTATTGAGTTCATCTAAAAATTGATGATTTCAGACAATAAATAAAGGGTGTTATTTACTCTACTTGTGGAAAACCATGAAAAAATTACTCTCATCTTTAATTGTATTAATCCTTTCTTGTTTCTTAACAGGATGCTGGACTGTCCAAAAAGGAGAAAAATCCGGAATTATTGTCAAAGTTGCAAAAGAAGGAAATTTTTGGGGAACGTATGAAGGAGAAATGATCTTAGGAGGCTTGGAGAATGCCAGTGGTGTTAGTGGTCGAGCATTCCATTTCACTTTAGGCCAATTTAAATCAGAACTGGTCAAACAAGCCGAATTCGCTATGCAAAATAATAAACACGTGGTGATAAACTATCATTGTGACGCTTATACACTTCCTTGGAGTGGTGAAACAAAATGTTTTGTAACTAAGATTAATACGTTGCCTGATAAATAAAAAACTTAACCTGATTAAACTTAATAGATGTTAGACAACAATGCCGGATAATTTGTTGCCCGACCTTGTGTCATCCAGAGCATAGCGAAAGATGACACGAGCATAGGGCAGAACTGTTCTTTTACAATATCTCTTCTTGTAGGGCATTTAGGATTTAGCTCTAACTAGGTTTAATACAATATAGCGTGTCAACCTATTAGCCATACCATTAAAGCTCAAATTGTTATTTAACGGTTAAGATGCAGGCGGTAAGTAGGCAACTCCAATCGATATTAGCTTTCGAGAATGCTTACGCCAAGATAATGTGAGTTTATCTCCCAATTGAGCCTCTGGAAATTTATTCGCTAGCGTTTTAGGTATTGCGTATACATTCCTATCATCTTGTATCCAAATGAGCATTGCCCCATACTTTTTGACCTCTAGTGGGTTAATCCATAGAGACTCTTCCTTTCGACCATTAATCCATACATGTGGGCGTTTGCTCTCCATACTATAAAAAGCAGCGTTTCCAGCGATCCACGTATTACCAATAATGTATTGTAACGGTGCTTTAGTTTTTGAGTGCCAAAAGGCATCAATTTTTTTTGCAAGTTCCGGTCCTGGAAAATCAGTGCGATGGGGGCCAAAATTATTATATTTGGAATTAAGCAAATCCAATCCAATATAAAAAGCAATCTGGAATATAAATATGGCCATCCAAACAAAAACAAAAATTTTAACCCGATGCGCTCGTAACTTAAAATAAGACAAAAGAGCGAGGGGAATAAATGTTAAATAAGGCATCCCATACATGTCATTTAACTTATGTGCGCTAGCAAGACTAAATATACTTAATAGGATGATAGGGCCATATGCTAACCACTGAACAATTGTTTTTTTATAAAATTCATCAAGTTGGCTATGACATCTAGTTCTTTGGAATGGATATAACAATAAACAAGCACTTAATAGAGCAAAAAAAGAATCAAGTAATTGTACTCCCCAAAAACGTAATAAGTAATATAAACTTTCTTTGAAGGTTAGCACCGCCCCCAATCGTTCTTTAATGTATTTTTGAGGCAAGAAATGATTTTGGATTAACCAGAAAATGTGAGGGATATAGAGCATAACGCAAATGAACAAAGTCAGATAAGGTCCACTTTTCATTAGATTTTTGCGCGCTTTAGATTGAACAATAAGAAATAACAAGAACGCAATTGCTTGAATTAATGTTGAATATTTAGAGTAAAAACCAGCGGAAAAGGAAATACCCAGTAAAATCCAATATATTAAATGTTGACGTAATAAAGCAATTGCGAATAAATAGCTTGTAATTGCCCCCCAAAGCATCTGTAGCACATTAGGATTAAATTCAGTTGATAGAAAATTAAAATAAACGATATTTTGTGCTAATGCCGCAGCGAGCAATCCATGGAGAGGGCTAACCAGTAAAACTCCTGTTCGGTATATCACCCAAAGAGTAATTCCACTAGACAAAGCAGATAACCCATAAAAGCCTATAGGAGAGCTCCCAAACAGATAATAAGTAATTTGGAGCAACCAAGCCTGTAATGGAGGATGTTTATAAGTGCCAATTGGCCACTCATTCCCCCAAACGAATCCTTCGCAGACATCGAGTGGAGTATTGGGTTGAAAAATAATAGGTAACAACAACCAACAGCAAAAATGTAAAAAGAAAAGGAACCAGAAACATTTTGCAATTTGTTGTTTAGAATTTAAAAAAATGAATTTAATTCCTTATCCATATGTTTTGATATTTGTTAACATTTCATCCATATAAAATATTACTATTGATGCAAATAGAAAATTAATGTAATTCTTTCACTTCATTATTAGGCCGATATTATTCTAGATTCAAATATTGTTCTAGAGATATTTTGTCCAAGGCAATCATAAGCAGCAAGCGTAGGTTGGGGCGCGGAATGCTTTTAGATCTTTTTAAGTTCCAAGCCCAACAAAAGAGCGGTTTTGCCTTTCTCAACATCTTGGCTGATAAGATAAACACCATGGGCGATGCACCTTCCACCGAAGATATCAATCCTCAAGTTTTTGATTTGACTTAGCTATATTCTTGTAAAATAATCCAAAATCATCGATTTATTCGACAATGCCTCCTTGTGGTGTCAATAATTTAAGGAAAGTTATGATTGTTATCTTCGTTCATGGTTGGAGTGTCACACATACCAATGCTTATGGAGAGCTTCCTCAATGGCTTGAAAGTCAGAGCAAAGACGGAAAGCTGAACATTCAAGTTGGTAATATCTATCTAGGGCACTATATAAGCTTTGACGATACAGTAACAGTCGATGATATTGCACGTGCATTTGATCATGCAGTGCGTGATGAAATTGCTGATAAGCTGCAAGATGGGGAGCGTTTTGCTTGTATCACTCACTCAACCGGTGGCCCCGTAGTTCGTAAATGGATGGATTTATACTTTAAGAATAATCTTGCAAAATGCCCATTAAGCCATCTTATCATGCTGGCTCCCGCCAACCACGGTTCTGCGCTTGCTCAACTGGGTAAATCCCGGTTAGGCCGTATAAAAAGTTTTTTTGAAGGTATTGAACCGGGACAACACGTACTTGATTGGCTTGAACTCGGAAGCGATATGAGCTGGCAGCTTAATGAAAATTGGCTTGATTACGATTGTACTGCTAATGGCATCTATTCCTTTGTACTTACAGGCCAGAAAATTGATCGCCAACTTTATGATGCAGTTAACTCCTATACAGGAGAGGTTGGATCTGATGGAGTTGTACGCGTAGCTGCTGCAAATATGAATTACAGTCTATTAAAGTTACATCAGGAGGGGAGTAACGGTGAAAATCTTGTTGTCGCCAAAATGATACGGACACAGCCAATGGCATTTGGGGTTCTGCCTGGCTGCGCGCATTCAGGTAAAAAAATGGGAATCATCCGCAGTGTTACTATGGCCAACGCCGCCACTCATCCTACGGCTATATGGGTCTTGCGATGTCTCCAAGTAAGAAATCGTGACTCCTATAATACATTGGCAAAAGAGCTAGATAAGATTACTAAAGAAACCCAGAAAAATGAGCATGCAGAACTTGTGAAGACGCTTATCTATAAGCGCGAATACATCACTAATCGTTACTCGATGATTATATTCCGACTTATTGATGACCGGGGAAATCATCTTGACGATTATGATCTTTATCTAACTGCTGGCCCCAAATATAGCGAGGACGCGCTTCCTGCAGGTTTCTTCGTAGACCGCCAGAAAAACCAGCACGCTCGAGGAAAACTGACTTATTTTCTTGACTACGATATCATGGAAGCCGGAATTAATACGCCAAAAATGCAAGGTAATCTAGGGTTTCGTATTAAGGCACAACCTGAAGCAAGCGACCAAGCCCTTGCCTACTACAGGGTACTTGATTTTCATTCCACGCTCGCTGACATTAACAAAATTCTTCATCCGAATGAAACAGTAATGGTCGAAATCATGCTTCAGCGACGAGTAGATAGAACTGTCTCCCGTATCACCAACAACCTTACTCCAGCAAAAATCAGTGGAAAACCGACAGGCAAAAAGGTAGATTAACATTTAACGTTTCTGAGGCTGTTATTGCCCGCACTGATAAATCCCCATTTTCGCACTTCTGGGTGTAATTTCTAACACTTAGTCATTCTAATTAGACTGAGTGCATAAGTATTTCATACCGCTTATTACCTCCCCTCTGCTAAATAAGAAGTAATCTTCAGAAAAAGAAAACCTTTTATTACCCTTAAGTTCTATACGTGTAAATTCTATACTGTGCCTATTAGCAAAACATTTCCATTTTTGTTCATTATTAACATATTGAATAGCAACAAATGAGACTCTCGAAGGAGTTAATTGTATTTAATAAGTTACTAGGTCAGCAATATTAACGACTGTTTATTATTTACATTAACTAATCAATAAGCAAACATGCTCTTGCTGCTATTTTGCATCAGAACTTAATTTCCGCGCGCGAGACCATTAAGTTGAAGATGGTTTTAAGCCGTTATGTTTGAATAATTTAATCAATCAACTAGTGTCATAGTGGTTGAATTTAATAAAGCTCCAGTCTATTATTTATATCACTTGCTCAATAATTAACCTATTGGATGGATAAATGTATACTTCAGATTTGTTCATTAGTACAACAGAGTCATTAAAACCCAATAACTTAGGAAAAAATATTTATCTTGGTATCGGGATCTGTTCCCGAAGTTCACTGAGTCTTGCTATTCCCTTTGATATCATAAGCTTAATTCTTTGTGCAGAGAGTTTTAGACGCAAAATTAACGCTGAGAAAGTTTTTTATATTATTGCAGATACTCATTCATTGCTTACCGGACATGAGCCTCAAAAAGTTTTACCCTATACCCTAAATCTGTCCTATTTTCTGGATGGTATATTCAAGGAATGGAGTATTCCTCACATTGGTCTTATTTCAAGCTTCATAAACGATATCGATTATTCAAATGCATGGAACGCTAATGGAAATAAAAAATATATGTGTGCAGAACTAACCGATATGTATTATTTCATTGAAAAATATAATGTCGGTTATAAACTGGGTTGGAAATACAACAACTCTTTATCACGCAGTAAGATACCTGTTGGTTTTGATGAATGGCATTTTGATAAGCAAGCAAGAAAGATGAATATCCCTCTAGATTATTGCTATATCAAATCTGGCCACACAATGAGCACTACAACCAGCATGGTTTCACCTTACATCTGTTTGGATTTAAAAAATAGAATATTATTTAAAGATATCCAGTTGAAAGAAAAATTAACGGCTTTATTAGGTAGTCATGAACTATCAGCAAGGAGATATAAACAATATATCACACAAATTCAGCTTTTATATTGCGCGTTATTTTCCAAACCAATAAAAGGTACCCTGCCTTTTGTTTTATCTATGAGCAAGCGTCTTTCTTAATTTGGAGATAGACTGATGGATATTAGATGCATTGATAATAGCGATAAGTATCTCGATACGCTATCAAATTATTTTAGATTATTTTACGAAAAGGAGCCATGGGGAGATTATCAAGGCTGTGACAATTGCTATGCTTCACTATTAGTAAGCGAAGCGCCTCGTTTTGGACAAGATGAGAAAATTTGCAAAAATTGCGGTAAGCCTCTTGGACCATTCTGGAGTGTATCTCGTTGCAAATCAGCCGTGGAGGAAACTAACCTAGCCGTAGGCTATTTTGAAAATGATGAACTAAAAGGATGGATTATCGCTAAACCAGTCTCTGAAACAATTTTGGCTATTAATTTTATGGGACTTGATTCTAAGTTTCGACGCAACAAATCAAAAATTATTCTAATGAAAGAAGCCCTTTATACATTAAGTTTAATGCATATTATGAAACGGTTAAGGTATTTAAATCAGTGGGCTTACAATAGGTTATTGAAAATCCCTATAGTCAGTTTACAACTGTATTGTTTTTTTGAAAATCAGGCAAAAAAAATGGGTTATACAACCATTCAATCCACTACTCATAAGAATGCAAGAAATATTTTTAATGCATTGCGCTCGGTTGGCTTTCACTTAGACAGTAAAAATTTGCCAAACGATAGAGTGTTATTTACCAAAAAACTATACTAAATCGCTTGCCCTATCAAACGTAGAATTAGAAGCTGTATCAACTCAAGAACTTAATTCAATGCCTTATGAGGAATTTCAAATGATAATGGATGCTCCACCAGCCCCGATGTAGCATCCCCGTCCTCTGTTCAAATGGGGTTAGCTGCAAGTCCGGAGTGGGTTATTTCTTGACAGATAGGGATATAAAAAAGTAGAATGCGTTTAATTTTATCAAATGGCTTAACAATATGTACACAAAATCAGATTCTACTTTAACATTTCAAGATAAGCTCCAGCAATTAACTCAATTCAATCAAGCATTAGTCTATGGTTTTGACCCTGAGGGTTCCCCTAAATTTTTCCTTGGCTCCACAAAGTGGGAAGATCATTTATATCCTGCTGCTGGTCAATTTGAAGATATGCTAGAAGGATATTTATTTGCTCAAAATATGCTGGTACCAATTTTTTCTAGAATGGAAGATGTGGATTTCAATGAAACGGTTTTTATAAATTACATTAAACAATTACATGGTTTTATTGGCAAAACGCTTTTAGAAATAGTAGAAGAAAAATCCGGGGAATTTGCTAAGCAGCAAATTATAAGATGGAATCCTTCTACTGAGACAGATAGATTGACTTTTTTCATCTTGACAGGAATGAAGCATCCAAGCCTACAAGGCAAAAATCCCACAAGTCTCCTTATAGAGCTTTTAACGAAAGAACTTAGCCTCACAAAAAATGAAGTACTTCAATTTGTTAATTTATTAGAGCGCTTAAAAAAAGATCCCTCTATAAAGCCACGAGCCTCTCAATTAAAATATTTAACTAGTAATGATATAGCAGCACTTACAAAGGAAAAATTAGCGGTAGCATATTTAACTAATTTACTTAGCCACGAAGAAAAAATATTGGTTGCTAAAATTGCAACAATTTGTAAAGACCCAGCTGATATACCTACAGCGATGGAGGATTTTGCAAAGACAGCTACTGCTAAATGGAGGAGTTGCGATAAGCAGGATTTGCGGGCTGTTTCGGAGTTTCTTGCTGAAATGTTTTATCAGTTCACTGATATCCATCCTTTTGGCAATGCAAATGGTCGTACTGCAACTTGTCTAGTAAATATTTTTTTAAGATCAATAGGCTTACCTAGTATTTTAATGCGCAATCCAGGAGAAAGAGATATAAGCTCCTCTTCCTATTCAATGGCTATCGAAAAAATTAATGAAACAAGGGCTCCTCTCGCCAATCATATACGTCGACGAATTTTGGATACACAAACTAATCCCTTTGCTGATGCAAAACTTGCAGAAACTATTACTTTGCGTTGCAATATGGCACGTCAGCTAAAAGTATTACAATCTAAAAATCCTACACTTGATATCAACGATTATCAAAGCGTGATGAGTCAGTTTTTCATGAGAGCTGAAATACTCGGTTTTTCTACTCAGGAAGACGTAATAATATTTACTCTTAAAGGAATGCTTAACTTTCTTGTTAAAGAAGAACTAAAGCTAGATCAAGTTTCAAAACAATTACCATCAATTAGGTCTAGCTTTATCACAACAACAACGTTGAATAGTGAACAAAAAGATCAACTAAAACTCGATTTATCTACATTAACTAAGGTAAATGGTTGGAAAATTAATCCAAAAAATAATTTAGAGTGCTGGATAGAAATCCCTATAATGGATGAAGCAGAAAAAGTCGCCACAATACTGCGGGAAGCTGGGGTAGGAGATGTACTTTTATCAAGGAGAAAAGATAATCAAACACCCGTTGTTAAATGCTCAAATATTAATTTAGGTGTATTAAAGGATAAAATTAATCTAACCAACGATATACGCTCTGATGTTACTTATAGCAAGTAATTAATTAGTCAAGATAATAAGGCTACTCTAGCGAGTACTTTATTTCCATTTTGATGGAAAAGTGCTTGCTAGATTATTAAACTAGAGAGGCTCATTTTTTAATGATTATAGCCTAAGGGCAGACTCTGAGGGCTCCCCACAATCATATCGGGTCTCTTCCTTTCGCAATTAATGCCTCGTTCAGCTCATTTTTAATCTCACCGCTGATTTCTGCTTATGAGATAACTTCTAATATTTGTAGACTTACAAAAAAATTGGCTCACCACAACACTAAAATAAATAGATCATTAACTTGGCTGTGTCTTCTGGAAATTTCTCAGGTAAGTCAGTTTGAGCCAGACTTAAAATTTGAAAATCTTGGGGGCAGGTCTTTATTTGTTTCTAACTATTCTGAAAAAGCCCATTTATCTACAGAGATTGTAAACGACCGCATCAAAGATCAAGGCCATACCATGCTAACAAATCCCGTAAAAGTTCGATTTAAATGTAATGAATGGCACCTTTGGAACGCTAAACCAAATAACAAATTAAATTGCTCGGGATTGCCCGGGGGGATACTTATCGGACAATAATGAACGTATGGCAGGCTTCAGGCCTAGTATTTACAAGAGTTTATGGATGTTATTGGAGTATCTTAGATGGTTAATTGGGGCGGCGGCTATTTAATTGATTAATCAATGTATTGTATTTAAAGGATTATTTTTATAGTCGATAAAAATATACCCCCAAATGTACCCCCAAGCATATACAGTATAAGAAAGTTTGGGGGGCAATAATTCTCTCAATTCTAGCAGGAGGTAGATAAAAATGCGCGATCCGGCTTTATCGTTTCTAATCTCTTTAACGCGATTGAAATAGCATGTGCATCAAATAATCGCATTTTTCTTTTAACAGCTGTAGATTGCTTCCAATTCTTCAATCCAGTTAGAAGACTTTCAACATCTGGCGAACAATGATCCACCTCAATCAGCCAATCAACAGTAGCAAGTAACTCCATTTCAAAAGGAGATTCAAAACCGTCAATTAGCTTCGAAGTAAATTCAAGAGCTTTTGCATAAGGTTCCATCTCTTTACTTTCAAGATAAGCTTGTAATGGTTCTTTATAGCTATCATTCAGCCAGATAACATCTAATGGTGCTGCATCATTAATTCGTTTTTCGGAGCATAGATAATTACCATCCAAGGCTCCTAATAAATAACGCAAGTTATCTGCATAAGGGCCGTAATAATGGGGCTTAAATTTAAATTTCAGTGATAGCTCAGGAGAAAATAATTTAATAGATCGCTCTAAAAACCAAGCTAATTTCTGTATTTCTAATAAGCTACATTCTACTCCCAAAATCCAATAACGCCGTACCAACTCAATAATCAATGCTCGCGCAGGTGTAAGTTTAATTAACCTTGTTTGTTTAGACACATTTTGATATTCAGCCGTAGGTTCATACAACTGAATGTCTACATCTTCTAAATCACCCAGAATTGCCTCAATTTGTTTACGTACTGCTTGCCATAACAACCCACCATTTCCTGCGCCTAATGGAGGAATAGCAATAGATTTAATATCATTGGTGACAATAAACTCTCGTAAATCTTTTAATCCACTGACTATCCATTCCATTTTTGAAGGATTGCGCCAATGTTGTTTTGTAGGGAAATTGATAATCCAACGCGGTTGGGCTGTCTCACATTGTGTTATAAACATTTTACCAGTTTGAACTTGGTTAGCGTGACAGGCGGCTTTATAGCTCTTCATGTTATCAGGAAATTTTTCTTTAAACATTAAAGCAATACCCTTACCCATAACACCCAGGGTATTAACTGTATTTACCAAAGCTTCTGCATTAGCGGTAAGCAAGTTACCTTGTTTATAGGTAATCATTAAAAATACCACCTTGGTTTTGTTACAACGGTTAACGACAAATTCCGCATATCTATTTCATTCTCTATTTGTAATTTTAGCTCATCTGTATAACAAACAATACCTTTCAAACTATTAATAGGTAAATGATTATATATTAGAGCTTCAGCTTGATAGCGATCAAATTTCTCAGGATCTTCGGGATTTAGCCTAAAATCACGCTGCTGCAATGACAACCAATCAATTTCTGATAATGAATCTAAATTATTATAATAATTCGCCCGTTGTAAATAAGCATGGCGATCAGTAAATAAAAACTCAAGGTTATTTTCTTCAACTAGGCGTAAACTAGACACCAATATGAGCAGCTCACTATTGTGGTATTGTTTAACCCCTCGACCTGTGTGTATGTTATACATCATTGGGGAAAAATGAGTAAAATAAAAGGGTATGTAATCACTCAAAGTACCCCCTGGATGGAGTGAAACTATCCGGTTTTTTCGCTTTCCAATTAATTCAATGTTACCAATAGGTGTATAACAAGGTATTTGAATAGGCGAATTAGCGCAATATAGACCATTATCCAAAATGCCGGATATATTATCCTTATGAGTTATACGCCAAATCAATGCTTTTTCAGCGTTTAAATGTGAATACGTCATACAAAAGCCTCTGTTGACTTAATAGCGTCATTTTAACGATAACGTTTCCCAAATCAATGAGAAAAATTAATTGTGTTGGTATTCTTGCTCAGAATTAAGAAGTAACACATTCAAGTTACCTCTAGACCTCTCCAGCAACACCCAGCTTCTTAGGTCTTAATATTTCAGTTATTTTTTGCGCAGCAATTTGTTTTTCTCTAGAGCGGCCAGAGCGAATTGCATCAATTAATGTTAATAAATCATAAAATAGCGGATCTGGATATTTTGTCACCGACTCAGGCACTGAGGAATATAAAGGCTTTAATGCCACCCCACGATCACGTCCCTCTCCATATGGCCATACAGGAATAGGATCACTACCCGTAACAATTTGGTCGCTTAAGCTTGGACCTGCGTAGCTAGTGGGAATACCGCGTACTAGCTCGCCTAATTTAGCAGGAAAGACATATTTTAATCCATGAAGAAAAAACTCTTCGCAGGCCTGAATAATAGGTTGTGGTTTTTTTGGGGGATGATATGGCGTAATCAGTCCTACGACAACTAATCGTTTGAATGCACTATTGATTTGAGAAGGGCTCAAACACAATTCAAATGCAATACTATTTTGAGACCAGTTTTTATCTGCTTGATATGCTAATAGTTTGGCCAGAACTACGATGTCTTGTGATTTAATCATAAAACATAACCCTTTATTCCATATTCTAGAATTTAGAATAAAGAATGTTCTTAGTCAACTATACATTGATATTATCTAGCATTGATACCTTTCTCAACACGAAGTTTTTGCTTATTGTAAGATATATTTCCTCTGTAACGAGTCTTTAATTTTACGACTATGCGACAAGGAACTTGTGTGGTTAAACCAGCATTATATTCTTGAATGGCTGTGCCATACTCCCATTTGATTCTTTTTCTATCGAGAACTTCTGTACAGATTTGACTAAACCCTCCTTTAATAATAGGTCTGTTAAGAATTTCATTAAAATAAGCTTTAGCGTAAATGCCCGATCCAATTTTAATTAGCTTACTTGCATCAACCAGCTTCTTAAAAACACGGCTAACCTGACGATAAGAACCCAGATCCGTAAGATCTTGGCGCAAAACCACATTGCTACGCATCTTTTTAATACGTTGAATAGCCTTGTATTCTATGCTGTCTTTATATTTTACAGCCATTATGATTCGCCTATTTGGGACTTATTTGAATTATAACCCACAGGAATTTAGCGTCAATTTAGGACATATTAAATGTAAGAAGTTCCCTCTCAAATTAAGGAACTTAGTTTAGATTGCTCTGTCTTAAGCAACAATTTAGCCAGAATTTTCAGATTCTGTATTAAGAAAGAATCTCGTGTTCCTTTTGCTAAAGAGCAGCACCATGAATTTGAACAATTCCTTCTTCGCCTGCCCTCATCATATCGTGCAGACTTTTTTTATTGTGCAATGGCACATTCATCATTGGTGAGATCAAGCATCCGCTAGCGTAATTATCATCCTGCCAACTGCGGCTTACCACTCCCTTCGTGAGGATGCCTCCGCCAACTAAAATTGGGCTGCCGCTCATTTTTCCTGGAATTTTTGCATCAAATTCGAAATTCGGCCCTGGCGTTGAATTATGCTTTTCAGTTATGTTGTCGGTATGTATATTTGTCACAGACCCAACGGAAACAATCAATTCTGGCTGATAATCTTCACCAAATTGAATATTTCTCATTTCGGCATAACCGATTGCAACTGCACGATCACCCACCTTGAGATTATGCAAGCCTATATTCAAAGGCTGATATGGACGACCAATGTTTTCTTTTACTTTGCAAATTGCAATATCGAAGTTAAGCTCAAATTTTGGTCTTTCATGTAAAAGTGGGCTCTCGATTTCTTTTCCCCAGTGTAGCGCCCACTCAAACGGATACATGAACCATTGTGCAGATCGTATTGCTGCATCAATTTTGAAGGGAGAGTTAGGAGCATTTTTCATAGCTGGGTTTGCAGGAATCAAAACACCATAACGTAACGACTCGTCGAACGTAAATGTCTTCTCACCGACTTGGGTCATCTTAGTATATTTTTCATCAACAGGGTCGCGAAGAACGTGACCGGCTGTCATTAATATACCAGATGCGCTGATGAAAAAGCCTGTACCAATGCATTGCACTTCTTCATCACCATCGTTCCAAGCAATCACAGGTACAATGCTTTGTCGAACTAGAAACTCTGTGGTGCCAAACGTAGCAAAGAAATCTTCCATAATAGGCCCTGGCTTTGGGGTCATCATGTTCCCCTCATTCTTAATTTTGAAATAATCTTTCTTAAAACCTTCTTGTGGTTTTAGATCAATGCCTTGAATGTCGTGCACCATCCAAACGCCCGCCTCATTTTTTTTCCAAATTGATTTTAATATTCCAATGTCATCATTTTGTGCTCTGTCCATACAAGCGACTCCATTTGTGCGCTGCTCTTATATGTTAAGTTTCTGGAAGCTCTTTACTTAGAGCTGCTGTTTCAGCGATGAATTTATTGATACTGATGATATTTCTGATGATTAGTAATGGTGGTGACTGGTGAAAATTAATTAGGGATTATAAATGTGTTGGAGTAATACACAAGCTTTCTGACTAGTTATTTTTTATCATTAAATACTTAAATTTAGAGGTCATTAAATGCACTATAAAGCAATGGCACTGACCCCTGGTTCAATATTCTCATTTATGAATACCCGAAAAGATACCCCTAACGTCAGTTTCCTGAAGTATTCTGGGTAATCTCAATTGAATTAATACCATCTTGTTTGGTAATTTTATACTTTGAGTCAGGTAATGAATTAATTTGAAATATTTGCATTTTATTGTCCATGGCCACGATAATATTGCCGATATCTATGCTTTCTCCTTCATTAGTTAATGCAACAATATCTATTGTACATTTTTTGTCATCTCCACAGCCGTTCAATGCGTTATCATTTCCTAACTTACTGTAGCTTCTTGAGTAAATTGGATGTGCCGCATCAGTGATTTCTATTCCGTGCGAATACATTAATATTGCTGTCGAAGTTGTACTATTAAAAACACCTAGAGCGGACATGCGAGTAAAAGGACATCCGATTCTGTCATAGCCAGGATAACAATTAGCAAGCGTAGCCCGTATTAGCGCAGCGTAATACGGGAATCTTTTCTCATCACATCATCCAAATGTATCAATCCCGTTTGATACAACCAAGAGACTTGAATAGGCTGGTCTAATGATTATAGAAATTAACTAAAGCTGTTGACGCAAGAATGATCCCTGTATTACGCTGCGCTAATACGGGCTACGCTTGCTATGTTTGCTTGTTTCAGAATACATATCATCCCTGTTTTAAAGCATGCACTTATGCACCAACCAATTTCGTTCCAATAAAAAATTGTCTAAAGTTTGCTGCAGTGACTCAGGATATATACCCTCTTTTTTAGCAAGGTTGATAGCTTGACCAAGAGTATAAGAGTGATATTTATCTAAATGCTTATTAGCCATTTCGAAAGGTATACTACGAAGTTTTTTAACATCCCTTGTCAATGTTATTGAATGGCTGATCGCATCTTTTAAATGTTGTACCATACATAAAGCCTCTCCCATTAGGCAATACAGAGTGATTTCATCTTGACTCGCAGGCTTCATTTTAAATTCTGTGGGGACTTTCTGAAAAACTCAGATGTCAACGCCAGATACCTTTACAACCGCCTGCCAAAGGGCGTCCTGATTTACTTGGTCATGGAGGTGTTCATGGCACATGATCTCAATGGGACCCGTCATCTTTTTTGGAGGCGAGCAAAAAAACTTGCCAGAAACATCGACGCCAAACTTCGAGGCTGCGAGATATCTTTTGGCCCCTTCATCAACTGAATGTGACATTCCAGGAATAAGTTTCACGATCGGCATCATCACGTGCTTCATTACAAAACCTAGATGACGAATCGCCTGGGTATCTGGAGCGGCGCCAGGTGCAACTGCGTATACGGCCATGTTTGCAGGAATCTTTCGCGCAAGAGCCGCGACCCACCACGCGATAAATACTTTAGCGTCAGTGTAAGCCGTGTTAGGATTGTATTTTACATTAGGGGAGCTGCGCAAAATCGCTTCTATGGCTGAAACTCGGTCGCCTTTGTACTCTTTCGCGGCAAATGCAGCCAAGTCGGTAAAATGAAACATTGGCACATCACCTCGTGCAGGTTCCGCACCGGCAATAACGATACGAGCGTCCGCCGCAAGAAGTCCTGCTTTTAAAAGTCCCATCGTTAACTGGTGATGGCCGATCAGCGGCGCTTGCGAAGACTCAATATTCTCACTGGTCACGACACGTTCTTTACCCGGCATCAAACCAGCGTTAAGAAGAAGAAAATCTATAGGTGCGCCTCGCTTTACTAGCGCGGCGAGAACCATCTTCACGCTGGCAGAGGAATTAAGGTCTAGGGCAATACCAGTAAAATTTTGCGTTCCGGTCTCTGCCTTCAATCTATTAACGGCTTCTTCCACCCCAGGCTGGCTGCGCCCAGTGACGATAACGTGATTCCAACCATCTTGGACAAGTTGCTTAGCAGCCGAATATCCTAAACCAGACGTAGTGCCGGTGACGAGTGCGAGATTTTTTTTCATATGTCCTCCTCCTTGAAGTTTGTGTTTGTTACATTAATTAAAAATAGAATTCATGGTTGTTTCGACCATTTGCTCCAACGTTCGAACATCTTGTATATTCACTCTCGCCATCACGTTCATGCCCATTGATGTACCCATAATTGCGGAGGCCAAAGCCGAAGCGTCTTTTACATGAGGTATTTCCCCGGCTTTCTGGCCTTTTTGAATTTGAGAGAGAAAAAGAGCGTGCATTTTATCCACTGACTTCCGTATTTTTTTTGCCAACGGAGGAGGCACATTATTAAGGGAGATAGCAGTGTTAACCAAAAAGCATCCACCAGGGAACTTCCGGTCAGTACAACAGCGAATTTGCTCAGCAAAAAAAGCCTGAAAGCCAGCTTTCACTGAGCTCGCATTAACTAGCATTTCAACCTTTGAAAAGGCGATCTCTTTTACGTAAAGATCAATTGCCTCTTCAAAAAGTTTCTTCTTGTCGCCAAAGGTATCGTAGAGGCTCGATTTACTTAGTCCCATCGCTTCTAAAAGTTCCGGGAGATTCGTTGAATCAAACCCGTGGGTCCAAAATACTTCAATGGCCTTACGCAATACTGTTGTGCGGTCAAATTCTCGGATTCTTGCCATTTCTACAGCATACTGATTCCGGACCATTTAGTCCAGATTAATCTTTACAGGTGTCGTGCTTCTGTTTAGGGTTGTAAAAGACAAATTAATTTTCAAGGAAAATACAATTATGAGCATTCGTCTAAAAGGAAAAATTACAGCGAGGTAGCAACTGTCTTAAATATAAATATTCAAGACAGTTGCTACCATGCTGTAAATAAACCCGCAATAACCCCACAGATTTTTGGAGTATGTTTACAAGTTAGTTAGCTTACTGTAGGCCTGCCGAGGGTCGTTAGGAGTTTTAGGAAACGCCATTACTAATAATTTAGACTTAACAAGGCCAGACAGATACTGCCGTCTCAATGTCTCGGGTTGTCTTTTCAAAATGCCTGATAATGCCGAAATTGTTATATACCTATTTGTGCAAATATTAAGGATAATTTCATTTAAGGCCTCAGGATCTACTCGCTTTTTATCTCTTACTGGCTTAGCCAACAATAATAAAGCATCTCTCAAATGTTCAGATAAATTTTCAAGAGAATCTATAATTGGCAACTCAATATGTCCGCTAATGAGACATCCATCTTTATCTCTATTGCTATCACTATTCCGGGAGCTTTCTTCGTTATTACGGGAGCTATCTTCATTATTACGGGAGCTATCGATATTTTGGGGAAGCAAAGAATCATCAAAAACATCTTCAGGATTAGGAGTTTCAAATCCTGGCAAATGATATACGGAGCCCCTGCTAGTACCTGTTTGGTAAAGAAGATGCTTCCTAACTAAACCTCGTAATATGTGACTTAAATAAGCCGCATGCAATTTAGTATGAATTTTCAGCTTTTCATGCGTTACGGTTCCTTCAGAAGCCGCTATAGCAAGTGCAACCTGGGCTGCATGTTCAAGCTCATCATACTCACCACTAAATAATGTACGCAGTTTTTCCACTATCCCTGCAGGAAATAAATCAATCATTCACATATGCAGTATAGTCTGATCAAAAGGTTCCCGTTGCTCTACTAACTCAGGCGATCGCCAATGATTGTCTTGCCAGCCAGACATGATTTTAGGAATCCCTGACCCCGCTTGATCACCAATACCTACATATCTAAACATTTGATGTAGTAATCGATTGCGGCAATCGTGATAACCACCCTCTAATGCAGCGTCTAAGGTTATACGCATAAGGCCCGGATTTCTAAAACCGAATAAATCTGGGCGCTTCACTACAAGTACGGAAGCTCTTTCGGTGTAATCTGCATGAACCAGAACATTTACCAAAGCTTCTCTGATCGCGACATGCACAGAAGTTTCATCTCGTCGCTGATCGCCATCTAAAGTAAATGGCACTTTAAGATTATTTGTTAGTTTTAAATAGACCTTCCTGTAGAAATCATATAAATTTCCTGACCAACTACCATCCAAGGTAACACGATCAATCCATCTTTTTTCAGTTTTTGCCTCTGGTCGCTCTTGATAATCCAGCATGTAAAAAGGTAGTACTTCTTGAATAACCGGATGTGTGCCAAACATTAAAAGACCGACAAGTGTCAATCCTTCTTCATGAGTTTCGCGATCCTTTCTCCAAGCGCCTATTCGTTTTAAAAAGTTCAAATCAGGTTCCTGATTCCAAGGATTATCTGGTGTCCGATTAGAGAAAATCTGTCGATAAGCCCTTAACGTAGGCTCAGGAGTTTCGTTAAAACCAAAGCCCTTCAAGATTCGATTATCTCTGCTATCCTCAACTTGTTCAGCCAACATTCTTTTTACGGCATCATCGCTAATTTTTTGATCCGCTTCATGTAAGCGCTGATAAGTATTTCCTCCTAATGGATTTCCGTTTAAATAAACAGGCTTTTGTTGGCGCGATGCTCGTGGGATATAAATCTGTAAAATATTTTTGCCATCAATGATTATCTCTTTTATGTGCGTATTGGATAATAGACTTACACTAACCTTGTTCTTATTATTGGCTGTATCAACTAATTGCTTATGAACCTTATGTATGTTTTTCAAACCATGTAATGTGAATGTATCTTTTTTCTGTTCTATGCCCAGTAAAACATATCCTCCAGATGTATTTGCCATAGCAGAATAAGTTTCTCAAAAATCATTTGGCAGTTGACCATTTCCATCAGACCCTGCTGCTTTTTTGCATTCCAGCTCTTCAGATTCTCTCAATAAATCAATATCATCAAGAGTATTAATTTCAAAAATCACAATTTTCCCTTAATAGTCTGTTTAATATGAGCTCAATGTAATTGAGACGATTATAACTCAATTTACAAAACAAAATCCCGCTTCTTTCAGCCTGTTGCAAAAGCATGTGTAATAAACATACAGGATCCAAGAAATATAGTCGCAGATCCTATGAATAAAAATAAAACAAATTTCTGAGATTTTTTCGAACTCTCATTAGCTCGAACCAGCAAGTCAGAAGTTATTTTTTTCAGTGTTATTATAATTTCTTCAGCAAGGTTGGGTTACAGCTAACCCAACCTACATCGCTGTCTTTAAAATTGGGGCTTTTTTGGGATATTTTGGAGACAAAAAATTACTATGAAACAGGGTATTAGATAAATTGATAATCTTAAATTATTTATTATAAACAATGAGTTATGAATTATAATCTATAAAAAGGAGGTAAAAATCAGCGGGAACAAATTAATTAAAAATTCGTTATAAATCAATAACTTGGTGGGGCGGCGTCAATCACATTTAGAACATAAGCAATTGATTATAAATTATATTTTCAATGTGGCTTTCAAAAAAGCCCCCAATTAGGCCCCTAAAAATACTGCACTGATGCTGGAATCGAACCGTGCTCCGCGCACTTTACTATTCGTGATTCGCGGCATTTAATTGTCTCAACAGTGGTATCGTTTTGCCGATATCAGCAAAATGATAAGCAACTCACATTAAAATAGATTCATTTTAATATCTATAGTGCTACACTACAAATAATACGGCTCGCTCCTCTTCATTGAAAAATGTACGAGTGGGTTTTCTTTTTTATAAATCAAAGATACGTTTTTGAATTTAGCTCCATGGAATTGACCGCCCCCACTGCTCTACTAGCTTAATTTATAAATCCAAGCTGCCCCATAGAATCACCATCTATGAATACAATTGTGAGATTGATACTCTGGAGGTGCTAAAGTCCCATCTGGAAGAATGGCACAATAATAACTTTTAGCAGATTTCAATTGCTCTTGAGTTAACTTTGCCCCAATTAAAATACTAAAATCAAGATTAGCTCCTTTTAGAGAAGCATTAGTAAAATCAGCAGAAGAAAGATTGGCTGCTTTAAAATTCACCTTACTTAAATCAGCATTTTGAAAATTTGCACCACTAAAACTCGCTTGATAAAATTTTGCATAATTGCATCTCGTCTCGCTGAAGTTAGAAACCATAGCTTTTAAACTAGAAGCATTTACTTGAGTAAGGATACTGCCAACAAAACTTGAACCGATAAACTCCCCATTTAATATTGCAGAAATTAAATTAGAACCATCTAGGATAGATTTCTCTTGTCCCTCAAGATAAGCACCCGAAAGATCACATTTCTGACATGAGTGATATTGATTGTATTGATCAAGATCATTATCAGAGTATGAGATTTTGGCATTTACAGACGTACTCAGCAAAAGACAAAATATTATTGCAGAATTAATATTTTTTTTATTGATCACAATCAATTTCTCCGTTTTCATCATAAACTGAGCCATCAGGCAATGTTGCACATCGATAAGAGATCAATGAATCTAATTGTTTCTGAGTAATATTTGATCCATATAAATTTGCTCTCGATAAATCAGCTCTGCTTAAATTTGCACCTAAAAAATTAACATTCATAAATTGAGCATGAAAAAAAACTCCTTTCTCTAAACTTGCGCCTGATAAGTCTGCATTAGTAAATTGAGCATATTCAAAATTAACTTTATAAAAATTACTGTTTTTGAGTTTCGTATTTTTGAGTGAGCACTGTTCACATTCACTATTAGAAAAGTTGCTATCAGATAAATCAGCCTCATCAAAAATAGTTTCAAACATTCTTGAAACTACAAAATTTGAATGAACAAGACTTTTCTTTCTAAAATCAACTTTTCTCAGATAGGCTGCTGTCCAATATGAATGGTTTAACTTTTCGGCTAGAAAAGTCTGTTTTTGATAATTATCGACAATATATTCCGTAATATCACACTTTTGGCAATTATCTGATTTATTTAGTTTATCGATATCAGAAGGTATATAAGCAAAAGAAATTATTGGCATTAAACTCCAAAAGCCAATTGCAAAAAGATTTTTTTTCATTCTTACATCCATTTTATTCCCTTTTAAGGGCGTGATTACATCATAAATAACCTATTTATCAAATAGCTAATTATCAATTTCTGCTTGATGAAACCAATAATTTACTCAAATTGAATAATAACAATGTAAAGCAAGCGAACCACCATGTTAGAATTGCTGCAACAAGTTAGGTGAAATTCGCATCTTGTTTTTTTGTAGTGCTATTATTAATTAATTATTTAAGGAACTTTGCGATGGATAAAGATTTAACAAAATCGCCACATGCGCGTCAAAATATCTTAAATAATCGTTATGCATTAGATCAAGCAGAGATTCATTTGGCACTTGGAGGCGTTAAGTACCAAGGTGAAACCGTATTCACTAAGCGGCAAGTATTAGATTTATTTGAGATTTCTGAGAGAACGTTGGAACGTTATCTTTCAGCTAATGCAGATGAGTTAAAAAATAATGGTTACCTGTTACTTCGGGGGAAAAACTTAAAAGATTTCAATGAAATAGCTTCTGGTGCCGCCACAAATGACGGTACCAAAACGACAATATTGGGCATCTTTACTTTTCGTGCAGTTCTTAATTTAAGTATGTTGCTCACAGAAAGCGAGAAAGCCCAAATTATTCGCTCACGTATTTTAGATATCGTAATTGATGTTATGGCTGAGCGTGCCGGAGGCCATACCCGGTTTATTAACCAACGGGATCAAGATTACCTTCCTGCTACTTATCAAGAATTTAGCTACCGGCAAGAATTTACGAATGCTTTGCACAATTATTTATCAATGGGTGATTTTAAGTATGCTGTTTATACCAATAAAGTATACCAAGCTATTTTTCATGAAAATGCCAATGAGTATAAAAAAATTCTAAAGCTAGCGGAAAAAGATAATTTACGCGACACATTTTATGCTGAGGTATTACGTGCTATTGCCAGCTTTGAAAGTGGCCTTGCTGCTGAGATGAAAAAATTCTATGAAGATCATCAACGTATGCTTGAACCTGCAGAACTAGATAGTTTAATAACACAGGCAGCTCTTAATCCTTATCTAAAACCAATGATTGATGATGCACGCACAAAAATGGCAAGTCGGGATTTATGTTTTCGCGATGCATTGCATGACAAATTACAAACTTATATTCAATCTGTTCCAGAGGTTGATTTTGAAAGATTTTTAGGTGAGACAAGTAAAACACTTGAAGAAAGATTAAATGATCCAGAAACACTTGCTGTTTTCAAACGATTAAAGGATCGTTAATAATGAATCAAAAAGCTAAACTACCCTTCTTTTATTTTGATATTCAACATGCTGTTGAAGTACAGGCTTGGATTATTGAAAATTCAGGGGGATTACCTGGTGTTAAAAATTTAAATGAATTGGAAGGCCCTTTATCACATATACAAAATGATGATTATTATCCTGAAATAATGCATAAATTAACACATCTGGTATTTTCTATTAATAAACATCATGCATTCAATGATGGCAATAAACGTTCTAGCATTGCTCTTGGAGCCTATTTTTTAGAATTAAATGGTTATGATTATGCCGTTTCACGTTTTGTGAGAGAAATGGAAAATATAGCTGTTTGGGTAGCCGATAATGTTATTTCAAAAGAATTATTAATGAAGATAATCCAATCATTGATTTATGAAGAAGATTACTCAGAGTCAATCAAACTTGCTATTATTGATAGTCTCAATAAAACAGGAATTTCATAATATAGCAAGCGTAGCGATTCTGGCATTAGCCCCTAACATCACGTAGTGACATAGCTTTAGAAGCAATTCCCTCCCTATTAGCTATACTTTACAACATGAAGACTTGATAGTGCATTAAAGGGAAACCATGAGGGTTTCAAAGTTAACGAAATCAAAATTCAGACTAGCATGTGAATGCCCAACAAAACTCTATTACGTTGATAAACCACAATATGCCAATCAATTGGTGGAGGACTCCTTTTTAAAAGCATTAGCTGAAGGTGGTTATCAAGTAGAAGCTTTAGCACGATGCTATTTTTCAGAAGGCATATTCGTAACTACAGAAAAAAACCAATCAAACCTTGAGGCAACAAAACGCTTACTAGGAAATGAGGCTATTACGCTTTTTGAAGCAGAAATTCAGTATCAAGGATATTTAGTCCGCACAGATATTCTCATCAAATACCAGAATCATTTAAAATTAATTGAAATCAAAGCAAAATCTATCAGTAACGAAGATCTCAAAAAAATTGTTAAAAGAGACGGAACCATTAATGCTGAATGGAAACCTTATATTGCGGACGTCGCATTCCAAAAATGGGTGCTTCAGCATGCCTATCCCAATTGCAGTATCTCAAGCTATTTGATGCTCGTTGATAAGGACAGTATTTGCCCTACTAACGGATTGAACCGCAAGTTTTTGCTGACAAAAAATCAATCAAGCAAACCAAGTGTAAAAATTCTGGATCCACTAACACCTGATGATTTATCAGTTCGCTTGCTCAGAGAAATTAATGTTGATCATTTGACTGATAAAATTTGGGCTGAGTGTGATGCAACAGGAAGATCTTTCACTGACAGATTTCATGAGCTTAGCCAACAATATTTTAGCGGATTAAAACCACCCCCGATCCCTAAAAAGGAATGTGCAACTTGTCAATTCAAAACCCTCACACATAATGAATCAAACATGTTATCTGGGTTTAAGGAGTGTTGGACTGAAGCTCTTGGTTATAACGACAATGATTTTCTTGATCTCACAATTTTAGATCTATGGAACTTTCGTGACAAGCCCAAATGCTTGCAAAGAGGTTTAATTAAACTGCGGGATTTCAATGAAGATGATTTATCTATAAAAGATGATGGCCAGCCTGGCTTATCCATGAGTCAACGCCAATGGCTACAGATTGAGAAAGTGAAAAACAATGACAACACCGTATGGATTGATGAGCAGAATTTGTGCGCTGAAATGCAATCTTGGATATATCCATTACATTTTATCGATTTTGAAACTGCTATGCTACCGATTCCATTTAAAAAAGGAGCGCATCCCTATCAAGGTATCGCCTTTCAATTTTCCCATCACATGATGGATGAACAGGGGCGCGTGTCTCACGTTGGCGAATATTTGAATACTGTTCCTGGTATTGACCCATCACTTGATTTTATTCGAGCATTAAAATCGGAACTTGAAAAAGATTCAGGCACCATTTTTCGTTACAGCAGTCATGAGAATACATACTTAAACATGATATTAAAACAATTATTCGAATTACCAGAGTCACCCTCTAATTTGGATGACTTAGCTACATTTATTAAATCAATTACCAGGTCACCGTCTGACAGCAAAGAAAAATGGATAGGTGATCGTTGCATGGTAGATTTATGTGAATTGGTGAAACGATATTATTATGATCCGCTAACTAAGGGTTCAAATTCAATTAAAAAAGTGTTGCCTGCTGTTTTAAACCAATCCAAATATCTACAACAAAAATACAGTCAACCAATTTATAGCGGCAAAAACTTCACTAATCAGCAATGGCTCATTTATGAAAACGGAATAATTAAAGACCCCTATTTGCTTTTAGAACCAATCAACAAAGAAGTACCCGATGAAGAAATTGAACTACTGTTTGACGATGAATATTTAAAAGAAGGCGGGGCCGCAACCATCGCATATGCCAAATTACAATTTACTCATATGAGTGATTTTGAGCGAGAAGAGCTTAAAAAAGCTCTTCTAAAATATTGTGAACTGGATACGTTGGCTATGGTTATGATTGTTGAGGCTTGGCAGGATATAATAAAACAGGGGCTACCCTAATAACTGTATGAACCTCATAAAAACTTATTTAAGATGAATAATCCTCTGCTCCTCTGCTAAAAGAATACGTTGATAAGCTTCATATTTTTCACATAATTTTATAAATGTTCGCCAATGCATTCCTTTCGGTTTATCTTCTAAGCAATCCAAAAGACTATCAGTCCAGTTGAATTTTTTATGTATTTTTCGTGCACCTCTGAATGCTCTATCAATAATCGTTTCGCGTTGGCTTTGATAAACCAACTTAAGACAATGACGACACATGAAAACGGGACCACCATATAAAATAGCGACGCGCCGACCACATGTTTTTAAAGGACATATAAACCAGGGACGTTGACCACCAAAATGACAGTCAAGCCATGTAAGACCAACAACATATTTGATACATTGTGGCTCCTCTTCTTGGTTTGCATTCTGCCAACGTAGAATCAGTGAATCAAGATTAGAGACCACTTCAACCTGAATAGAAAACGTCACTTTTCCATCATATAACCATAGCCGATTGAATGAATTTTTCCCCTGCAACAGTTTCTCTCGATTCCATCGCCTGATGTCAATACATCTGTAACCATTAGTTGTTGATTTTGAACGATAATGCTGATTTTGCCCGCTGCCATAACCACCCATTTTCTACTCCTAACTTTTTACGAAATCAATTGGGAAATTATTTATTTTTGACGCGTTTCATATGGCTTTTTTAGTGATGACAATTTTTCCATATGAAACATCAAAAACTGATAAAACCTATGAAACCGCTTCAACATACCATTTTTCTGCAGAGCTATTACTACGATATCGAGCAAAGCGAAAACCATCAACAATTTGCCCTTCATGTCGCTGGATCCATCTCCCTAATCGACGTCGATTAATCTGACCACGTTCATCAGCAATATCATGCAGTATTTCGTTAAGTTCATTATTTTCATCAGTTATTGATTTATTTACTGCATCTCTCACCATTGTAGGTACATTAGCAAAGATAGCCTGCCAAGCGATTAAAAGTCTTCCTAGTAGCTCTCGATCGGGATCCTCCTTTATCGCCTCAAATATTGAAGCCGCTGGATCTGCGCAGCCAAGCCATAGCAATGAATGACGGCAAAGGTCAGACCAATCATCAAAGCCCGCAAAAGAATTGCATTTAGCTTTTGGTTTTCCTGCGACAATCCAAGCGCGAATAATAGTAATTGCAGCAGATACATAGTGCCCTCGTTCCTCAAGTACCTCTTGAATCAAGTTTGGGCGCTTAAATATTCTTGCTGCCGGAATTTCAACTTCAGGATTAAGATTGATACTGATGCAACGCCTTGCCATGTCTTTGATTGGCGTAACATTATTACCACTAGATAAGAAAAGTGTTCTAGTACTTACCGTTGCTGTTTTAGACCGTCCCAATATTCGTCCCTCAAAAAACTCAGAGGTCAATACGGTACATAAACTCTTATGCGGTAAAATATCACTAGTGAGATTATCAAACTCAATGACAGCAGGTGAACGCAAGAGTGCTGCCAATAACAATTTTCTACATTCCTCATCATCTGAAGGAAAAGACGTTGGTGTTCCTTGTTGAGGCGTTGCAAATGCTGTAATTAACGCACAAAGATATGATTTTCCTGAGCCAACAGTATGGGCACGTACATGCATCATAGGCGCATTGGCCAGACTTGGGCGAATCGCAGCAGTTAAAATAGCCGAGAGAGCGGCAGCTTTATCTTCCTCTGTAGCAAAGCAAAATTCTTTCAAAAGTTCGCTTAACAATGCCAATGCTGATTGTGCATCCTCAAGTGCCGGTTTATCTAGTATTGAAAACTGCCGACTATCAAACACCCCAAACATTCCCGTATCCCTATCATAATCAGCTTCCTGCATTAAACTGCCATCTGAACGGAGATATGGCTGATATGTCAAACCATTAAGCACAAATAAATGGCGATAACTATTTGAATCAAAAAGAATAACTACATAGCGTTCCGGAGGATCTATACGTACGTATTTTTCAGAACGTTTATCAAATTGTTCCCATGTCGCAACTCCAGAAAGAGCACGTACCAGAGCAGACTTAGAGACCTCTTGTACTCGTGTTTGATTAGTGTTGCTGTCTGTATAGAAAGAAACAATAATTCCTCCTCTTTGATAATATTGAAGTGTAGTCGCTAACTCTTGCTCTGCAATATCAACAATGCGTTCAATTTCTCCTTTCACTATGCGGATCACGGGCTTCATACGCGCCAATTGCACATCTACATCAAGAAGCCGTAATAAGTCACTAATGTGCCTATCACTACAATGACCGTGCATGCATTTAAAACCACCAATAGGGTAATTATAATCAGGCTCAAAGTAAGCACAGCCCCCATCGATTTTAGCAGTATGTTCATTAACCCATGGGCAGGTAATATCATGCTTTCCTTCACCCAATGGTGACTTGTATAGAGCCCGCGCCTTTAATGTGACAAGCACCAGATTTTCTTTAGGACGCGGAATCCATATTTGTTCGCTATCTACTTCTCTAGTACCTTTAGTTGGAGTGTCGTGGTGTGTTATTTCTGTTTTATTAATCAGTTTCAACTGAAAAGCCTCGATCAAATCCTGACATGTATATCGATTATCAGGCATCCAAAAGCGCAATTGGCAATGAAATGAAAGATTATGTTTTCCATTCACAGCCACAGGAAGCCTAGCTAATCGAGCGGTTAGACCATTGGCGCCAGGATCAGATAATCCAGCCTTAACAATGGCATTTATAAGCTGATCAGCAACTTTGTAGTCATTAATTGGATCTGCCAATATGTAACCCACTTGAAAATTATTAAGAGAAGTTTCTAAAATCCAGCTTGGCTCTAAAATGATGCGATCAGTCGCCACTTTACTGCCAACATCATCTAGCATCACTGCACCTAACTCATGAAATTGTGCTTTTTTACGCCTATATTCATCATTTTCATTTGGCTTAAAACGAGCCAAACTAAAATAATTGTTCGCCTCACAAGATAATGCCAATTCAGAAGGCTTATTCCATGGCTTTGCAGACCAATTTTGCTTACCAGCTGGGTTGCCTTTAAAACTAACAATCATAGGATATTCATTATAATTTGATGGATCGCCAAAAATTGCTTGCAAAAAATCATTGTTACTTATTTTGGCGCTTTTGGCGCTTTTAGCGCTTTTATCGCTTTTATCGCTTTTATCGCTTTTATCGCTTTTATCGCTTTTATCGCTTTTATCGCTTTTATCGCTTTTATCGCTTTTATCGCTTTTATCGCTTTTATCGCTTTTATCGCTTTTATCGCTTTTTAACGAGTCAAACGTGAAATTTGTCAATAGAGTAGTCATTATATGCCCTCCCCATTGTCTGACTGTCGGCTTTCTTCAATGTGTTGCTGTAACCACTCATTAACTTCAGCTTCGATCCAACCAACAGCTCTTCCGCCTAAAGAAATAGGACGAGGAAAACAACCTTTTGAGACACGTAGATAGATGGTACTTCGAGATAGCCCCGTACGTTCTTTTACTGCATGTAGTCGTAAGATGTTTGTAACCATGTTAAATCCTCCTGGGATTTCATTGAACACAGTTACGAGAATAAAAAAATTTGAATAACCTGCGGCCGAATTCGGTTTTTAACTTAAGCGATTCGGTTCATTTGATTAAAATCAGCTAATTTTTTATATCCAAAACAATATCTTTGGCCTCATCTAAATAGGCCTTAATAGTCTCATCAGTAACGCTGATCCCTGATAGAGCTAAGCCTGCGTGAATACTATTTTTTTTGCTACCAGTCGCTGCATTTTGTTTCGCTGCCGGATCATACGCATATTTATGCATAGCCATGCCTAAAATCATTTTTAACAAGGTCTTACGCCCTAATTGTTGTTGATTACTTTCAAGATTAGATAATGTTTCAATCTGCTGATCTTTCTCTGTGAGAAGCTTAACCGCTTCATTATATTGCTTATTTAATTGCTCGTATTGTATTTTCCAATCAACATGTTTCCCAAGACTAAGTAAAGTTTCTTTTAATCCAATCGGAATATCTTCAAGTTGCAATTGTTCTGCCCATGTTAATAAAGCGCTGGGAGGAATCTGATTTTTTAGCTCTCCACACCACATATACCGTGAAAGCAAAGAAATTAATCTTTTAAATTTGACGGTAAAAGCATCTAAAGGAAAGCGTCTTTGGTATTCTTCCAGCTTAAATTGACCAACCTTTTCAGGATCTTTGCCTAGTAGAAGCAAAGCAGATTCCCAAATGCTCCAAATCGGAACTCTACACCAGTAAAGGTAATCTGCATCATTCTCTGACTGATCGAGCCAATTAGCTAAATCTTCTTTATGGTCGTCCGTACACTTATTCAGAAAACCCCAAGCATCTTTTTGAAGTTGAGAATGTACTTCTCGAAGCTGTTGAACGGATTTTTTGTGTAATTCATCATCAGAGAAAAAACGAGCGTAATTCCTCCTAAAAAAACTCGCACCAAAGACCTCGACTTCCGATCGTATGGCCTTGATCAACGTTTCTTTATCTCCAGTATCATATTCCATAATACACTCTGTGATAAATTTTTCCAGATAAGATCATTATGGTTAAGCCATGAGGAGTTTGCAAATTCAATAAATTACAAAAATTAGCATTTATTGAAGATTATTCTACACTAAATAGATACTACTAATCTGCACAGGGATAGGCAGTATCTATAGTCGCTTCTAAGGACAGTTATTCACTGCCCTTTACTGAGTACTACTTTCCCCCAAACTAAAGGGGATGAGATAGATGACTACTATTAATGACCTATTAGTAGATTTTTCTAAATCTTCACGTAACAATCGTGATAAAGGCACGCAATTTGAAAGATTAATGGCTAAATATTTAATGACGGATCCACAGTATGCGGATCGATTAGAGGATGTTTGGCTATGGTCAGACTGGCCAGATCGGGATGGTACAGATGTAGGCATTGATTTAGTTGCTTGTGAAAAAGGAACAGGCGAATATTGGGCCATTCAGTGCAAGTTTTTTGACCCTCACCATTCACTACAAAAATCCGATATTGATTCATTCTTTACAGCCTCTGGAAAACATTTTCGAACACGTGATGGCAAGCGTCATGGTTTTGGTCAGCGAGTTATTATTTCAACAACTGATAAATGGAGTAAAAATGCGGAGGAAGCTCTAAAAGATCAATCGATTCCTGTTGCAAGAATATGGTTTAAGGACTTAGAAAAA
The DNA here is from genome assembly GCF_000953135.1 of Legionella fallonii LLAP-10. Lineage (NCBI taxonomy): Bacteria > Pseudomonadati > Pseudomonadota > Gammaproteobacteria > Legionellales > Legionellaceae > Legionella > Legionella fallonii. Next base: position 233,493 of record NZ_LN614827.1, on the reverse strand, counting down.
AGTCCTATTGCTTGGGAAAAATTTGAACTATCAAAAATAAAAGATCTTCATCTTAAACCTAAAAAAACCTTACTAGAACATCAAGATGAAGCTATTTCAAAAGCACTTTATGCTCTTAAAGATTATGACCGAGGCAAACTTGTGATGGCCTGTGGCACGGGTAAGACATTTACTTCTTTACGTTTAATGGAACAAATGCTGCCAACTGCTGGGCGAGTATTATTTCTAGCCCCGTCAATATCACTTGTATCTCAATCATTACGCGAATGGACAGCGGAAGCTATCAAACCCATTCATGCCTTTGTAGTTTGTTCTGACACTAAAGTTGGGAAAGAAGAAGAGGATATTCCACTTCATGATTTGGCCTATCCTGCCACGACAAACCCTGAGAAGCTTGTACAAGCATCTAAGATGCGACCTCAAGATAGACCCACAGTAATTTTTTCAACTTATCAATCCATTCAAGTCATCGCAGATGCTCAAAAACTGGATTTAGGCGAATTTGATCTGATTATTTGTGACGAAGCACATCGTACAACAGGATTAACCATGCTAGACAAAGATCGCTCTGACTTTGTTAAAGTGCATGACAATGACATTATACGTGGTAAAAAGCGTATCTATATGACAGCAACCCCTCGAATTTACTGCGGCAGCTCAAAAACTAGAGCCAATGAAGCAAACGCATCATTAGCTTCGATGGATGATGAAGCGCTTTTTGGTAAAGAGCTGTATCGATTAGGCTTTGGTAAAGCAGTTGAGCATAATTTGCTTACCGATTACAAAGTCTTAATTGTTGCTGTAAAAGAAAGTGAGATGGCCAATCTCACAAATAGTTTTAATGCATATAAGTTCGATGAAAAGAAAGCTATTGATGTAAATTTTGCCACTAAAATCATCGGATGCTGGAAAGGACTTTCAAAAGATGGCTTAGTGACTATCAATGAGCAGGAAGCCCAAGAGCTTACCGAAGATATTTTACCCATGAGGCGAGCCATAGCCTTTTCACGATCAATCAAAGACTCTAAGCAAAAAGTCGAAATTTTTTCAGCCTTATTGGAAAGATATCATCAATTACCAAATAACCAACACTTAAAAATGGTTCCATGTGCCGTAAGACATATTGATGGAAGCATGAACTCACAAACCCGAAAACAGGAGTTAGATTGGCTAAAAGAAGAATCGGATGAATGCCGTATACTCTCCAATGCGCGTTGTTTATCAGAAGGTATTGATGTGCCAGCCCTTGATGCCGTCGTGTTTTTTGATACAAGGGAGTCTATTGTTGATATCGTTCAATCGGTTGGACGTGTGATGCGTAAGACGGATGGAAAAAAATATGGCTATATTATTTTACCAATATGTATCCCCTCCAAAAGCGTTAATGATTACAACGAGTATATTGAGCATGATCCTCAATTTAAAAGCATATGGAAAGTCATTAAGGCATTGAGGGCACACGACGAATCTTTAGTTGATGAAGCTCAATTTCGTCAAAAGATCAAAGTGATTAGCGATAATAGCAAACACAGTGATCATGAAAATGATGACTCGCAATTTCCTCTTAACTTCCCAGATCTGCCATTAGACGCAATTAACGACGCAGTGTATGCAGCGATTCCTCAAAAACTAGGGGATCGAGAATATTGGAGCGAATGGGCTAAAAGTATTGGACAAACGGCGCAACGATTAATCCTTCGCATAAATGACCTAATCAAAAATTCTTCAGATCTTTCCCAAGCCTTTACTGTTTTTCATAAAGGTCTTCAGGATACATTGAATCCATCGATTGCCAAAGAAGATGCTATAGAAATGCTGGCACAGCATATATTAACGCTACCAGTATTTAAGGCTTTATTTGAAGGAGAGGCTTTTCCAGAAAATAACGTTGTTGCTAAAGCTCTAGAATCCATTGTGAAGAAGCTTGAAACGGCTTCTTTAAGCTCTGAAACCGAAAGTTTGGAACAGTTTTATGCCAATGTCAGAGAGCGAATTAGCTATGCAAAGAGCGACAAATCAAAACAAGACGTTGTTCGCAACCTATATGACACTTTCTTCCAAAATGCATTCCCACGTATGTCAGAAAGATTAGGGATAGTTTACACTCCTGTACCTGTTGTTGATTTTATTCTTCACAGTGTACAAGCGACTTTAAAGAAACATTTTGATTGCAACATCAGCGATAAACAAGTACAAATTCTCGATCCATTTTGTGGCACAGGAACATTTTTAGTCCGATTAATTCAGTCTGGCTTAATTGATAATAAAAACTTGCCTTATAAATATTCAACCGAATTACATGCTAATGAGATCATATTACTCGCCTATTACATTGCCACCATAAATATTGAAACAGCCTTCCATGCGGCTACAGGCAAATATGAAGCATTTAATGGTATGGTTTTAGTCGATACATTTCAAATGAATGAAAAACACGCTGCAGATAAAATTGTACTTCCAGAAAATAATAAACGAGCTGAACGCCAAATAAATCAACCCATCAAAGTAATCCTTGGAAATCCACCTTATTCAGCACAACAGGGAAGCGAAAACGATAATAACAAAAATATTAACTATCCAGATCTTAACAATAGGATTGCAAAAACATACGCAGCAAAATCGAAGGCCAAACTACTAAAAAATCTTTATGATTCTTATATTCGTGCAATTCGCTGGGCATCTGATCGAATTTCAGATAACGGTATCATCGCTTTTGTTACTAATGGTTCATTTATTGATGCTAACAACATGGATGGATTACGCAAAAGCCTAACCGAAGAATTTAGCCATCTGTACATATTTAATCTAAGAGGGAACGCACGAACGCAAGGTGAAGAACGCCGCAAAGAAGGTGGTGGAATTTTTGGAGAAGGCTCACGCACTCCCGTAGCCATTACGATTATGGTTAAAGATACATCTCATTCAGGCCCTTGTGAATTATATTATCATGACATAGGCGATTACCTAAATAGGCAAGAAAAATTCGATATTATTGAAAAAGTAAGAAGCATTGAAAATATCGAGTGGCAGAAAATTACTCCAAATCAAAGTGGCGACTGGATTAATCAAAGGAATCCAATATTTGAGCGTTTTATTGCCTTGGGAAATAAAAATGATGTTAATACAAAATCTATTTTCAATATCTATTCTCAAGGTGTTTTAAGTGCTCGTGATGCATGGATATATAACACCAATAAAAATACTGTTGAATCTAATATTCAACGCATGATCGATGCTTATAATGCAGATAGAGTTAAATATTTCAATATGAGCTCTAACAACTTGGGACAGCAGATGAGTATTGAGGATATTATAGATACTGATTCCAAGAAAATTAGCTGGTCGCGCGCATTAAAGAAAGATGCAAAACAAAATAAGGAATATATTTTTGAATCTGAATCAATGGTGCAAAGCATGTACCGTCCTTTCTTTACACAGTGGATGTATTTTAATCGTCGACTAAATGAAATGGTTTACCAAATGCCTAAGATATTTCCAACAAGAAAGCATCGCAATTTTGTTATCATGACGACAGGGATCGGAGCTTCTAAAGAATTTTCCAGTTTAATATGTGATGTTGTCCCGAACTACCATATGCATGATACAGGACAATGCTTTCCCCTTTATTGGTATGAAAAAGTTGAAGAAAATTCTAATATCAAATCCGACTCGTTAGCATACTTTGATGGCTATATACGCCATGATGCAATTTCTGATTGGGCTTTACAAAAATTCCGGGGCCATTACCAAGATAGCCTCATTTGTAAAGAAGATATTTTTTGGTACGTTTATGGAATACTGCATTCTCCAGAATATAAACAACGTTTTTCTACAAATCTCAAAAAAATGCTAGCTCGTATCCCTCTTGCCAAGGATTTTCGTGCTTTCTGTGATGCAGGACGTCAATTAGGTAAACTACATTTAAATTATGAGAGCATAGCTCCCTATCCTCTAATTGAGGATAAGAAAATTGCGAGTAATACCAATTTTTTCGTCAGCAAAATGGTTTTTGGTAAAAAAGATGGGAAGCCAGATAAAACAACCATTGTATTTAATGACCTATTTACTTTTAGAGATATTCCTCTTAATGCTTATGATTATGTGGTTAATGGAAAATCTGCTATTGAGTGGATCATGGAGCGGTACCAAATTGTTATGGATAAAGACAGTAGTATCACTAATGACCCCAACCGATGGTCTAATGATCCACAGTATATTTTTGATTTGCTAAAACGAATTGTGAGAGTCAGTGTTGAAAGCATGGAAATAATTAACAGATTACCTCCACTCCAAGAGGCTGAATCTCAATAAAAAACACTAATTATTCATCAAGCTATGCAGATAATCCGCCCACCACTGCATCATCTTTCGTCGTTCGGGAAGATATTCCGCATAATTATACGCTGCGCGTATGTTATTACGTTCCGCATGTGCCAATTGCCGCTCAATAGCATCTCGGTTCCAACCGTGTTCATTAAGCAAGGTAGAGGCCATGCTTCTGAACCCATGCCCAGTCATTTCATCAGAATTGTAGCCTAAACGTCTAAGTGCTGCCAGTACGGTGTTTTCACTCATTGGGCGATCAGAGGATCGTAAGCTAGGAAATACGTATTTCCCTGAACCAGTGTACGCGTGTAATTCTTTGAGAATCTCAATGGATTGCGTGGAAAGTGGGACTATATGTTGCTCTTTCATCTTCATTTTTTCAGCAGGGATGCGCCATTCTGCTTTTTCCAGGTCAAACTCCACCCATTCAGCGCGGCGAAGCTCTCCTGGCCTTACGAAGAATAAAGGGGCTAATTGCAAAGCACATTTGGTAGTATAGCTGCCGCGATAATCGTGAGTAGCTGAGAGTAACTTTCCAATTTCGACAGGATCAATAATGCTGGCATGGTGTTTTTGTTTTACAGGTGCTAAGGCTCCTCGTAGATCAGCAGCAGGGTTGCGCTCTGCTTTGCCGATAACAATAGCATAGCGAAATACTTGCCCACAAATTTGTGATACTCGGTGGGCCGTCTCAACTGCGCCTCGATTTTCAATCCTACGAAGAGCAGAGAGAATTTCTGGTGCCGTAACTTCATTAATGGGACGTTTACCAAGCCACGGGAAAATATTTTGCTCGAAACGGATTAAAATACGTTCACCGTGATTTTTGCTCCATTGTGGGGTAAATTTGGCATGCCATTCTCTCGCAACTGCTTCAAAGCTATTTTCCTCTGCCATTTTCTTAGAACGCTTAATGGAATTTTTGAGTATCCCAGGATCAATGGTATTGGTTAATTGTCGACGCGCTTCATCTCGTGCATCTCTTGCAGCAGACAGCGAGACATCAGGAAAAGCACCAAAGGAGAGCTTTTTCTCAACACCAGCAAAACGATACTTAAATTTCCACAGCTTTGAACCGTTAGGATTAATCAATAGGTATAAGCCTTTCTCATCCGCCATTTTATAGGGCTTTTCTTTAGGCTTAGCATTCTTTATTTCTACGACAGTTAGGGTCATGGGGGCCTCATCTTTCTAGTATCATATAAAGCCCCTAAATAGGCCCCACTTTAGAGTAGGATTTTGGGGGCTTTTATTGAATCTTATAAGACAAAGATTAGACGAGATAAGCCTTTATATCAAGGCTTGTAGGATGTTTTTGGATGTCTTAGGAAGTTAATATGGTGGAGGCGGCGGGAATCGAACCCGCGTCCGCAAATCCTCTGCCTTCAGCTCTACATGCGTAGCCTTGTCATTTGATTTAACTGTGGACTCTCCGACAGGCAGGATGGTACACAGCTACTCCCTGAGTTTCGCATCGTAACCCGGGATAGATTAGGACACTAGCTTATCTTCTATGACCGTTGATTCGATACCGATAAGCGAGCTCGGTCAACGGGGCACTGGGGTTAAAGCCAGTACACGTTATGGTTTAACTAAAAAAGATTAAGCAGCTTGCGCTACTCCTTCAAGATTAGCTACGCCATCGAAGTTTTCTTCGTTTGCATTTATATTTAGTGAGTCTGATTTACGAGAGTTCTCATTCTCGGCATGCACTTCCGGTTTTGCAACCCACGTCGAAGCCAGGTCGCCCCCCGATTTGTACACTTTAAGTATAACATAAAATAGGACTATATTAGCAGTCTTTGCATTAAATTCTTATCTATATAGAAATTTGAGGGGAAAAAAGAATACTCCCCACGTTGATGTTGGGGAGCGTTATCGAAATATCGTGCAAAAAAGCACGGTATTTCGATGGCAACTCGTCTGCTCATATTATCTTTGCTGAATTGCATTATGTCTTAATAACGCATCTACCGTTGCGGGACGTCCTCTAAAGGCAACAAAAGCCTCAGACGCTTTCTTGGAGCCACCGGCTTCTAGAATATGGCTTAGAAAATCAAGTCCGGTTTTGGGGTTAAATACTCCTTCTTCCTCAAAACGAGCAAACGCATCACTAGATAAGACCTCGGCCCAGCTGTAACTGTAATAGCCTGCCGCATAGCCTCCACCAAAGATATGGCTGAAACTGTGTTGGAAGCGGTTGTAAGGAGCAATGGGGATCACATTAGTTTTAGTACGAACTTTAGCTAAAGTATCAGAAACCAGCGCTTTTCTTTCTGCATCGAAATCCTTATGGATCAGAAAATCAAATAATGCAAACTCTATTTGCCTTAGCATAGCCATGGCAGATTGAAAGTTCTTCGCGGCCATTAAGCGTTCGAATATGGTCTCCGGAAGCATTTCACCGGTGTCGACATGAGAGGTCAGCATGGTGAGAGCCTCTTGCACCCAGCACCAATTTTCAAAAAACTGACTGGGTAATTCCACTGCATCCCACTCAACTCCGTTAATACCAGAGCCGCCCATATAATCCACTTGCGTTAAGATATGGTGCAAACAATGGCCAAACTCATGGAATAAAGTAATCACTTCATCATGAGACAGCATTGCGGGTTTATTGGCTGATGCTTTAGCAAAATTACAGCTTAAGGTCGCTATGGGTAATTGCACATGACCATCTTCTAATTTTCTTCTACTTTGCAAAGAATCCATCCATGCGCCACCACGTTTATTGGGTCTTGCATATAAATCAGTATAAACATAACCACGAACTTGGTTGTGTTGATCAACAACACAAAAACATTGCACGTCTTTATGCCAAACATCAACACCATCAATTTCTTGAATCGTCATACCGTATAGCTTTTTAACGATATCAAACAAACCTTGCATTACTTTAGGATGAGGAAAATAAGGACGTAGTTCTTCTTGTGATAAAGTATAGAGATCTTGCCTTCTTTTTTCCGATAAATAACCTACATCCCAAGGCTGTACCTTATCTAACTGGAATCTCTCTGCCGCAAACTGCTGTAATTGTTTAAATTCTTCTTTCGCTTGTTCGCCAGCTTTTTTGACCAAATCCTCCATAAAGTTAATCACTTGATTGGAAGACTCTGCCATTTTAGTAGCCAATGACAGCTCAGCATAATTATGAAACCCTAGAAGCTTGGCCTGTTCATGACGCAGAGCCAGTATTTCGTCAATCAAAGCTGTATTATCGAATTGTCCTGCATTAGGTCCCTGCTCCGAAGCTCTAGTGACATAAGCTTGATAGATTTCTTCCCGCAAACTCCTGTCTTCTCCATAAGCCATTACTGCTTGATAACAGGGATATTCTAACGTCAATACATGTCCCTCTAGACCTTTTTCAGTTGCCAATTCTTTAGCCGTATTTAATGCGTGCTCTGGTAAGCCAGCCAAACGTGCCGGATCAGTAATCTGTAAGGTAAAGGCTTGAGTTGCATCAAGAACATTATTTTGAAATTGGTTAGATAATTCATCTAAACGTGTTTGTATGGCCTCAAAGCGTTTTTTATCTTCCTTGGATAAAGCAACTCCTGATAATTCAAAATCCAGAAGACTGTCCGCAATAATTTTTTGTTGTGCGGCATCTAAGTGCGACGTATCTATGGATTTAATCGCTTCATATAACTTCTGATTTTGCCCTACGGCCGATTCATACTCTGATAGTAAAGGTAAACATCCTTGGTAACATTCGCGTAAGGCTGGTGAGTTCATCACCGAATGTAGATGAGATAATGGAGACCAAAAGCGCTCTAGTTCATCAGATAAATCATCCAAGGGATACATTAAATTATCCCAAGTGTAATGGCGATTGGTTTCTAGCAAGGTTTTAATTTGCTCTAGATGACCTTTTAGCATGGCATCAAGATGAGTTTTAAATCCATCTACATCAATATGGCTAAACTGGGGTAATCCAACGATTGCAGACATGTTATACCTTCTAAAATTATGGTAATTAGAAGCATAGCATTCAATAGACCTCTTTCCAAACGCTACTGTAGTGGGGGTAATTGAACGCCTAGGTTTCAAGCGCGTTCATTGATAAGAAAAGAACCTAATCAATAAGTTAAACTCAGCAACAAGGAGAACATATCGCTGAAGGAGATGTATCTTCCAATTCAGGGGTTGGCTCTTTATCGACAAGCATGGAAGAAGGTACTTTCTCTTTTTGAGCAAAAAAGCCCAACTTACTGACGTTAGCAGGCTTCTCGACTATGTCATTAGGCCTATGCTGCTCCAGCATTTGCGTTAGTGTATAACTGGCCACCCAAACAGCAATTAAGAACGCGGCACCAATAAAAGGAATAACCGGGCTAGAAACCAAAAAGGGAAGAGCAAGGCTCATGGATAAAAATACAGCAACTGCATTAGCCACAGAAAGCCATAAACGTAATTGCTCAAATTGTATTCTATGGGTAATATAGTTTTGATACTCTTTGATTGCTTGCCGACTCTCTTCGTTTTCTTCTTTTCCCCACAGCGCAGTATAGTACTCCTGCAACTCAAATAAGCGGTTCAATTCAATATAAGCTCTAAAACTAGTATTCGCGATATCAAAAGCAAATGCCGCGACGGTAAGATAAATAGACACAGGAGCTAAGGGACCGATAAACAAGAAGCAATTTAACAGACCGACCGTAATCCATACCACATCATTACCTAACTCAAACCAACGACGTTGTATTTGCGCTACAAAACGAGTGCACCAATCAAGGGATTTTTCTTTTTCCTCCATCCAAAATCCTGGTATGGTATGCTTGAGCAATAAGAACATATTGGTTACAAAGCGAGGAAGGAAAAAGCACCAGGCTAGATAAGCGAAAAAAGGGTTGGTGTATTGATCAAGCATCGCCACAAAACGACTGTATGCTTCCGATCCAGTTCCCACCAATTCCAATAAATTGAATAGCCGTTTACTACGTGTCAAAAGCAGCCGGAACCAATTGGCCAGCGCAGTATTCTCCCGAACAAGCTGGGAAAGAGATAAACCCACGTCAACGTTTTCAGTATTGGGACTTTCTGTTGAAAAAGAATAACCAGCCAGTTCTGTTAACATGGAACGATATATTGCTTGGTGTCGACGTAAACGAGCTACTTCGCGGGGAACAGCTAAATAATGGTGATGCAGTTGCTCTAACAGTTCAGCTATCATTAAAGCAGCGGTCAACTGCTCAATGAGATGTTCTTTTTTAACGCGCTCAGGGAAGGAAAGGTTATGTTGTATTTGACTGCATAAGATACTATATTCCATATTGACGACAGGGTGCATGGCAACCAGCTTAGTATAAAGCTCTGGCCCTAGCTGTTTGATACTCTTATCAAAAGACCAATGCTGTGGCTGCTGCTCTGCAAACAAAGACAGATTCAAAAAATTAGATTGTAAGTGTCTAATAACTGGTGTCATATTTCCCTAAACTGTTTTTTAGATATTAAATCCATCCCCGAACAACGCCTCGCAGCTTGTTCTCAAGGCATAGAGACGGCTCCAAAGTACGGACTGAAAAACCTAAAGGTAGATCATTATTCCTATATTTTTATTATCTTTTCCACCCTGTTTCAAACCCGAATAGTTGAAAAACAGAGTGATTATTGCAAAAAATACACAAAAAGTAAAATTTTGAAAACATTGCGCTATAAAATTTACATTAGTCTCGACTAAAGTTAAACTGTTTTCTTGATGAATTATGCCTTCTGAGCGACAATAAGACCCTCAGTAAAATGCCGAAGAGTACGCATGAATCTTTCTAAAGAATTAGCTAATGCCTTGCGCATATTAAGTGTCGACGCTGTAAATCAAGCGCAATCAGGACATCCGGGAATGCCTTTAGGAATGGCAGATATAGCAACGGTTTTATGGAAAAAATTCTTAAAATTTAACCCTAATAATCCGTACTGGTTTGATAGAGACCGATTTGTCTTATCTAATGGCCATGGCTCAATGCTGCTTTATTCCTTACTGCATTTAACCGGTTATAAATTATCCATAGAAGAACTCAAAAATTTCCGTCAACTTAATTCTAAAACGCCTGGGCATCCAGAGTTTGGGCATACGCCTGGAGTAGAAACGACAACGGGGCCATTAGGACAAGGCTTAGCCAACTCCGTAGGTATGGCCATAGCCGAGAAGCTCCTTGCCAATCACTATAATCGTGAAGATATGAATTTGGTAGATCATTATACTTACGCTTTTGCCGGCGATGGCTGCCTAATGGAAGGTATATCTCATGAAGCCTGCTCTCTTGCAGGAACTTTGGGTTTAGACAAACTTATCGTTTTTTACGATGACAATGGTATCTCCATTGACGGTAACGTGGAGTATTGGTTTACCGACGACACTGCAGGACGATTTAGGGCATACAACTGGCAAGTAATAGGCCCTATAGATGGCCATGATATGGATGCTATAGAGCAAGCTATTATCCAAGCTCGTTCCAATACCACCCAGCCAAGCCTAATCATTTGTAAAACCATCATTGGCCTAGGTTCATCGGTTGCCGGAAGTGAAAAAGCACACGGGGCTCCTTTAAGTGCCGACGATATAGTTAAAGTTCGTCAATTTTTTAATTGGCACCATGCTCCTTTTGAAATTCCAGATACTATTTATAAAGGCTGGAACCATGGCAAACAAGGTGATGAAGAAGAACAATGCTGGTTAACCATGTTGCAAAAATACCAACAACGTTATCCTGAGGAACATTTTGAATTTTTACGCCGTATTAATGGCGATTTACCAGATTCTTGGCAAGAAAAAACTACTGCCTTTTTAAATCAATGCCGTAGCAACGACAAAGCCATAGCAACGAGAAAAACATCTCAGCTCTGCATCGAACATTTTGCCTCGTTATTACCAGAAATGTTAGGAGGCTCAGCTGATCTAACCGGATCGAACAATACAGACTGGTCAGGCAGTAAAGCCATTACTCCTCACGACTTTTCGGGTAATTATCTCTATTATGGCGTACGAGAGTTCGGCATGGCAGCTATAATGAATGGTATAGCAGTACATGGTGGATTTATTCCTTATGGGGGAACATTCCTCGTTTTCTCTGATTATGCCCGTAATGCGGTTCGTTTAAGCGCATTAATGAAACAAAGAGTCATTTATGTATTTACCCATGACTCCATTGGTCTAGGTGAAGATGGGCCCACCCATCAACCTATAGAACATGCGGCGATGTTACGCATGACCCCCGGTATGACTGTATGGCGTCCAGCAGATCTCATGGAAACAGCTATTGCATGGCAGCAAGCTCTGGAGCATCATAATGGCCCAGCGTCATTGTTGCTCTCAAGGCAAAATTTACCTGCATTGCCACATCGTGCGGATGCTGCCGTATTGATTAAAAAAGGGGGTTATATTATTGCTGACTGCGAAGGAAAGCCCGATGCTATCTTAATTGCAACAGGTTCTGAGGTTCATTTAGCACTAGCTGCCGCAGAACAAGCAAAAGCACAGGGGCTTAAAGTAAGAGTGGTCTCTATGCCGTGCGGTGAGCTGTTTCTAGCGCAAGACAGTAAGTATAGAAATCAGGTATTACCCAAAGAAGTACGCCTACGTATAGCAATTGAAGCAGCCAGCAGCGCTTATTGGTATCAATTCGTTGGCTTAGATGGCGCAGTGATTGGTATAGACCGCTTTGGTGTTTCTGCTCCAGCGGCTAAGGCTTTTGACTTTCTGGGCATTACTGTTGAGAAAATAATAAATACATTAGATACATTAACTAAACAAACCATTGTGTAACACGTTATACCCTTTGTAATTTACAAGATATACACTTTAACTCGGAGAAGTACTATGGCAATACGAGTCGCGATTAATGGCTATGGCCGCATTGGTCGTTGCATTTTAAGATCGATTTTTGAATACAATAGACAAAATGAATTTGATATCGTTGCAATCAATGACTTATCAGGTATTGATATTACCGCACACCTTACTCGCTTTGATACCACCCACGGTCGGTTTGCATCAGAGGTAAGCGTTGAGGGCAATATGCTGGTTGTCGATGGGCATGCGATTCAAGTTCTTGCTCACCGCGATCCCAAAACCCTACCATGGAAAGAACTTAATATTGATTTGGTCTTAGAGTGTACTGGCTTTTTTACCAGTAAAGAAGCCGCCATGCAGCATATTACTGCCGGAGCTAAAAAAGTATTAATTTCAGCTCCTGGCAAAGGAGTTGACGCAACTATAGTTTATGGCGTCAACCATACTGCGCTTAAAAACTCGGATATTATTGTTTCCAATGCGTCGTGCACTACTAACTGCCTGGCCCCTGTTGTTAAACCATTAAATGATGCACTAGGTATTGAGCATGGTTTACTTAATACCGTCCATGCCTACACCAACGATCAAATGCTATTAGACGGTAGTCATGAAGATCTGCGCCGTGCTCGTGCCGCTGCTCAATCAATAATCCCTACGAAAACAGGTGCCGCTTCTGCTGTAGGTCTAGTATTGCCAGAATTGGCTGGAAAACTCGATGGTTTCGCTATGCGAGTACCCGTTCTTAATGTGTCTGTTATTGATTTAACGTTCACTGCTAGCCGCGATACAACAGTGGATGAAGTCAATGATTTGGTACGAAAAGCAAAAAGCCGAATATTGCAAATCAATGAAGACCCATTGGTTTCTTGTGATTTTAACCACAACCCTGCCTCATCAATATTTGATGCCACCCAAACTAAAGTATTTGGTAATTTAGTAAAAATAGTTGCTTGGTACGACAATGAATGGGGATTCTCAAACCGTATGCTGGATACAGCACACCAAATGATGAGTTGCTAAGGATCTCTAATGAATCTGATAAAAATGAGCGATATAAACCTAAAAAATAAAAGGGTTTTAATTCGTGAAGATTTAAATGTGCCAATTAAAGATGGGATAATCACCAGCGACCAAAGATTGCAAGCCGCATTACCTACGCTAAAAGCAGCTCTTAATGCAGGAGCTGCGGTGATGGTGCTTTCACATTTAGGCCGTCCAGAAGAAGGTACGTTTGATAGTCGATTCTCCCTACAACCTATCGCGGATTATTTAAAAGAGAATCTGAATTATCCGGTCAGATTCATTACTGATTACTTGGATGGAATCGCGATACAACCTGGTGAATTAGTCGTTTGTGAAAACGTCCGTTTTAATCCCGGGGAAAAAAATAACGATTCCGATCTGGCGAAAAAATTAGCTAAGCTCTGTGATGTGTTTGTTATGGACGCATTTGGGACTGCTCATAGGGCTCAAGCGTCGACTTATGGCGTAGCCCAATATGCACCTGTTGCTGTTGCAGGGCCGCTACTAGTCAAAGAATTGGAAGCCTTACATAAAGTGCTACAAGCTCCAGAAAAACCTATAGTCGCTATTGTCGGTGGAGCTAAAGTTTCCTCCAAGCTTAGCCTATTAAAACAGCTAGTTTGCATGGTGAATTATCTTATTCCCGGTGGCGGGATTGCTAATACATTTCTCAAAGCTCAAGGTTTTGAAATTGGTGTTTCCCTTTATGAACCCGAGCTTTTGGATGAGGCGCGCGCAATAATTGCCTTAGCAAAAGAAAAAGGATGTGTGATCCCTTTACCGACTGATGTGGTAGTTGGCAAAACCTTTAGTGAGCACTGTCCTGCCTTTAATAAATCATTAGCTCATGTTGCCATTGACGATATGATTCTTGATATTGGCCCCGATACCATTAGCAATTATCTTGATATCATTGATTTAGCTAAAACCATCATATGGAATGGCCCTGTAGGCGTTTTTGAGTTCGCTCAATTTGCCTATGGAACACGGGCACTGGCCATAGCAATCGCAGAAAGCGATGCGTTCTCTATCGCCGGAGGCGGTGATACTTTAGCCGCAGTCGATCTCTATGATCTGAATCAGCAAATTTCTTATATTTCCACAGGAGGTGGGGCGTTTCTGGAGTATTTGGAAGGAAAAACCTTGCCAGCCGTTGCCATTTTGCAGGAGCGAGCTAAAGATGTTACGCCGAACTAAAATAGTTGCCACTTTAGGTCCCGCAAGTAAAGACCCTTCAACGCTGCGTGCTATGCTCAGCGCGGGGGTCGATGTCATTCGAATTAACTTTTCTCACGCTGCAGCCACAGCTCTTGAACTGATCACCTCCGCGCGCAAAATTGCCGAAGAGCTAAATCGCCCTTTGGCAGTTATGGCGGATTTACAAGGTCCAAAAATACGCATAGGCCGGTTCAAAGACAAATCCATTACCTTAGTTGATGGCCAATTCTTTACTCTCGATTGCTTAGCTACTGACGTATTAGGCGATCAGCAAGGGGTCTCTGTAGCCTATCCTAACCTAGCCAATGAACTCTCCGTAGGCGATCATTTATTACTCAATGATGGTGTTATTGAATTAGAAGTAATGCAAATCAACGTCCATAAAATTCATTGTCTGGTCATAGAAGGAGGAGTTTTAACCGACCTTAAAGGATTGAATCGTAAAGGTGGCGGTCTGGCTGCCAGAGCTTTAACGGAAAAAGACATTGAAGATATGCGCACGGCAATAAAAGCAGAAGTCGATTACATCTGCTTATCTTTTGTGAAAGACGCTGCTGACATTCTCCATGCGCGCAAATTAATGCAAGAATTTGGTGCCCTCACAACGCCCATTATTGCTAAGATTGAACGCACAGAAGCTCTAGAACAACTGACAGAGATTATTCAAGAAGCTGATGCCATTATGGTTGCTCGGGGTGATTTAGGGGTTGAAGTCGGTGCGGCGGAAGTTCCTGCGATTCAAAAACAAATTATCGAGCAAACTCGTCTTCTAGATAAAGTAGTAATTACTGCGACGCAAATGATGGAGTCGATGATCAGTTGTCCGCAACCAACACGAGCGGAAGTATCTGATGTAGCCAATGCCATCCTTGATGGGACTGATGCCGTAATGCTTTCTGCTGAAACGGCTAGTGGTCTTTATCCAGTGAAAGTGATTAGCATGGTCAACAAGATCTGTTTAAGTGCCGAAAAACATGCTAGCTTTTTCTACGATGCCAATGCAGAAAGCTGCCATTATCAACGAGCCGATCAGGCTATAGCAATGGCTACTATGCATGCGGCAAACCATTTTCCCATTCAGGCAATCATCACGCTTACTGAATCAGGTGATACGGCGTTGTGGGTATCTAGACAACACGGTACGGTACCTATTTTTGCAGTTTCCGCCAATAAAAGAACCATTGGCCGCTTAAGTTTAGTCAATAATGTCTACCCTATCTATCTCGATTTTCATCAATTCAAGCTGGAAGAACTGCACCAACAAGTAATTAATGAATTAGTTAACTTAAAACACTTAGAGAATAAGGGTTATGTTTTATTAACTCGCGGTCAAAGAATAGGAATGCCAGGCGGAACCAATTGCATGGAAATAATACACATCGAATAATATCATTCTATTTATCACCTATTTGCCCTGTTCTTGCGCACCATTAGTTGAGTACAATTTATGGCGCGCTTTGGGGCGAGCAAGCTCAATTAAACCAACGGTAGGTACACCAGAAATAGCTTAATTGGCCAAGTTATCTCTTTCTTTGGTCAAAATAACTTTTTTATTGTCTAGAAAATCACTAACCAAAATTAATATTACCTTAATATTTATCAACCATAATGGATGTATATTGGACACAATCACTCAAGTCCTTCTTTAACTTCTTAACTTGAGGCTATGTAATATGTTAAATAATCCAGAAGTAGAATCGCTTATATCAGATGATGCAATAAATGCCAGAAAAAATGCAGCAACAAATCCTACAGATGTAGGCTTACTACTACAAAACCTTGGCACTGATGAAGTTACTATTGAATTAGGTGCCCTGACGGCAGCTGAGATTAGCTCCAGAACAAACGAAATAAAACAAGCCTTATTAAGCTTAATTCATAGCCCTACAAAACGCCTCATCATTCATGGCGATGCCATGACAGAAGATCAAGCTAGATTTATTTTGAACTATTTACAAGAGCCTGAATCAGCACTCTTTGCTGTTGAAATCACTCTTCCAGCTCATCTTGAACAAAATAAAATACAACTTGAACTTGATAATCTTATTTCCAACCATTCTTTAGAAAAAAATAAAAAGCAAATTACTGGTGCGCTACCATCAGCAGAATTAGATCCACAAATTATTCAAGAAGCTCCCAAAGGACGTATACGTCCTAAAAAGGTTAAACCCAAAATTGAGATTACTTTATATGAAGAATCTACTCATGAGAGTCCTAAAGCAGAAGAAACTGTTGTTAAAACCAAGACACCTCCTCCCACATTAGTTGAGCCACCTAAACTTGAACGCTCACCAATGGCAGCACGTATTATTAATGAACTACTGTCTCAAGATATATTCAAGGCTGAGAAAAATATCTGGGAGCAAATTACTAACCGAAGCGATGCGCAAGTATTTAGAAAAACATTTCCCAAGGCCCGAACCGCACGCACGGAAGATCACCCCATATACTATCTAGTGCGTAATAACGAAGCACTGAAAAATAAATTAAATCATTGGACTGAGACACTTAAACTAGGTATTGAACAATATGACGCTCTCTTGGATGTCGTGGGTCAATACGGCCCAGAAGGACTTGAGTGCTTGTTTAAGACTTGGGAATACGATAGTGACCCGTACAAAACAGCAGCCTTTCAGGAGTCGCATGCTCTGCTGCTAAAATACATGCCAAGCTACTTACCCGTCATTCAAGATAGCGCTTTTAATGAAACAATTTCAAAAATTGCTAACTTAAATGCAGAAAAAAGAAGTTGGTGGGTCGCTCTAATAAAAAACCATGTTGATATCACTAAAGGATACAGTGACTTACCTTATCTATTTAAAGTATTCACTGAAGCTACTGTAGCCATTGAAGAAATGGGCTTACCCTTCTACAACATCAACACGATTCAATACAAGAAAAATCTTCCTACAACGCTGTCTCACATGATTGCACTGCTGCAAAAATGTCCTCCTCAAGATAGAGAGGTGCAGTGGAAATGTATCAGCAATGTAGATGTTTCCGAACAAGCTGATGTGCATTTCATTATTCCTGAGATGAAATTAGGAGAACAACACCCTGATTTGGCAGAAATGAAAACGATCATAGAGCGTACTCCTGAGAGTGCTCCTGAGCGTATCAAACCCGCTTTTTATCGCTTTCTTGCTCAGCAAAAACAGCACCTGCCGCTGAAACAATATGAACAAATTTTAAATGAGATTCTTTCCAATACAGTGCTCACCAACCAAAATAAACTGCGCATGGTCTATGTTTTAGCAAAAGCAACGAGTACTGACAAAGACACCCCTTTAGATGTTGAAAATGTTTATAAAGAATGGAATATCTTCCAAGTTCGAACACTAGAGCTCGCCTATATGGAGCGTATCAAAGCAAACCGTAGTGGTTTAGCACGCTTTGCCCTTACACAAGGTATAGAGTCAGAAGGGGGATATCCAGAAGTACGTAATACAATACTAAAACCTATTATGGACATGCCATTAGTTCCTCCAATGAGTTATTTAAATAAATTATTAACGCTGTCCGAATATCAGTTTTTAAGCCCGGCGCTATCGCTTTTGGATATGAAATCCGTACAAAAGGATATGTTGGTTAAAATGGACAAAGCTGCTGCATTATACGGTGACTACCCTGATGCGATGAGCAAGGCAATACGCCTTATCAAGACAGAAACAGTAAAAGCAAACGCGCAAGGACAATTTTTCCCGGAAACAAAGGATGTGACACTTTTAGAACAATTTGTTAGTTCTAGTACAACACTGATTGATAAAAAACATAATACGCTCAGCAAAGAGGAACATAATCCACGCCAGGTATTGCTCCCCTTACTCACTACTTTTCACTTAGAATATGAATCAAAAGATAAGCTCGAACAACTCATTGAGCGTTATAAAGAGCGCGTCACAGGGATTAAAAAGCCGAACTACAAAGACATCATTCAAGATTTGCTGCCTTATGGTTTATCTCTATTGCAATTGATCAAAGACAGAGCACAGCCTAACCGATTAGATCTTAATACCCTCGATAAAATTCAAAATGAACTCTTAGACATACTGTGCACGCCACAGCCGGTGTCCAAAAAGCAAATACGTGAATGGTTGCATCAGCGCTATGGAAAACATTTTGATGGCAATATTTTGCTTGATATTAAAGATGAAGTGAATTTTGATGTACTCTTTGATAGCCTGGATTGCCATCACAAGGAAACACGACGAGCTATAGAGACTTTGGCTAGTTACTTTGATGAGGATGAGGAAAAAGGTTACCATACGCAACTAGTAACAGATTTGGTAGCGCTAACGAATCAATTAATTCCTGAACAAAACGCCAAATTTTTTGAGTATTGCCTAGACGCTCTTAAAACAGATGGAATATTATCACGTAACAAGCAAGACAGACCACCAACCTATATACAACAATTTAGAACCCTTGTTCAGACTCTAACTTCGAACAAAAATATTGCAGCATTAGAACAGTACTTGATTATAGCTCGAGAACGCGCACTGCATGGTGGAACTGACCGAAATAATCTGGCGAAATGCGATTATTTGATTAACATTCTCTTTCCAGCCCTCTTAAGTAAAAATATAGAACGTAAGGAAGCATTCAATTTTGCGGCGAACCTGGTCTGCCAAAGTCCATTACAGGCATTACAAAGCGCCCATGAGCAAGTAAGTTTCGCAGCGACTATAGATCCCACCAGCTCCGAATTAAATGATTTAGAAAAACAAATTCAACACTTTAATACCGATGACAAAACCCTTCATGGTTTATTGGAAATTCGCAATAAAATTGAAGCACTTATTGCACTAGCACCTAATGATACGAATTATTTTAAACAGTGCCGAAAGATTCGAGATCTGATTGATAAAATAAACTCTGCCGCTGAAGAAAGGACTGCAGAACACAATAGTAGAAATTTATTAGTAAAAGCGTGGCGTTTTGTAACCAATTTCGGCAGCTATTCTCCAAGCATTATGAAAGATGAATTTTCTAGCCTAGACAGTGAAGGCCTCTCCACATTAGCAGCTGATACTCAAAATGATGTAAAACAACTAAGACTCAAGATGAATACCCGTTTTCAAGACGTTGTAACTCATCTTCATGATAAAAAAGAAGAATTAATTAGTAAATACGGAAATATCACCATTCGTGCCAATGACTTCATTGCAAAAGCCCTATCGCTTTCACCCAATGATATCAGCAAAAATCATAATGAAATCTGTCAATTAATCGACGATTTGATTCTTCTTGATGACCAAAATCTTGTCCTGAGCTTAATGTATCATTATGTTGGTGGCCTACCTGGTCGAGGTGTTAAAGACTTAGTGGCTCTGTTTAATACACCTGACTACCAATCATTAAATAACACCATTAAAAAAGATTTTATTAATGCCGTTATCTCCCAAATGAACAATAATGTGAAATGCGGCAAAGAAGAAATTAACGCCTTTCTCTCCTTTATTTGTGCCAATAAAGAACAACAAGTGGTCATCGATTGTTTGCATGATTTTTATCAACAAGCTCCTTATCCCCCCTTAGAAAAATTTATGTCGTGGACCCAAAACTCGACCAATCGAGAGGATTTAAATAGAACTTATGAACAGTTTGATAAAAATCCTTGTGCATTACCGAATGGTCATGATGGGCGTGAAAAAGAAAATGGATTCAAACTGGGTGAAGCAAAGCGCATTGTAGCAAAAATGCCTGAAGTACAAGAAATATTTACACAAGAATACCTCTTAGACATTGAGTCTCAATCTGAGAAGGCTAAAACCTTATCGACGGAATCCATCTTACAGCAACTCAAAGACTATAAAAATACATCGCATGCAAATCATATTGAGTTGGTCATGTTGGCTGCTGAATTGCTGCATCGCTGCAAAGGTCGCACTCCTGAGTTTGTTGGTGATGTTCAAATACCTGGACGATCATTTGAACTAAATACCACTCAAATTATGGCTATTCTTTCTATGCTTGAAACGGGAAGAAAAGTCACAGCTGAAATTGGAACCGGCGAAGGAAAAACACGTATCCTTATGCTTATAAACGCCTGCCAATTTCTTAAAGGCAATACGGTCGATTTTCTTACCAGCAATCTTGCTCTTGCGGAACGCGACTATCTTGAATCACTGCCCTTTTTTAAATCGTTGGGCGCTGAAGTTAATTTTATTACCGCCTCATCCAAAATTGAAGATTATAAAATTGGCGGTATTAACGTCTCCGATCCTGCCAACTTATTCTTATTCCGCAAGAAAGGCCATATGCAGAATAAAGCAAATCAGGTCATAGATCCTAACAAAGAAAAACGTACACTGACACTCGATGAAGCAGATGTAACCTTCTTCGATGTTTCAAATACAAAATATAATTTTGCATCCAAAACCCCCAAAATTAATATTAAGCTCGTTCCATTTTTCCCATTACTCATGGAATTTTTTGCGCAAGGCGAAACGGAAAAAACCTACCTTGAAAACAAAAAACGCTGTACGGAGCAACTCCTTGATTTTATTGAAGCAAGAAATCCAGACCTATTTAATATTGTAAAAACATTTAAAGTAGAACAATTAGAAAAGTGGCAGGATGCGGCTTATAGTGCTCGCCATCTTGAGTACAATATTGATTATTCCGTTGTCTCAGAAGCGACTATTTCAACTGACTTAGGCAGTAAAAAAGTAGCTGCAGCAATGTGTCTTATCGGCGGTCGTGTTAATGAGAATGCCAGATTCTCTGAGGGTGTTCATGCCTGTTTGCACGCTGAGCTTAATCGTTTAATGAAAGCACCTGACTCTGAGGTGATTAATCCTTATCTAAAAGAAATTCTGGAAAAATGTAAGAGTAAAGGGCGTCAATTCGATATAGCTCCTGAACGACAAATCGCCTCAACCACCTCAGCCAATACTATGCTTAAGGATTATGATAGAGGTAATCTCATGGCAGTGACTGGTACTGTAGGCACCGAGCTGGAACAAAGAGAAGCGAAAACTTATTTTAAAACAAAATTCATTTACGTGCCGAGGCATAAAGGATTACATCGATATGATCGCCCCATCATTATTTGTAACAATGATAAAAATTGTATCGATACGTTTGTTACTTCTATTCTGGAAGCACGCGCAAAAAATGAGCCTACTTTAATAATATGCAAAGATGACAATCAATCCAGAGAACTTTACGATGCGTTACAACGCCGCCTGGAATCAAACAAAGATAAGAACGGCTTACCTAAAATTACCCGTATTCATGCTGCCACTGATTATGAAGATGGAATTTCTGAAGCCGAGTATATCAAAAATGAGGCAGGTAAACCGGGACAAGTAACCATTTCAACGGAGATGCAAGGTCGCGGTGTGGACATTATACCTGGTCCAGCAGGATTAAGGGTGCTCCACGCTTATCTTCCCAAGGACGAACGTGATTATATTCAAGGAGTTGGTCGTTCAGGTCGCTTTGGGCAAATTGGAACGACGCAAATGATATTAACGGTAGACTCATTAAAACAGGATTTTGGGATAGATTACCTTAATACCGACTTTTATTTAAATCCAGAAGCATTCATTAGACGCCTGCAAATTTTCTCAACCATTACGAAGAAGCTTCATCGATTATTCTATAAAGGCTTTGATGATCTTTTGGGAGCTTATACCAAAAAATATGAAAAGCTCCTACTCGAAGATGAAGAGTCAGCCGAATCCTGGAGCCAGTTCCTAGAACAAATTAGTCTTAGCCAGGAAAATGCTCAGCAAGCAATTGAAGCACAAATACAACAGAAAGAACCCAATATTAGTGAAATTGAAGAAAAACTTGCTGAGCATTGCCAAAAGGCAACAGAGCTATGGAATAAATTTACTGAAAGCTTGCCTGAGGCTAAACGAGCCTTACTGGGAAATAACCAGCCTCCAGAAATGAAAAAGCCCAAAGAGTTAGAAGCATGGCTTAAGACGATGAAAGAATTGCAAGAAAAAAATATGCATCAAGTTGAAGTCATCGAAAAGCGAACCGTGAAAATTCATGAACGATACAATGCCGCTAATGATGGTCGTGTCAGTATTCTAAAATATCCAGCTGCTTTTATACCCAATCTCACAGCCTGGTGGAAGGGACAAGGAAAATTATTTCCCAATTTACAATCATGGTGGAAAGGCGATTTAGGCTTTAGAGATATGTTTGCATTCTCACGCAATTTCCAGGCTTGGTGGAGAGGTGAAGGTATCTTATTCCCTAATCTGCAAGCCTGGTTAAGTGGCAATTTATCCTTTAGAAACATGATAAGCCAATGGCCGATATTCCGATACTTTATAACACCAGTAGAGGAAACACATGAGGTTAAAATAACCATACCATCCACCTATGCCTATTTTTATAAACATCCAGAATTCATAGATGAAGAAGAGGCTGAAAATGATGCATTAGTTGATCCGAAACTCATAGCCGAAGAAAGCTCAGAAAAGGATTCATTAGTTGATAGAGAACCAAAACATCATCAATCGTTATTTGCCAATACGGATAAGGTGAAAGCAGGTACTGATGAGAATCGGTCGGAAATAGAAAATTTAAATGATACTTCCGCCCCCCAAAAATAACTATACGATTAAATAGAGGCCGGCAATTCCCGTCAAGAAAGTTCAGTGCCAACAAGTGATTCATGAATTAGTTAACTTAAAACACATTGAGAATAAGGGTTATGCTTTGTTAACTTGCGGTCGAAGAAGAGGAACACCAGGTGGAACCAATTGCATGGAAATTATTAGTACGTCGAATAGATTGCTGAACAACAAGTACAGATCGGCTCGTTCCATCACCTCTTTTTTAGCTCAGTTTGGATTATTTCTTTCCTAAATGCCTTGGAAGATGGCACTATTTTTGCTATTCTGCGCAACTTTATTAAAGCTATATTAATTGATTTAGTTTTATACAATAGACCTTTTTTGTAAACCCACAGACAGATACATGAGAGAATAAGAACTCACATACTGTATTAATAAATACAATTACACCCTTACCCAGGGTTTCGAATTGATCTTCACCTAAAAAAACAGTAATCGAGGTAAACTAGTGAAATTTTTTAAATTATCTAAAAAAACTGCCGAAAAACTCACTCCCTATATTCTTTATGCGGAGCCACCAGAAGGTAATACTGTGGTGTGCATCGCGATAAAAGAAGGAGGAAATAAAAAAGTATTATTAAAAAAAGGAGATATTGATGGAAACGAAACCCTTTATAGTGCTGATTTAGATTATGAAACCTCCGATCAAATGATGCCTGATGAAGAAAACTTTGATGGCGAAATAGCAGAGTTCACCCAGTCTGATGAAAAAAAGACCTCGCATTTTGATGATGAAATAGATGCACATGAAAAAGAATTTGCTATATCAAGAGAAATATTTTGCTCTGAACTTATCCGTGATATAGATGCTCAATGTAGCCCCAAATACAACCGTTATTATAAGGCTGAGACCATGAAGCCTTTAATAGGTCCTGATTTTATTAGTGATTTCCACTCATGGGAATCCAGTTATAACTATGAGCATCAGACCATTCTGGGTCATAAAATCAATAATCAGGGACTCATTCAATTTCCTGATCAATTAAAACGCGTACGAGGTTTGGGTACCTGTGCTGTTTTATTAGTCCTGCTTGGTAAAGATGACCGATTTAATAATAATTGGGGATTAGTTGAAAAAGGAAATCACCTGCAAGTGACTTTAATTGATTTCGGACGTTGCCTATCAACAATAATGTATCCCAATGGCCAAGAAACGAATATTGAAAATACATTTAGCGAACCATTAGACATGGTAAAAACAATATTTCAACAATACGCGAATGCTAATACAAATGAGCCGCCTCTACCCGCATCCTTTTCGCAAGCGGCTCATATAAAATTTGAAATTTTTGAAACTATAGACAGCCTGTACCACATGTCTGTTGCCTCTATAAAAAAGAGAGCGGAAGAGAATTTTAAACTGTTTCCATTATTTAGGGAGGCGATTACCCAAGATGTAAGACGAGGTATTGAACATTTACACCGTCAGTTTAAAGACAATCCAGAATATGTAGCCGCTCAATATATTAATCGTGCCTTCAAACAAGAAGGGCTTCAGGTCAAACTAAGTGATTTGGACGATGAGACAATAACTTACCTTCTCAGTTTTTATAATTTTGCAAAGCCTTATGAGACCTCGGCAAAAGCGGAAGCTTTTCTTAAGCAGCTATCACGATGCTTCACTACTCAGGAGCATAATGAAAGTTTGCAGACATCTCCTACAGCCCAGTAAAGCAACACCGGTCGGGTCCTTGGGACCCGACAATAGGCCTGTGGTACAACCTGCATGGACGGATTAAAACAGGAAAGCCTAATAGCTCCATTAAGGCTTTTTTAGAACCATAAAATAGGCATTAACATAATCAGGTAAATGACGCGTTGCACGAGAAAACGCCTCTTTTCCAGGGTAACTGCCTGCTAAATAATCAACTTGATATAAATTATCGGCAAAAGCCCCTCCTGTATCGGCCAAAATGCCTATTTTAGAAGTCCATGTCCCAGATTGGCCAGGATATTGGACCATTAGCATTTTGCCTAAACCAAGTTGAGTTAAATCTGCCGCGAAGGTTACCCCGGGATTAACTGTTATTTTATATTCTGCATCTTTACCGTAGCCTTTCACTCCAGCAACTTGCTTAAAATACCAAAACCGTTCTTGGGCATAAGGTGTTTTGGTGCGATCATAGGCAATGTTATTATTTCTGTGGACATTAAATATCTTTTTCCCCATCCCAGAACCAAAATCAGCAACCACAGTACCTTGTAACAAGGCTGCCTCTAAATCTTCACGGCTCAAATAAGCTAATTTCGGTACATCGAGATGGTTCAAAGCGCCATGCAATATAGCCTGCTTACCGTATTTAAAACGGGTTAGTCCCGGCTGGGCATCAGCCTGCTCTAGCGTTAAATGCAGTTCATCCTTAGGGAGAGCATACAAAGCAAAAGGCATAGCCGCGGTAGGTTTGGAATTGGCCGTAGCTAAATGCACATAGTATTTAGTCATTAAAATACGGTCTTTGGGCAAATGCTGTAATAAAGGCTTATTGGCTGAAAGTTGTCGTGCACGGCTCACATCAGGATACCAGCGTATGAAATCAAAATGCTCTTTAATAAAGGCGGGATCATTCATGCGCGATTGATTTTTACATATAAACACCAAAGTAGCCTTAACTCTATCAAGAGGTATGGTCACTGCTTTACCCGCATGAATGACTTGAGGATCATAAGCCATTCCTTTATTGAGATAAGCTAGAGTTTCTTTGGCCGTAGCACAAAGCTCAATGCTTTTAAAATCAAAACGACTTTTAAACTGCGGCTGGGAATCACTGAAATGAGACGCAGAATATGCCTGATGGATAAATACTAGGCCCATAACTAACGATATAGTTTTCATTTATTCAGCCGTTTCTTTTTTCTCTTCCAAGCTACGTGATAAACCTAATTTTTCTTTCAATCGTGCGATAGCATCAGGATCAAATTGCTTCGTTGTTTTATGCTTCACAACCACCGCTGCAGAACGCGCGGGCTGAGCTGGAGCAGATTGCGGACTTCTCGGTGGATAGATTGGTAAAAAGTCATCAGGCGCAGATACAGGCTGACTGTTGCTTGCCTTGAAGCTATATCCTGATCCTTGCTGCGGTGACATAGTGGGTGGATTTGAATTTTTCTCTGATAAAATTTTGCGAGCATTTCTCACACTTTTTTCTACTCGTCTTTTTATTTTTACAGAAGCATGTTCCGCTTCTTCGTCAGTCACTTCAGAAACCACATTACCTTGTAAATCAATCCGCATTTCCC
The DNA here is from genome assembly GCF_000953135.1 of Legionella fallonii LLAP-10. NCBI lineage: Bacteria > Pseudomonadati > Pseudomonadota > Gammaproteobacteria > Legionellales > Legionellaceae > Legionella > Legionella fallonii. Next base: position 207,294 of record NZ_LN614827.1, on the reverse strand, counting down.
GTGCTTTAAGGCAAGTCAAATAATCAAGACGGCGAGTGAATAATACAACTGCCTCTCTTAATTTACTTTTAGAAATACCTGCTTGAACAGCTTGCTCGGCATATTCCATAATATCAGCCATAATTCCCTTCTTTAAAGGGCTAATAGAGACTGAATTATCAAATGCGTTAGGGAAAGTCACCGCAAGCCAGGACAACGCATCAAGTCTGGCTTTTTTAGATTTATTTTTTTGCTTTTTATTAATAACAGCGGTGCGCGGATGCAGCTCCTGTCTTCTCATTCTGGTACCTTTCTTGAATAGAGTAAAATAAAATGAAAATAGCTAAAGTCATTTGCTTTGAAAAAGTCTATTGACCATGCATTGGTGATTGTCATATCTGGAAATTAGATAATAGAATAATTCTGTTATTCGGTTTAGAAATGAGCACACAATGTACAGTGTTTGGCGGTTGTTTGCAAGCCCCCCTGTTCGGACTTCTTATTTATTGATTATCTCATTAGCCAAATTACCTTGAGTCAGCATATAATTAACATAAATCAAAACACCGTTTATGTTGTTAAATAAAAGTTATCCTGTACAGTTTGTCCCTTATGCTGGTGATGAAGGATAGTTGTCATACGGGATCTAGCATTAGAAATGAGGACCTAATGAAACGGATATTAATGTCAGTTCTTGCCATACTCTTACCCTGGTTAGTTCTATTGCTTTATGATAATCCAGGAGGTGCTTTCGTTGCACTAATACTGCAGGCGACAATCGTTGGTTGGCCTTTTGCCGCCGTTTGGGCTTGGCGTCTGGTTCATCCTGAGCACTCAAAAACCTAGATCTATACCAACCACACTAGGTGCTTCTTAACATAGAGCTTATTCGCAAATTTGCTCTAGAAGAGCGTTTTTTTGCTAGTATTTGCCAATAAGCTCTTGAACAAAACAGCAATGGAGAATATATGACAACTCGAGTGATAGTTAACGGAGCTAAGGGAAAAATGGGAGTCCTTGCCTGTGAAACATTAGATAATCACAACGAATTTGAGTTAGTAGGAAAACTCGGTAGACAAGATAATTTGGCTCAAATCATTAAAGATACGCAGGCACGTATCGTAATCGATTTAACGCGAGCAGATTGCGTCTATGAAAATAGTATGGCTATTATCAATGCAGGTGCTCATCCCGTTATTGGCACTTCCGGATTAATTCCATCTCAAATCCAAACATTAACAGAGCAGTGCACTACAAAAAAATTAGGTGGAATTATTGTGCCTAATTTCTCCATAGGGGCGGTTTTAATGATGATTTTTGCTGCTAAAGCGGCAGAATATCTCTCCGAAGTGGAAATAATAGAAGCGCATCATCGACAAAAGCTGGATGCGCCATCGGGAACAGCGCTAAAAACTGCAGAAATGATTGCTGCAGCAAGAACAAAGCCTAAAAATAAATTAGACCTAAAAGAATTAATTCCTGGTGCAAGAGGTAGTTTACATAATGAGATCAATATTCATTCCTTGCGTTTGCCAGGAGTGCTTGCCCGTCAAGAGGTATTATTTGGCAATTTAGGAGAAACATTATCTATCACTCATAACAGTATCGATCGCCACTGTTTTATGCCTGGGGTACTATTAGCCTGTCAAAAAGTGCTGCAATTAAACACTTTGGTGTATGGCTTAGAGCATGTACTGTAAATAGCGCCGTCCACTAAGCTTTATACAGCGTTGCAAGCTTAGTGGACGACGCTATGTTTAGATCTTGTGCCAATTCGCTAAAAATTTCATTTTTTACAAAATATGCAAACAAGATCTAAAAAATACTAATACACCAAAGAGGTTCCTTGCTTAGACTCTTCAAACAATTGATTCCACTCCCTCACTGCATTGTCCGCTAAAACCTGACTTCGCCCACATGACTTTTCACGATCAAACAATTCACGAACCCTATCAAAAACTGAATTTGTTGCTTTGGGTCTTGTTTTATCCATTTTAGGTCGCTCTAAAACGATAGAAAATATTTTCTCAACTCGCTCCACACTACTACCAGCCTGCTTATCTTGCATTACTTCTTTAATCTGTTCTATTCCTGTGGACGCATTTGGCGTTTTATAAAGCGTTGCGGTCCAGCTTGTTTTAGGTTTAAATAATTCTGGTTGCTGCATTAGTCCACTTAAAGAATCATATATTTTTCTACACGTCGTTTCACCCAAATGATCCACCATTAATTTACATAACAGGGTACCTTCAGGTACTAGTTTACTTTTTAACGCTTTATACTTACTGATATTTTTTACTTCATTATCAGTAGCCAGCCTATCATCATACTCTAAAGTTTTCTCCATGTTTAAACGTTGCTTAATAGCGTCGGCAATATCTTGAGGTAAATACATTTCAGGAGTTTTAACTCCCTCAGAACCATGAGCATTTTGCCCGGCCAACACATGCTGATGCCTTGAGATATAAAGATCAACAAATTCATTAACAAATCGTGCCCGATCATCTTTAGAAGCACCAAACTTAGGCCAGCAACCGTATTTTAATTTATAGAGGATCATGGCGTCTGTATGAATTAATTCCAAAGCTCTCCTGTCTTTACCACTAACACAAGAGGCATAACTATGGCCGCCTATAGTTAGGACGATTAAGTGCTCTAGTGAGCTTAAAAATAATTCTCTGCCATCATAATCCCAAAAGGTAGCGGATCCCATGGATGAACCTAAGACATTTTGGTAATCATCTAATAACTCTTGTAAACCAGGTGTGTCTTTTACATATTTCTGGGCAACAGCTAAAATGGTAAGGCTATCTATGTTCTCAGCTTCGGTATAATAATAGCGCTTAGCAATATTATAAGGGTGGTTATGTTGCCAAATTGCAGCATAATGTTTACTTCTTTCGACAGCAGCTCGAGCTAGTTTATACAATTCTAGATCAGGAGGTAATTCAGGAAGCCAATCCGTCACTGCACTAGGAACATAATCTACCAGATGAATAGGACTAATTAAGGTTTGCATTAAACGGGGTTTGTCCGGGTCGGCCCCCTCCATAACTTTCGCTAAATTTGAATCACAATGACGCTGCTGTACCGCTTCTGGAAATTTTAATCCATCGCGAGTTGCAATATGGCTCGATCGAACCCTTTTACCATAAAGCTCACTCGCTTCGCCTTGCGCATTAATTTTTATTAAGCGGTGAACCCCCAAATTTGAAGGAAGCGGTAATGTACGAAGGCGGCTAGACACAAAAGCAAGAGCCTCTTCTTTAGTTGTTGCATTTTTCAGCACATGCTCTAAGAAATATTGCTGGCTCGTGGGAATATTCCAATACCATTGAGGAATGGTAGGTATTAATGCAAGAGTACGCTTGAAATCGGGGCTATTTGCATTAATAGCAAGCCACCCTTTAAATTTTAATAATTTCGAGTCAATCTCTTCAGGTTTTTTCGCTAGGACCTTAATCATTTCTTGATGAGAGACAGAAAGCTTATTAAACCAAGCGGGCAATGGTAGAGCGTTTGTTGCAATTTGTTTTAATTCTGTAAGAAGGCTTAATGACTCATCCTTAATGCTATTCCAGACTTTTAAAAAATCATTCAAATCATGCATTACCGTTGCCGGATTTACATTATCTAATTGTAAATTGCACAAATAAGCCTGTTGGTGCTCTTCAAGTGTGCGAAACCAAGAGGGGGTTTTCGGATACTCTTTAGTTTTTATAGTCTCTATTTCAGAGAGCAATAAATCATAATATGGAGGAATGGATTCATCGTATTGCAATATATATTCTTTTCTGCCGTCTATTTCAAAAGGCGTTAAAGTTGCTATATCGGGGCGTCCATGGCTCATCATCATGTTAAAACAGTCAGCATCATTTAACAAAGCAATGGCTTCTTTGACAGGCTTGGCTCCAGATGGCCATTGCCAACATGCTGACAGAACATTGATTAATTTGGCATTAAATGATTCCAACTCAAGGTGTAAATCCTCAACAGACTCCTTTTGCAGATTGCACGCGGCCTTACATTTTGCGGCGTAAGTTCTTAACGTATCTGCATTAATAAAGGTAGATGGATAAGAGTCGAGAATAAATGAAAATGCCGCGTGAAGACGATTAATACTGCGTATAATGCTTGCTTTATAATCAGGAGTTTGCTGATAAGTTTCTTTTTCATTATCAGGTAGGAGTTTACCTAATGTAGCTGCTACCTTTTCTGGTAATTCCATTCCTTCCGGAACACGTAAAATTATGCCTTTTTCCATAGCGATATTCCCTTACTGCTTAAGTAATTCATTACTGTATAAATAATTCAATAAAACAATAAGTTATCAAACTGTTGAATTATTTAACCCAATCGAGATTAGATGGGGCTGTGAACTTGTTGCTCACTTGAATCCTTATGAGGTGATTCCTGGGCGTAACAGCACAGAAACTCACTGCACTGGAACCAAGATAAGTAGACATATTATCAGTCCCTAGAAAGTTAATTATCTTAATAGTTCTACTTCATGTTAAACTATAACTCTCTACAATAAATGTTAAAAGGATGTACATGAAAAGTATAGAAGTTTTTACAGGAAATTCTGAACTAGGAATTGACGAAGCGATTAAAAATGCATTAGACAACGCAGGAAACCCTTCTCATTTTGAGGTACTTGAAACTCAAGGGTCTCGAGATGATAAAGCGTGTTATCACTATCAAGCAATCTTAAAAAAAATCACGATACTTAAATGAAGCCAACTTAAGCGCGTATAGCCTGGCTGCTGGCAACCAGGAGCAAACTTGGAATCACCCCCCTCCCCGCTTGCAAGCAACCGGGCTACAATTATGCGGCCAGGATTGATTCCTTAAGTTGACATCATTAAGTGAACTCTTACAAAATTCCTGAAATAGAAAAAGCAATAGACGGAAAAGAGTATTTTGGAGTATCTTGGTGTAAATAAAAAGCAACATAAAAAGGAGTTTAGTCATGGGCTATACGGTACCTCACCACATTGGTGGTCAACTGGTCAATGAAACAAATGCAGAAAATCTCCCAATTTATAATCCCGCCTTAGGTGAAATCATCGGTCAAGTACATTTTGCCGCAAAAGCAACTTGTGACAAAGCGGTTGCCACTGCCAAAGAAGCAGGAATAGATTGGGCTCAAACTCCTGCAATTAAAAGAGCACGCATCTTATTCAAATTTCGTGATTTATTAGAAAAACATCAAATGGATTTGGCTCGTATAGTCACCCGTGAACATGGTAAGACTTTAGACGATGCCAAAGGCTCCGTAGCACGTGCTATAGAAGTTGTTGAATTACATTGTGGATTGGTCAATCAACTCAAAGGCGAGTTCTCAGCTGATGTGGCCAGCCACATTGACTGCCATACGCTAAGACAACCTCTTGGGGTTTGCGCTGGAGTATCTCCTTTCAACTTTCCAGTGATGGTGCCTATCTGGATGATGATTCCTGCTATTGCCTGTGGTAATACCTTCATTCTCAAGCCATCAGAGCAAGATCCTTCTGCTCCTATTCGCTTGCTGGAATTATTAACTGATGCCGGATTACCTGCTGGAGTGGCCAATTGTATCCAAGGAAACAAAACAACCGTAGAGCATCTGTTAGCTCATCCAGATATTGCCGCATTTACCGCCGTGGCCTCCACTCCGGTCGCTCAATCAATTTATACTACAGCAACTGCTTATGGTAAGCGCAGCCATACTTTTGGCGGTGCAAAAAATCATTGTGTTGTCATGCCTGATGCAGATTTAGATCAAGCCGCAAATGCTATTGTCGGGGCAGCTTATGGTTCAGCTGGTGAACGCTGCATGGCTATCTCTGTGGCTGTTGTTGTAGGCAATCAAACGGCAGATGCTTTAATTGCAAAAATGGCACCACAAATTCGCGCTATACGTATTGGTGCTGGCGATGTCGCCAATACCGATATGGGTCCACTGATCAGTAGTACCCACAGACAAAAAGTCTTGGCAGCCGTTGATAAGGGAATCAGCGAAGGTGCCAACTTAATCATAGATGGTCGTGCGTTTAGGCATCCAGATCACCCACAAGGATTCTTCATGGGTCCCTGCCTCTTTGATCATGTAGAAGAACATATGTCTGTCTATCAGAATGAACTTTTTGGCCCGGTTTTAGTCATAGCTCGAGTAGATAACTTTGAACAGGCTCTTTCTCTTGTCAATCGCAATCAATACGGCAATGGCACAGCGATCTTTACTCGTGATGGCTTCTCTGCGCGAGAATACAGTCAGCGTGTACAAGTGGGCATGGTGGGAGTTAATATTCCTATCCCTGTTCCCATAGCAAATCATCCTTTTGGCGGTTGGAAGCGTTCTGTTTTTGGTGATACCAACATGCATGGAGCAGAAAGTATTCATTTTTATACTCGACGCAAAACCGTGACCAGCAAATGGCCTGTTACTGAAGTAAAATCAAGTGCTTTTATTATGCCGACTCATGATTAGATAGGTTTCTTGCATCTCGAGCAAATTTTGCTTGAGAACAAGAAGTCCAATACAGCGATTACGGAGCTTTCAATGGCAAAAATAGGATTTGTAGGATTAGGGCATATGGGTTTACCCATGGCTATTAATCTTGTTAAGGCAGGCCACAGTGTTACGGGATATGATCTAAACGACTCGGCTATGGACCGCCTTTCTGATGCTGGCGGTCTAATAGCTAATAACTTGATAGAAATATCTAAAGAACAAGATGTTCTTATTACCATGTTACAGTCAGGACAACAGGTATTACACGTGTGTACCGGGGTAGATGGATTATTGAGCCAGGCAAAAGAAGGTGCTTTATTTATTGACTGCTCAACCATTGATGTAAAAACTTCTCGCGAGGTACACCAAATTGCACAAGAAAATCATCTTCTGGCTGTGGATGCACCAGTATCAGGTGGTGTAGCCGGGGCTACTGCAGCGACTCTAACCTTCATGGTTGGTGGTGATGAAAAAGCATACAATGCCGCTAGGCCAATCCTGTCTATAATGGGCCAGAAAATTATTCATACTGGAAACGCCGGCAATGGCCAGGCTGCCAAAATATGCAATAATATGATCTTGGGCATCTCTATGATTGCTATTTCTGAAGCATTTACTTTGGCAGAGCATCTAGGCCTCTCCGCAGACAAGTTATTTGACGTCGTCAACAATTCATCAGGCCAATGTTGGGCTCTCAGTAAATATGTGCCAGTTCCCGGCATTTTAGAAAACGTCCCGGCAAATAATAATTATACCCCTGGCTTCGCAGCCACTATGATGCTTAAAGATTTAAATTTAAGCCAGGACACCGCTCGCTCTATTCACCTAGAAACCCCTTTAGGCGCAATAAGTACTGAACTGTACCAGCGCTTAATTGATCAAGGACTAGGAGAAAAAGATTTCTCCGCCATTATTAAACTGATAGCCCAAGGAAAAGAGGTCTAATATGTGTTCCGCTCCTATTCGTCACCCCCATCTATCACATACCGAAGAATCATTAGCAGAGTTCTGGGCAGAAATTGCCAAACAAACCGTTGATTGGATACAACCCTGGCATAAAACACTAGAAGGTGGCTTAAAACACGGGGATGTAAAGTGGTTTCAGGGAGGACTTTTAAATGTTAGTGCAAATTGCCTAGATAGACACCTTCCGCAGAAAGCAAACCAACTAGCCATCATCTGGGAAGGAGATGATGATAAAGAACAAAGAACGCTCACTTTTGCTCAACTGCATGCGGAAGTCTGTCGTATGAGCAACGTACTTAAGCGTTTAAACATAAACAAAGGAGATACCGTAGCCATTTATCTGCCTATGATACCCGAAGCAGCTATTGCCATGCTCGCTTGTGCGCGTATTGGTGCGATCCATACAGTCATATTTGCAGGATTTTCAGCCCAAGCGCTGAAACAACGTCTTATCGCTTCAGACTGTAAGTGTCTTATTACAACAGATGGCTTTAAGCGTGGCGGAAAAATTGTACCATTAAAAGCACAAGCAGAGAGTGCTAGCAACGATCTCAATATAAAGATGTTGGTTATCAACAATCATACCATTCCTATCAGCTTAGATAAGAAAAAAGAATATTGGTGGGATGACCTAAAACAAGAAGTTACAGATCAATGCGCTCCTCAACCCATGGATGCAGAAGATCCTTTCTTTATTCTTTACACTTCGGGAAGCACTGGCACCCCTAAAGGCGTAGTCCACACCACAGGTGGTTATCTAGTCCAAACAGCCTATACCCATCAATTAATATTTAACTGTCAGCCGGGAGAAATCTATTGGTGCACTGCGGATATAGGCTGGATTACTGGCCACAGTTACGTGGTCTATGGACCGCTGTGTAATGGTATTACAACCCTAATGTTTGAGGGCATTCCTACTTGGCCAGATCCGGCAAGGAGTTGGCGCATTATTGATAAATATCGGGTTAATATCTTTTATACCGCTCCAACCGCCATTCGTTCGCTGATGAAAGCAGGAGATCAATGGTTAAACTCCAGCTCCAGGGCTTCTTTACGGCTGCTTGGTAGTGTTGGTGAACCCATTAATCCCGAAGCATGGCACTGGTATCATCAAAAAGTAGGTCAGAGTAGGTGCCCGATTGTAGATACTTGGTGGCAAACTGAAACAGGGGCAATCATGATATGCCCAAGCGCTAGCGATGATCCACTTCCCAAACCCGGAGCGGCATGTCAACCTATTCCAGGGGTCATCCCTGTATTACTTGATGAGCATGGTCAGGAGTTAGCGGGAAGCGGTGAAGGATTCTTGGCGATGAAATATCCTTGGCCGTCCATGGCAAGAACCATTGCGGGTGATCACAAACGATATTGTGAAACTTATTTACTAAATAAGTACTACATCACCGGAGATGGTGCCAGACGAGATGAAGATGGCGATTATTGGATTACCGGTCGCGTGGATGATGTCGTTAATGTTTCTGGACATAGACTCGGTACTGCCGAAATTGAAAGTGCATTGGTTAGTCATTCTATGGTTGCTGAAGCAGGAGTCGTAGGTATTCCTCATGACCTTAAAGGCCAAGGAATTTATGCTTTTGTGATTCTGAAACAGGGGAATCAGGCTGATGCAACCTTACAAAAAGAATTAATCAATCATGTAAAAGAGGAAATAAGTGCTATTGCCAAACCTGATGTCATTCAGTTTGCCAGCGACTTGCCTAAAACACGCTCCGGTAAAATTATGCGTCGTATTTTGCGTAAAATTGCTTGCCGAGAAATAACACATATTGATGATTTAGGTGATTTATCTACTCTAGCTAACCCCAATATAGTTGAAGAATTGATTAAAGGAATGAAGAAATGATGTAATCGTTCATGGGGCATGCATATTTCGTCTTGGCGAGCTTAGCGAAGCAATTCACCGATACAGCACAGTTTCGACAGAAGCCTAATGAAATAGAGCGCGTTTTATGTAAGTCCTATTTTAAATTATTTTCATCTGCAGAGGAACCTCAATGTCTCTATTAGAGCAAACATCCACATCAATGGATTATCCAGAAATGCTGTATGGAACTGCGTGGAAAGAAGAGCAAACCCAAGAATTAGTGATCCAGGCATTAAACTCTGGTTTTATCGGTATAGATACTGCTAATCAACGCCGACATTATTTTGAGGAAGGGGTCGGGTTAGGAGTTCAACAATTTTTACAGAGTAACTCAATAAAACGAGAGCATTTATTTCTGCAAAGCAAATTCACCTATGCAACAGGCCAAGATGATAGAAAGCCCTATAATGACCAAGACCCGTTACCAACGCAGGTGAAACAGTCTTTTATCAGTTCACTACAACATTTACATACAGATTATCTGGATTCCTATATTCTTCATGGCCCTTATTATACCCAAGGACTTACCACAGCTGATTGGGAAGTGTGGAATACGATGGAACAAATTTATCATGAGGGCAAAGTAAAGCATTTGGGCGTATCGAACATCAATATCAATCAATTGGCAGAGCTTTATAAAGAAGCGTCTGTAAAGCCGTTTTTTGTACAAAATCGTTGCTATGCAATTACACAATGGGATCAGAAAGTTAGAAATTTTTGTACGGAACATAACCTTGTTTATCAAGGATTTTCTTTGCTTACAGCAAACCAGCAATACATCAGCCGACCAGAAATACAAGCCATCGCCACAAAGCATGGAAAAACCATTCCTCAGATCATCTTCCGTTTTGCAAAAGAGATAGGAATACTTTCTTTGACAGGAACTACGAACCTACAACATATGAAAGAAGATTTAAGTATTAATAACTTTCAATTAACTAATGAAGACAGATCTCAAATAGAATTGATTCGCATGCGTTAAGTAGGAACGGCCTCGTTCCATTCAAACCACTGGTTTAGTAAAGAGATTAATTCACTAACCCCTTCTTTTTTCAGCGAAGAAAAAGATTGAACACTAACCAGGTGGTGCGCTAAATCATAAGCCTTACGGACTTTGAGGACTGAATTTTTTACATCACTACGACTTATCTTGTCTGACTTAGTCAATAGAATATGAACTGGAAGCTCACGAGCGATAGCCCAATCAATCATCATCTGATCCAAATCCTTGAGTGGATGTCTTATGTCCATTAATAACACTAGTCCTCTCAGACTTTGCCTTACCTCAAGATAATGAGCCAAGTTTTTTTGCCACTCTAATTTCAATTGCAAGGCTACTTTGGCATATCCATAGCCAGGTAAATCAACAAGACGTCTTTGTTCATCCAAAGAAAAAAGATTAATCAATTGCGTCCGGCCTGGAGTTTTACTCGTTCGTGCTAAATTTTTTATTGTTGTTAAACAATTCAAAGCACTAGATTTGCCGGCATTGGATCGTCCTGCAAAAGCGATTTCATAACCTGAATCAGCAGGTAATTGATCAACACGGGCTGCACTTTTTATAAATACTGCTTTAGAATATGGATTTACAGACATTGGATTTTAGTTCATTTTGGGATTTAGACCCAAGCAGTGTACCATTAATTCAAGAATTTATGATGAGAAATCGATGAAAAAATTAGCACTAGCCTTTATCCTGTGCTCCCCTCTCTTGGTTTATGGCCAAGACGCTCCTTCCCCTGGACAAAATAAGACTCAAGTTTGTGCTGCATGTCATGGCCCTCAAGGTATTAGTGCCAATCCAGAATGGCCTAATCTTGCAGGACAAAATGAAAAATACTTCATCAAACAATTGAATGACATCAAACAGGGCACCCAGCGCAAATCACCAACAATGACGGCACTCATTGCCACACTGAGTCCTCAAGATATAGCAGAATTGGCCGCATTTTATGCTCCACTTCCCTATCCCCAAGGCTCAACTCCTAAACAATTTCTACAACGCGGGGAACAAATTTATCGTGGCGGAGACTTTGATAAACACATTACAGCATGCATTGCTTGTCATGGGCCTAAAGGTACTGGTAATGCTCAAGCAGGTTTTCCCGTACTTTCCGGACAACACGCCGCTTATACTCTAATACAATTACGTGCATTTAAAAATGGTAAAAGAACCAATGACTTAAACCACATTATGCAAGATATTTGTAGCAGAATGGACGAGGAAGATATGATTGCTGTAGCACATTATATTGAAGGTTTATATTAGGGTCTGTTACCATTTCTACTTTCTTGCTCAAAGACCCTGTCATCCGTAAACGTTGTGAGGAAATTCCTGTAGACAACATGAACATCAATGTTAAATATAGGCAAAAACCAGGAATTCCCTCGTTACACGCATCTCGAGATAATAAGGCTGCTGTTCAAGAGAGAAAAACCATTAACAGCTCCTAAGGAATTACAACATGTTAAAAAAAATAATTGGATTAATCTTCCTTTTACCAGCCTTAGCCTTGGCCGCACCATTTATTGAAGGGAAAGATTATCAACTGGTTTCTAATCCACAACCCATTGAAAACAGAAACAAAACGCCAATGGTTACCGAGTTTTTTAGTTATGGCTGCCCTTGGTGCTACCGTCTTGAAACACCGCTTAATGAATGGGTTGGCAAAATGGGAAAAAATGTTCAATTAGAGCGTGTTCCTGTAGTGTTTAAACCTGACTGGGAGTTATACGCTAAGGCCTACTATACTGCGAAAACGCTAGCAATGTCTGATAAATTAAATCCTTTATTATTTAAAACCATACAGGACGATAAAAAACCATTAAACACCAAACAATCAATGATAGATTTTTTTATTAGCCAAGGGGTCGATAGAGAAATTGCCAAAAGCGCTTTCGAGAACTCATCAACTATTGATATGCGTGTCAGTAATGGTATGAATTTAATGGCAAGATATCAAATTAATGCTGTACCAGCCTTTGTTGTCAATAATAAATATAAAACCGATTTGCAAATGGCGGGAAGTCCTGAACGTCTATTTCAAATTCTTGATTATTTAATGAAACAACCAACTTAAAGGTAGTTCGGGCCAAGAGCCCATGGCCGTCAAGCCAAGAGCGAACTATCCTTCTAAGGCCCTCTCCCGCGATTGAGTATTGAGTTCTAATCAAAAGTCCTCGCGCGGCCGAGAGGACTTTTCGTGCTATCTCATTTACCTCATTTCGCCCTTAACCTGACGGCCATGGCCATAGTGCCCAAGCTACATCACCAGTAGCGCAATATTCATTGTTGTTAGCCTCCCTTCCCTGGATTTTCTAAGCTTAAAATTCCCGTATTAAAATCATAAGCAAAAATCTCTGCATAGCGTCCCCAATCAATCATGGTACGCAATACTCTCTCCGCTTCTTTCTCACTTAAATAATCTTCCAATTTGCTTAAAAAGCGCTCCTCAGAAACCCTATGTCCTACTTTTTCATCCAAGACACGGCGGATATAACGAGCCAAAGGCACTTTCTCTAGTAATCTCTGGGCAAATAATTGCTTGCGCTCTTGCAGATCGGCTTCTGAAAACTGCTTTCCCAAATCACTTAATTGAATATCTCCAGCGGAGACCATAGCAAAACCTAGTATTTCTAAAGTTTCTAAGATAGGGAATAAATCATCTATATTCATCATCAGCTCATCGGCCAGCTCGGGTAAATCGATGCGCTCTTCAAAAGATTTCATCGTCTCAATCAAGCCTGATAATTCAGAAGGCTCCACATCAGGAAGACGATAGCCCAAACCTATTTGACGCTCACGCTGAGCACGTTTTGCCTTTTCTTTAGGACCAGTAGTCATCAAAGTATAAATCTTGTCAACTAAAGCACGGAACTCCGGCGTTTCAGGATCTCGGGGTTGTGGTAAAGTGACCGGTAATTCGGCACGAATATATCCTGGGTCATTACCAAAAATGACGATACGGTCAGCCAAAGTAGCTGCCTCTTCGATGTTATGAGTTACCAATAAGATGCCATTGGTATTCGTTTTTCTTTCTTTCCATAACTCCAATAAGTCAGACTTCAAGTTTTCTGCAGTCAACACGTCAAGTGCAGAAAAAGGCTCATCCATCAATAAGACATCAGGATTAATCACTAGAGCTCGAGCAAATCCCACCCGTTGGCGCATCCCCCCCGATAACTCTTTGGGAAAAGCGGATTCGAAGCCATCAAGACCAATGATATCTATAGCTTCAATCGCTCTATGCCTCCGCTCCTCACGACTTACTCCTTGCGCCTCCAGACCAAGCTCTACATTTTCCAAAACAGTCAGCCACGGCATTAAAGCAAAAGATTGGAATACCATAGCAATGCCAGCCACCGGCCTTGTTACCGGTTTTCCTCTATAAGTTACTGTACCACTAGAAGGAGCGACAAGTCCGGCAATAATTCGTAACAACGTTGATTTTCCAGAGCCTGATTTACCTAATAAGGCAACAATTTCGCCCTCTTGTAATTTAAAATTAACATCTTCAAGAACAAGCAGTTCTTGAACTGCCGCCTTCTTAAACGATTTACTTAAATTCTCTATAGAAATAATAGTCTCAGACATCGGGGCCTCAATTAAAATTAAATCGCTCTTCTGCTAGACGATAGAGCGGACGCCAAATAAGGTGATTAAAAGCCAATACATAAATACACATCATTGCTGTACCTAAGGCGATTTGCGGAAAATTGCCAGAGGCAGTGCTTGCCTGTATGTATTCACCCAGACCTGTAGCTCTTAAGGTGACATTCCCCCAACTCACCCATTCTGCCACAATGCTAGCGTTCCATGCTCCTCCAGCAGCAGTAATTGCTCCGGTGATATAAAAGGGAAAAATTCCCGGCAGAGCTAATCTTTTCCACCAAATCCATCCCTTTAAACCAAAGTTATCTGCTGCAAGATATAGCTCACGAGGAATAGTCGATGCCCCTGCGATCACATTAAACAAAATATACCACTGAGTCCCAAGAATCATCAGCGGAGTAACCCATATTTCTACACTTAAATTAAATTCAACTATAGCGATAACAAACAATGGATAGAATAAATTTGCCGGGAAAGCGGCTACAAATTGGATGACTGGCTGTATTTTTTGTGCGATACGCGGCCTTAGCCCTATCCATACGCCAACAGGAATCCAAATAAGTGAACTGATAATAATTAATACGATGACCCGAGTTCCAGTAGCAGCACCTAGCAGGAATACATGCAAAATATCACTTGCCTTCAACTCCGCAAGGATAAATCTGAGCAAAAACCAACAACCACAAATCATTAAGATTAAAATGATAGCTCCCCAGAACCTATCCATTCGCTTTTGCTTTATAAAGTCTATTTCTTTCACAGCCTTAGGCTCACTGATTCTTAACCAACGTGCATTAACAAAGGCATCAGTGAACACCCCTATAGTCTTGGTAAATCGTTTCATTAATCGACTGCCTCTTATTAAATCGATTAACCAAGATTGGTATTCAGTCTCGTCAGGAGATTGCTCCACTTTAAATTTTTCAGACCAGGCAATTAATGGCCTAAATAAAATTTGATCGTATAAAAAAATAACGATGACCATGGTTAATATGGCATAGCCCACCGCATGCAAATTTTTTTGTTGTATGGCTAAAGCAATATAAGAACCTACTCCAGGTAAACGAATGTTTTGGTGAGCCACTGAGATGGCTTCCGATAAAACCACAAAGAACCAACTAGCCGACATAGAAATCATCATATTCCATAATAAGCCTGACATGGAAAAAGGAACTTCTACTTTCCAAAAACATTGCCAGGCAGATAAACGAAATATGGAGGCAACTTCCTTTAAGTTATGAGGAAGCGTCTTTAATGACTGGTAAAATCCAAAAGTCATATTCCACACCTGGGCACAGAAAATGGCGAAAATGCAAGCGCACTCAGGACCAAGCAAACTATTAGGAAATAAATGAATGAATCCGGTAACCGTAATAGATAAAAAACTAAGGACAGGAATGGACTGTAAAATATCAATGGCTGGAATAATAATTTGCTCTGCCCGCCGGTTCTTTGCGGCTAAAGCACCAATGATAAAAGTAAAAATGATAGAAAAAATCAGGGCAATAAATAGCCTTAATACCGTACGTAATGCATAAAAAGGAAGATTGGATGGGGCTAATGAGATGGGTATTTGCTCTCCTAATTGATAAGGAGTTGCCATTTGGGAACCAGCCCAGCCCAGAAAAAATATAACAGAAAATACAATAATCAACAAAAGCAGATCCCAGCGATTAATAAATCGACCGACCTTATCCGGATTGGCAAAATAAAAACGGCTGTTAAACGCCATGCTCTCTCACATTTTTCAAAGTTATTCGGATTGAAACTACTGTCTCCTCTGAAAAGTGGGCTACGCCACCTCGAGAAGTTCCTGCGTTATGCTCAGGATGACATACAGACGCGAACGCAAGAACAATAGGTTTCTAAATTAATTATTTTTCTGTTGTAGGTCGGGGCCATGGGCCAGACCTACATTAATTGACGTCTACACGCTACAATAAAATTTCAAAAAAAATCCATTATAAAATACCACAAATGCCCGTCCATCGGTACCTTATGCCGGTATTCTACAAGCATTATAACTATAGAAAAATAAAAAAATGAATAAATATTGAACTTTCTTATGCAACGCGTGTCTATATTTATGAGCATTCTCCCCCGAATGCTCTACCCCGCTTTCCCCTCTTTATGCGGGGTAACGTCTGAATTAAAGTAATTCGGACATATTATTTGCCCCGGTCAATTTGCCGGGGATTTTTTTGTCTCTGAAAAATAGCTACACTAGCTTAATATAACGCAACCGAGAACGACTGGATGAACAAAAAAACTGCCCTCTTATTCGCTCTAATAGGCTTACTCTTTTCCCAATTTGCAAGAGCCACGCCCGATAGGACCCAATTAGCGGTATGGGCTAATGAGGCGATTATTGCCACTTACACTATTAACTATAAAACCTTTATTCAACAACAAAAAGAAATTGCAAAATATTACAGTTCTAACGGATGGATAGCTTATAGCAAGGCACTGGATGCTTCAAAATTGCCAGAAGCAATACAAAAAAATCAGTATGATGTCACTGCTGTAGCAACCCAACCCCCAAGACTAGTTACTCTCGATCCGACTCATTGGCAAGCGACTATGACCATTTTAGTGGTGTATCAAAATCCTCAATACCAGCAACGGCAAAATTTAAAAGTGGTGATAGGCTTTACTACTGCGCCATCAGGCCAGGGGGTAAGGGGGTTAAGTATCAATAGCATGCAATCTACGGTGATATCACCACCTTGTCAGTGCCCTAATGAGCAACCACAAGCCGCACCTGCTGCAACAACCCCTGTTACCCCAGGAGCCGGAAAATAATAATGCCAATTTGAGCCAAAACTAAAACACCAATTAATAAGAGAATAAAATTTAGTTTTTTAGGAATAGTTACATCCAAAGCGGATTGCTCAGGATGATTGGGGTTGTAATAAATATCAATTTCTGAGTTTTCCTTGTAAGCAACCGCCACTTTATACGCCATACGACGTGAGTATTTACTATTAGGATTATTATGGGAAGTATCCAAAAATAAGTATTCACCCACCAATTCTTGCTCGGCTACTTGATAAGTGTATTCAATTTTAGGCCAAACACTGTGCCCCACAGTGACCCATTCGCAGAGAGTAATATGCCCTCTAGCTTTAAGCCAGGATTGAGCCCGCACCAATGCTTTTCTATCTTGCCAAAAATGGTTCAATAATAGGAGTAGAACTATTAGCCATCCTATATCGAGTATCCATCGTCCTATGTGAATCCCCATTTCATGCTCCTGCCTCTTAGTCACATCGGTGCCACAATGCCGCAAAGCCCAGATGGGCGTTGCTCCTTCCTGGTGATTTGTGACCAAGAGTCAATTTTATACTCCAGGAACTTTCGGGCTTGTCTCAATAAAAATCTAGTATATAGCGATTTCAAAACATAATCATAGAAAAAGAGAAAAGGAAATCTCGCAAAATTAATCGCAATCGGTATAATCACAGCAATCAAGGTGATAAAAAAAGGATGTACAATGATTGCTAGAACCCCTCTTCATGCTACTCATCTCGCCTGTGGTGCTAAAATGGTTGATTTCCATGGCTGGGACATGCCCCTCCATTATGGTTCTCAGCTGAACGAACACCATTTTGTCCGCAAGGATGCAGGGATGTTTGACGTATCACATATGACTATAATTGACCTCTTGGGCGCTGGTGGCCGCCTCTTTTTGCGTAAACTCCTTACTAATGATGTCGATTTATTGGAACATAACGGCAAAGCACTATACAGCTGTATGTGTAATGAGCTCGGTGGAATTATCGATGATCTAATTGTTTACCAACGTGCTTCTGACAACTACCGTGTCGTTCTTAACTCTGCTACTCGCCAAAATGACATCAAGTGGATTCGCAAAAAAAGTGAAGGCTTTGCCGTCGGCCTACAAGAAAGACCAGAACTCGCTATGCTAGCAATACAGGGCCCCAAGGCTATAGAAAAAACGCTTACGGTTCTTAGTCCTGCCCAAATTGATGCGATCTCCACTCTAACTAATTTTGAATGCGTTGACGTGGATAACTGGTTTTTTGCTCGTACGGGATATACCGGTGAAGACGGCTTTGAAATTATTGTCCCTAAAGAAAGCATAACCCAGTTATGGGATGACTTACTTAACGCTGGAGTCAAGCCCTGTGGCCTTGCTGCTCGAGATACCCTGCGCATGGAAGCTGGCATGCTTTTGTATGGCCAAGATATGGATGAAACCACGACCCCTCTCGAATCAGGTCTTGCATGGACAGTCAAATGGGAGCCAGAAGATCGCGACTTCATTGGCATGGGAGCCTTAGTTTCGCAAAAACAGCACCGAGTCAAACGAAAAATGGTCGGGCTCACACTGCTAGACAAAGGAATAATGAGACATGGCCAAAAGGTCGTCATTGAAGGATGTCCTGATGGCATTATTACCAGCGGCGGTTATTCCCCAACCTTAGACCAATCCATAGCCTTGGCTCGAGTTCCTGTAGCAACAGGCGAGCAGGTGTTAGTGGACATTCGCGGTAAATTAATTCCGGCTAAAGTAGGGAAGCCACGTTTTGTAAAACATGGCCAGGCCATATAACTTTTCAGCATCATAACGACTCGTCTCAACTTAGCATAGTGGCGGAGGGCTCTTGAACAAAACGTTGCGCAATCAAGAGAAAATCCCTCTTCGAGCTGAAGATGATAAAGCGAACGATTGCTTCACAGATAAAATTATAAGATAAGGATAACATAATGAATGAATTAAAATTCACCACAACTCATGAATGGTTAAAAACCGAAGCCGATGAGGTCATTATCGGTATTACCGATCATGCACAGCAATTATTAGGTGACATGGTATTTGTTGAATTACCTGAAATTGGTGATGTAGTCAGTGCGGGTGAAGAACTCGGTGTTGTTGAATCGGTAAAAGCAGCTTCCGATTTTTATGCACCAATCAGTGGCATAGTCACAGCGGTCAATGAGGCAATTGTTGCTAATCCAGCTCTAGTGAACTCCGATCCTTATAGCGAAGGTTGGCTCGTTAAATTAAAACCATCTAACCTTGACGAAATAAAAAACTTATTAAGTGCCGATCAATATCAAAATGAGATAGCTGAGGAACATTAATCATGCCATTTATCCCACACACTGCTGAAGACACAAAAGAGATGCTCAAAGCTATTGGTGTTACTGATACCCAAGCCTTATTTGATGAAATTCCTACGGCGTTGCAATATGCCGGATTCCAAAATATCCCTGCGGGTATGAATGAAATGGATATGCTTAAAGAGGCGCATTATTTAGCAAACAAAAATAGAAATGGAGTCTGTTTCATTGGAGCGGGATGCTATGAACACCACATTCCTGCAGCAGTGTGGGATATAGCCTCAAGAGGTGAGTTTCTAACTGCATATACTCCCTACCAGGCAGAAGCAAGTCAAGGCACATTACAATTATTGTATGAATACCAAACTATGATTTGTGAACTAACCGGTATGGAAGTCGCTAACGCGTCCCTCTACGATGGAGCAACCGCTTTAGCGGAAGCTGTTTTAATGGCAGTCCGCGTCAATAAACACAGTAAAACCAATCGCGTACTGGTAGCGGGGACTATCCATCCCTTTTACCGTGAGACTATTGAAACGATAGTGCGTAATCAACATATTGAAGTGCTCACTCTGCCGTTTGATGAGCAACAAGGGATCATCACACTTTCTACCCTGGAGCAATATAATGGCGAAGACATTACTGCTTTAGTGATTGCCCAACCTAACTTCTTTGGTTGTTTAGAACAAGTCGATGCGCTAAGCAATTGGGCTCATGACAATAAAACGATTAGCATCGCTTGTGTGAATCCCATTTCACTCGCCCTATTGAACCCTCCCGGTTTATGGGGGCAACATGGCGTTGATATTGTTTGCGGAGAGGGACAACCATTAGGCTCGCCTATGGCATCAGGTGGCCCTTATTTTGGTTTTTTAAGTACTCGTATGGCCCATGTAAGACAAATGCCAGGGCGTTTAATAGGGCGTACCGTAGATAAAGAGGGAAAAACCGGTTTTAGCCTCACCCTACAAGCACGCGAGCAACATATTCGACGCGCAAAAGCAACTTCGAACATTTGTACTAACCAAGGATTATTAGTTACCGCTGCAACCATCCATATGAGTCTATTGGGAGCAGAAGGGTTACATCAAGTTGCAAGTCAATGTCATCATAATACTCATGAGTTGTTGGATGCATTAACGCAAATTGAGGGGATAGAACCAGTATTTACCACCCCATTTTTCCATGAAGTCTTAATTAGACTCAATCAACCGGTAGAGCAAGTATTAGCCCAATTATCCGAGGCTGGCATTGCTGGAGGTTATGCCCCAGCGGTTCATTACCCACAACTGGCTAATACGCTTTTAATCTGTGCGACCGAAATGCGTACAGCAGAAGAGATTGCGCACTACGCTAATACCTTGAACAACATTATGAGCAAAAAGAGAGGTGCCCAATGATCATTGTGCAAATGACCTATTTAGCCTCACTGCAAGAAGTAGATAAATACTTATCCGCTCATAGAGAGTTTCTAGACTACTACTACAAACAAGGTTTATTAGTTGCCTCAGGACCAATGAAACCTAGAACAGGGGGAATTATCATTGCGGCTACTAGTGATAAAGCTTATTTAGAATCCATATTTAAAAAGGACCCCTATTATCTGGCAGAAATTGCTGAATACCAATTTATTGAGTTCACCCCTGTGATGCATAGAGAGGAGCTCAAGGAACTTATTCAAAAAATGGAAGGTAAATTATGTTGATTTTTGAATTATCCAAAGCAAAGCGTCAGGCAACCGCTCAAGCACCTAAAGTGGCACCGAGTAAATATGCTGTTCCTACTGCCTTACAACGTAAGACGCCCCCCAAATTACCAGCTTGTTCGGAGCTGCAAGTAGTAAGACATTACACTCGCCTATCGCATAAAAATTTTTCTATAGATACTAATTTTTATCCCTTGGGTTCTTGTACAATGAAGTACAATCCTCGCGGTGTGCATAAAGCAGCATCCATTGCAGGATTTGCTAATCGTCATCCTCTTGCTTTAGAAGAAGAAAGCCAAGGCTTTTTAGAAGCATTGTACCAGTTACAAAATAATATCGCTGAAATTACCGGCATGCCAGGCGTGTCATTAA
Source organism: Legionella fallonii LLAP-10 (assembly GCF_000953135.1). Lineage (NCBI taxonomy): Bacteria > Pseudomonadati > Pseudomonadota > Gammaproteobacteria > Legionellales > Legionellaceae > Legionella > Legionella fallonii. Next base: position 186,191 of record NZ_LN614827.1, on the reverse strand, counting down.
CTGCCATGGCAGGTTCACAAGGAGAGTTTGCCGGAGTCGCCATGATAAAAGCATATCACCAATCAAGAGGCGACACCGCTCGTGATGAAATGCTGATTCCTGATGCTGCTCATGGTACTAATCCGGCGTCCGCCGTTATGTGTGGCTTTAAGGTCGTAGAACTAACTACCGATAAAGATGGAGACATCCATCTCGATGAGCTCAAAAGCAAACTAGGCCCCAAAACTGCTGGGATTATGCTAACCAATCCCTCTACTCTGGGATTGTTTATGCGTCAAATAAAGGAGATCGCCGCGCTTGTTCATCAGGCAGGGGGCTTATTGTATTATGATGGAGCTAACCTCAATGCTATTTTAGGTAAAGTAAGACCTGGAGATATGGGCTTTGATGTCATGCATTTAAATCTACATAAAACATTTGCCACTCCCCATGGTGGTGGTGGCCCAGGAGCTGGTCCAGTTGCCGTTAGTAAACGGCTCATCCCGTTTATGCCTCTTCCTGTAGTGAAGAAAACAGATTCGGGCTATCAGTGGGCAACACGACAAGATTATCCACAAAGCATTGGTCGCCTGTCTTGTTTTATGGGAAATGCCGGAATTTTACTGCGTGCTTATTTTTACATGCGACTTCTGGGCAAAGAAGGCTTATTACGTGTCTCAGAATATGCCACACTAAATGCTAACTATTTACTGAAAGAATTAGCAAAAGCAGGATATACCGCGGCCTATCCAGAACGACGCGCATCTCATGAGTTTATTCTCACGTTAAGCCAAGAGAAGAAAAATTACGGCATCACGGCCATGGATCTCGCCAAAAGATTACTGGACTACGGCGATCATGCCCCAACGACTTATTTCCCTTTATTGATTCCAGAATGTTTACTCATTGAACCGACTGAAACAGAAAGTAAAGAGGAATTAGATCGTTTTATTGATATCATGAAGCACATCAGGCAAGAAGCGATCAACAATCCAACTTTATTGAGAGAGGCGCCTCATACCTTACCCGTTAAGCGGCTAGACGATGTAAAGGCAGCTCGCGAGCTGGATTTAAATTATTTTGCTAGCACAGAGTAAACACCTTATTGGGGCAGAATAACCCCATAACCCCATAACCATCAGGTTATGGGGTTATGGGGTTATTCTGCCCCAACCAGCTTACTTTATAGGGCTATTTGATGAGGGATTATTCTCTATTGTACTTTGTAAATCATCTACAATTTGCGTTGATTGCGTTTTATGTACAAAGAAGAATGATTTGTTATTTGCTACGTTAATAGCGCCTTTTATTAGTAAGCCTATACCGGCAGTAGAAATAAGCAGGACAAGATTCACTAAAAACTCGGACCAACCGCGGTGTTTATCTAATACAGGACGTTGTTTCGCGATTACATCGGTACATTTAGCCCGAAAGTTATCAATATTATGATTTCCCTTTAAATCTCTGTAAGCTTTTTCTAATTTACTGTGTATTTCCATAGCGCTCGTATAAGCCTCTGTATGGCCATTCTGGTGCAATTCATTTGCCTTAGATTTTAGTTTATGTAATTGGCTTAAAAATGGATTGGCTATGTCTGCAACGTAAGCAGGCTCAGTTTTCACCGGAACAATATTGACATTAGCGTGTTGATTTTGCAGTTTAGGCATGGTGCCACTAACTCCAAGAGCCTTATGCGTACCTATATTTGGAGTTTGCGGCTTACCTAACGAGCTATCGAGATTGAAAATATTATCGTGAGATAGTTCTCCTGAATCATGCCCGTGAACATAATATACATTATACCCTTTATGCTCCTTGTTTCTATTTAATCCATGATAGAAGCGATTCCATAATAAAAATGAAATAGGATCACCTTGAGGGTCGGAAGCACTGGTTAAATGAACAGGTAAGGTATGTACGGTACCGGCCGCAATATGTTTAGCAAAAACGGCGTTAATGGCATCTATAGTTCTTGCTAAATCCTCAGCAGTATCATCCTTATAGACAACACCATCGTCTTTAAATTTCCTTGCTAATGATTCAATTACTTCTAATCCAATGCCGGCATGACTATAAATGGTAATATTATTAGCTTCTAATGAATAAGAAATTAATTTTAAGTTGGGTAAGTAAGCCTCAGCAACTAATTCGTCAACTTCTTGTTTGTCAATTACGCCATCCGTAATCAATTGTCTTAAATTATTTAATGATCTTGCCTGTCCCGCTAAATCAATATTGGGAGCATAGAGTTCGTGCCCTTGCTCATAAGGAATAAGGAATTCAATACCATGATTAGAAAGCATTATTTCTACTGGAACACCATGCTTTTTTAATTTCTGCAGAATCTTGAAAATAAAATAATCGTTTTGCCCTCTATCACAAATTTCATCGCCAATAAGTCTAACGAGCGTTTTTTCATTTATCTGTAACGCATCAATGATTTGATTAAACTGCTTGATGTCTTCTTTTGTATGCTTGTCTTTTCTATAGATATCGACCAATTTTTGATAATCGGCTGCCGAAATATTCACTATTCCGTTACTCTGTAAGAAAAACATCAGCAAAACAGCATTGGCGTGCAAATCGCCTATTGCAATTTCAGATGCGCCAGTTGGTTCCGCCCGAGGATAATTATAAATGTTTACTTCTTTTTCAATTTTTACGTGGGGCATGGTAAAATTCCGAACGCAGTCAAATATGCTCTTATTATAAACAAATAACCTTAAGGTTTCCTTAATCTTTCCTGTTAATTTTTGCATTGTTACTAAAATGATGTACCGGAAAAGGAGGAAAAAGACACGATTACGTTAGCTGTATCCCAAATAGAATACGGTAATCCAAACAAATCTGCTTATTGTATTTTTTAATCTATACTATAAACAAGCAGATCTAATAAAAACTATAAAATTGAGCTTACCTCTAATAAAAATATTATTAGCACGACAAGGTATCTACAATAAGAACGGTTCGGTGCATGCCTATGAGCTTTTATACCGCGATGGTGATGCACAGACAGCACATGTAGATAACCTTAACTCTTTCTCGGGCGACTCGGCAACCTCGTCTGTTATAGCTCAGTTGTTTTCTAATATGGATATGAACTCCATCATTGGTAATAAACGAGCATTTATTAATTTCACCCGCAACCACCTATTAGATGAAGTACCTCTTTTATTACCTAAGAGTCGAATTGTTGTTGAGGTATTGGAAACGGTTACTGTAGATCAACGTTTAATTGTAAATTTAGAAGCATTGAGTCAATTAGGTTATGAAATAGCACTCGATGATTTTATTTTCCACGAAGAAACGCGCCCCTTAATCGACATAGCCAATATTATTAAAATCGATATATTGAATCAAACAAATGAACAAATTGTTGAACGGTTAAAACCATTAAAAGGATATCATGGAAAGCTTTTAGCTGAAAAAATAGAAAATAAGAGCCAATTTAATTTTTGTGTGGATCTGGGATTTGACTACTTCCAAGGCTTTTTTCTCAATAAGCCTGATCCGCTTAAAGGCCAAGTTATTACTGAAAATAGGGTACATCTGCTCAAATTACTGGCCGAATTAAATGATCACGACGTACCCTTAGGACGTGTGGAAGAAATCATTTTACAAATTCCTAAGCTTAGCTACCGAATCTTACGCTTGTCTAATTCTGCCTCGCTATACACCGGAAAAAAAATTGATTCATTGATGGATGCCATATCCCAGCTAGGATTAGTACAAATTCGCAATTGGATAAGTCTTTTGCTCCTGGCAAGCCTTGATGATGTAGCTCCTGACCTTCTGGAGCGGACATTGATACGCGCAAAGATGTGTGAGTCCTTAGTCAGAAAACTGGGATCTGGCAATCCCCTTCAAGCTTATACTGTAGGAATATTGTCCACTTTAGATGGGATTCTTAATGAACCCATGGGCTCTCTCCTCGCTAAAATCCATCTCAGTGATACATTAAACGATGCATTGCTCTATCAAAAAGGTGACTTAGGACAAGTTTTGAAATTTGCTACAGATTATGAAGCCGCTAATTTTAATGAATTAGATAACATATCTCTAGAAAACAAAGACTTGGCTCAATCTTATCTCGAGGGCATAGCCCATGCTAGTGAGATAATGGATATTATTAATCACTAATCTCTGAAAACCTTCACTCCGCAAATTTATTATTTTTTTACAACTAGGACTACAACCCTCTGCCAGAAAGAACAAAAGTGATTGATTTTACATAAAAAAACTTTGCTATTGAGGAAAAATAAGTTATAACACTCTTATCTGTATCAAGGATTGATACAGACTTATATTGGCTCAATGATCAACTGGATGTTATTGAATTTTTTACTATTTTTTCATGGAGTGAGAAAATGAACAACAAGGTGTTTTCCCAACGTTTTAACCAAGAATTAGCAACATTCGAGTTGCCCGGAGAATTCAACGAAAAAATTAAGGCTGTTTCCAAGATATTTGGCATCACTCGCCATTTAGCTAACTCTCTAATCTTTGGAAATGGATTCCCTGACCGTGAGCAACTTGATAAAATTGCAAAAGTACTAGAAGTATGTCCCCAATGGCTAAGTGGCGTAACAGACAAAAAGAAAGCATATAGCGCCAGTAAAGAAACTGCCGATAGCGTGTAATATCATTGATTTTATTGTATACTTTAGCCAATTAGATGGCGTTCGTTGACAGAACCTATTGGCGAGCGCCTTTTTCAAGTTGCGAGTATCAATCATGGAATGCTTAAGCTTTTGTGTAGCTAAATCAATCGATTTGACCCGTTTAGATAACTTTTTAAAAAACGCCTCAAACGAATATACTTCATCTAAAACGCGTGATGTTGTCAAATTAAGTCCACACAAAAATCCCAATCACGTTATATTTATCTTTAAAAATGGCACTGTGGTCTCATGGGGTGTTAAACGTTATGAAATTAACGATTATTTAACTACAATCAAACGTCTCGTGGATAAACCGGTCGCCCTTCTAGTACATGACGAATTCCACTATCAAATTGCCGATAAAACAGCAATTGAGCCCCATGATTTTTTTGATGTGGATTGTTTAACCATGGAGGATGACAGTGAGGAGTTGAAGCTAAGCCTCTCTTACGGATTCTCCCAATCAGTGAAGCTACAATATTTTGAAACCATCATCGATGGGTTAATTGAAAAATACAATCCCATGATTCAAACATTATCCCAAACAGGGGAAATGCCCATCAGCCGTAAACAAATACAACAAGTCATCGGTGAGATCCTCGGGGCTAAAAGTGAAATGAACTTAATCAGTAACTTCCTCTACCATCCTAAATATTTTTGGCAACACCCTACATTGGAAGAGCATTTTATTATGCTTGAGCGTTATCTACATATTCAAAGACGAGTCAATGCCATTAATCATCGCCTCGATACCCTTAATGAAATTTTTAATATGTTTAATGGTTATCTTGAAAACCGTCACGGCCATAATTTAGAAATAGTCATTATTATCTTAATCGCCGTGGAAATTATTATCGCGGTGATGAATTTCCATTTTTAGAGTGTTTCCCTATTGATGAAGAACCTCAAAACTTATTTGCTTAACGGCACTACCTTAAAAACAGAATTACTCGCAGGAATTACCACATTCCTCACCATGGCCTACATTGCCTTCGTTAATCCATCCATTTTACACGATGCCGGCATGGATCAAGGCGCAGTATTTACAGCCACCTGCTTAGTCACTGCCTTTGCCTGTTTACTCACTGGACTTTTAGCCAATACCCCTATAGGTGTAGCGCCTGGCATGGCATTGAATATTTATTTTTCTTATGGCGTGGTCCAAGATTTAGGAATAGATTGGCAGCATGCCTTAGCCATGGTATTCATTTCAGGAGTTTTATTCTTTGTCGTAACCATGACCGGACTAAGGCGTTTATTGATAGAGGCTATTCCTCATAATTTACAAATCGCTATTCTCATAGGGATTAGCTTATTGATCGCCTTAATCGCGCTACAAACGAACCATATCATTGTCGATGCCCAGCATAGTTTAATGCAACTGGGTGACATCAAGCGCCCAGAATGCGGCCTATTTTTTTTAGGCTTCTTACTTATTTTATCCTTGGATTATTATCAGGTCCGAGGAGCTATTATTATTGGCATTCTCAGTATCAGTGCTTTAAGCTTACTTTTAGGTTTAACCTCCTGGCAGGGTGTGGTAGGTATTCCCCCCTCTCTATCACCAACATTGTTGCAACTGGATTTTTCTGGAATTACGAGTGTTGAAGCATTAAAAGCGACATTTACTTTTTTCTTAATTGCCATTTTTGATGCCACAGGAACTTTAATTGGTTTGCTCAACCCCTCAATCTTCAAACAACAAAAAGATTTCCCCCAGCGCTTAAGCAAAAGTTTAACTGCAGATGCTGCCGCCTCCGCGTTAGCGGGACTGCTTGGCTCTGCCAGCACATCCCCCTACATTGAATCAGCAACAGGTATAGAAGCAGGAGGACGGACTGGAATGACGGCCATAGTCATCGCCATAGGATTTCTCTTTATGTTATTCTTTTTCCCTCTGGCTAAAATGATTCCTGGCTATGCAGTAGGACCCGCATTACTCTACGTTGCTTGCTGCATGATGAAACACTTAACCGATATAAAACTAGATGATATCAGTGAAACCGCTCCGTGCATGACGACCATCATGATGATTCCATTTACCTTATCTATAGCAGATGGAATAGGATGGGGCATCATTCTTCATACCCTGCTAAAAGCAATAACCAGACAGACACTTAACCCGTTAATTATCGTTCTTAGCCTGGTTTTTGTTGTTTTCTTTTTAATTAGCTAGACGATTTAAGTAATCGCTCAACGCCAATCTAATGGGAACAGTTACTCCTTCAATCCTTTATAAAGAGACAAGGCCTCCTGACGCGCATACTGATGATCAACAATAGGAAAAGGATAATCAACACCTAAAACTAATGGTAAAGCCTCCTTAGGGGCTTCCCAGGGTCGGTGTACCCATTTTTTGTCCATCGCTCTTAACTCAGCGACCCAATGCTTAACATAGTCCCCGTGAGGATCGAACTTCTCCCCCTGAAGTACAGGATTAAAAATTCTATAATAGGGCGCCGCATCAGCCCCACAACCAGCAACCCATTGCCAACTGGCAGAGTTATTAGCTAAATCCGCATCCACAAGAGTATTCCAAAACCATGCAGCCCCTTTCCGCCAATCAATGAGTAGATCTTTAGTCAAAAAAGAGGCTACTATCATTCTCACCCGATTATGCATATAGCCTGTTTGCCATAATTCACGCATGCCCGCATCCACTATGGGATACCCTGTGAACCCTTTTTGCCAAAGCTTAAGCGCTCGGTCATCATCCCTCCAAGGAAAATGATCGAACTGACTTTTAAAATGAGTATCCATCAAACGAGGATAATGGTAGAGCAAATGATAAGAAAACTCCCTCCAGCCGAGTTCTGTAAGGTAGGTTTGTGCTGAGGGTAAATCACAATCAGAGTCTGACATGGCCTGTTGTATTGCTCGCCAAATTTGCTGCGGACTAATTTCACCAAAATGCAAGTGCGGCGATAATCGTGATGTGGTTGAAATAGCGGGTACGTTACGTTGTTCTTTGTAGTGCTGTAGATGCTCAAGGATAAATTGCTGTAACCTAATTGCCGCCCCCTCTTCTCCTGGCTGCCAATGAAGAGAAAACTCTTCTGCCCAATTAGGTTGGGAAGGTAATAAATGCCATTCTTCTAGCGGTTGTGAGTAGACGGCTTGATTTAAGGGCCATTGTACTATTTGCCATTGGGTACTGACGTGCATTTGTCGTAAACATTGCCGCCAATAAGGAGTAAATACTTTAAAGTAAGAGCCCGCTTGATTAAGTACTTCCCATGGTTCATTTAATAAACTGCCATTACTGCTAATCACTTTGACACCAAGATTTTTTAATTCTGCTTTAATCATTTGATCTCGAGCGATGTGCATGGGTTCATAACATCGATTCCAATACACGGCATCTACTTGATACTGGACAACTAATTCTTTTAAAAGAGTTAATGGCTCCGCAGCCCTAAAATGTAAATCCAGATGCACGCGGTTAAGCTCTTTTTTTAAGGAGGATAATGAATGATGAAGCCACCATTGTTGCGCCTCACCTATAGGTAACACTGGATTAGCTTCTTTAATATAAAGAGGAATAAGTTTTTGATGATTTTGGCATGCCAGCGTTAGTGCGGGATTATCATGACAACGAAGATCTTGCCTAAACCAGATTATTGCGGTGGACATTAATATCCTCTATTGTGGTTTCATTAAATTATGATATTTATCTTAACCTTTTTGCTAAAAAAAAAGGAAAATATTCATAAAAAGAGCTAATCTTAGCAATAATAACAGTTAATTAAAAAAGAGTGCCATGTTAACAAAGACGCATCAGCTTGACGAAGAACAACTAAAACAACTAGAAGAATTACGTGTTCTATGTAAGGGTAGAGATAGCAGTACACCCAATTTATATACTCACATCCTCGCTCAGCCTAGAGCGTTCCCTGCTAGCTTGTTGTACTACAATGACCAACACCAATTAATTGCATTTTTAGGGGTTTATTTTTTTTATGATGATGCGGTTGAGGTATCATTACTTGTTCATCCATCTTATCGTCGACAAGGGATTGGTAAACAACTTATCCTTGCCATTTTACCGCTTGTTCAATCGCAAAATTACCATAAGTTAATTTTTTCTAGTCCAGCGCAACTGAATAATCTCTGGTTATTCACTAATGGCTTTTCTTATCTCCATAGTGAATATTATATGGAGAGAGATGATTTAAATCCTTTATTGGAATACAAGCAAACGTTAACCTACCGTACAGCAACCGAAGACGACATTCCGCTGCTTTGTGCTTTTGATGAGGCCTGCTTCCCGACCAAACAACTGGATTCAGTAGAACGCTTCCAACATTTACTCAATGGTAGAGAATACCAAATCATTATTGCGTACCAAAACAATAGGCCTATAGGTAAAGCCCATCTTCGCTGGTTAGATAATGGCGCGACTTTATCTGATATAGCGGTATTGCCCGCCAAACAAGGCCAAGGTTTAGGTACTACCCTAATTACCTACTGTATCAATATGGCTTTAAGTGAAGGTAAGCCGCATCTTAATCTTGATGTGGAAACTCATAATGAAAGAGCTCTCAAACTCTATACTCGCCTAGGTTTTGTCACCCAAAATGCCTGCGATTACTGGGCAATTGATGCCAATAACTTTCTTAATTAATATGTTAAATAACGTCAGTTTCGGATAAGAGAATGTTTGTTGCCTGGGAGCAGCGCTAGGGTAACCCTGGATCAGGATCGACTTTATCGCACTTATTAGGCATATAAAGAATTTCTAATTCTATGTTTATCCTGATTTTTGGTGCCTCACTATTCCAAGTTACCCTAGCGCCGTACCCAGGCCACAATTCATATCTGAGACGAATGTTAAATAATATGCACTCTAATCTGTTTTAACCTAAATCAGCTATCAATACGCGGTATTTTACGGGATAAAAAATAGAACTTGACATAGTTTAAATCTCACCTTTAGTATTGCTCTAATCTGCTTTATGGAAGATGCATTTTCTATGCTTATAGCTTGAGGACCATGAATGAAAAAAAGAGTAGTAATTACAGGTATGGAAATAACCTCTTCCATAGGAACAGGGTTAGATAAGTTTTGGCAAGCAGCCATCGAAGGACAATGTGGCATAAAACATATCCAATCCTATGATCCTTCATCTTATACTACTCAAGTAGCCGGTGAGATTACTGATTTTTCTCTCAGCGAGCTGCCTCAATTTGCTAAAAGTAAACGCCTTCCCCGAGTAGCTCAATATGCACTCTATTGTGCTCATCATGCCATACAACAAGCAGGACTTGGCAATGAAGAACTATCCGCGGCAGGAACTTATATAGGGACAAGTTTAGGTGGCTACCCTGAATTAGAAGGTAGTTATAAAGCTTTTTTCACTGAAAGCTGGAAAAAAATTCCGCCGCTCAGTGTTATTAGAGGCATGCCCAATTCGGTCGCCAATCATATTGCCATCGCCTTTGGTTTACACGGTCCTAATTCAACTATTTCTAATGCGTGTGTTTCTTCAGCAGAAGCAATAGGACAAGCTTACCAGCAGATTGCTCATGGAACGCTCTCCACTGCCATTTGTGGTGGTACTGAATCCTTAATATGGGAATCGATCATGGCTGCTTGGTGTAAATTAAAAGTAATGTCTACCAACAATGAAAATCCGACACAAGCATGCCGTCCTTTTGATCTTCAAAGAGATGGGATGGTCATGGCCGATGGAGCAGGGATTTTAGTACTAGAAGAGTTACAACAAGCGAAAGCAAGAGGAGCAACCATTTTTGCCGAAATTATTGGCTTTGGCGCAAGCTGCGATGCCTTCCATGTTACTGCACCTAATAGTGAAGGGCAGATACGTGCTATTCATGTAGCATTGGATAGCGCCAAATTATCCGTAAATGACATACATTATATTAATGCTCATGGCACTGGTACTCAGTTAAATGACAGTTCAGAAACGGAGAGTATTAAAGCGGTGTTTGGCCAAAGAGCCTATGAAATTCCTATCACAGCACAAAAATCAATGACAGGCCACGCCATTGGTGCAGCAGGGGCAATGGAAATCATCGCCACCACTTTAAGTTTACGTAAAGAGATACTATTACCGACAATCAATCTGCATAATCCTGATCCAGCTTGTGATCTAGACTACGTGCCTAATGCAGCAAGGGCACAACCAGCGGATATCGCCTTGTCTAATCATTTTGCCTTTGGTGGGGCAAATGCGGCCTTAATACTGCGTAAATATGTAGGATTTTGAGCTTATTAAATTAAAAATTTAATACCTTTCCCTGAATCGGCACTATGAAATGAACGCCAAGATCGTTCTTTTCATTGAGCTCACGTAAAATCTCCCGCCAGTTATCCTTCTCTCCAATCCCTTGTTTAATATGGGTGATTACTACATTTAAGCCTTTAAGTGCAGCCTGAGGTTGCTTGGAATCAACATCTTTAGCTAATTCATGTAACTCATTGAGTACCCATTGTGGCTTTAAATGACCAAAAAGTAACGAATCAAGACGGCTATCAGGATAAGAACATTCAATAAATAGGGCATTAAGTTTATGCTCTCGAATTAAAGGAGCAATGCCTTGCCACAGCTGTTTTAGATCTTGACTATGTTCTACCTGATCAGCCCCTGTATCACCTAAATACAGAAGATAATTATTATTCGCTTCTAATAAAAATGCGGTAGAAGGGTAGCCATGTCCATGGTTTAAAGGAAATGCTGTTACCCAAAAACGAGTATTGGGGACTGATGTTTTTTTACCAAGTTCCAATCGCGAATAATGAAATTGCTTCAATAAAGGTTTGCTACCTTCATCGCCAAAATTAGGCCAAACTTTCCAATTAAAAATGTTATCCCTGATGTAATCAATAGTTGAATTGATCCCCAAAATATTTTTATGTCGGTCTATAGTCGAGCAAATGACTAGCCCGTTGATATGATCGAGATGTGCATGAGAAATTAAATAGGCTTTTATTTTTTCCGTGAATAACTGTTGGGGTGATTGAATGCCGAGCGCGTTCAATTCATTAAGTGGAAGATTATTAATTTCACTACATAAAGTACCCGCATCTAAAGAAATCCACTCATTAGACTGATTAGCTGCAACTAAATAAGCAGATAAATTGTTTTGAAACTCTCCGCCCGAAGTACCCAAAGGAATTACTTTAAAGTGATAGCGTTCCTGGCTAGTTGTGGACCAAGACGGCGCCGTGTAAAAGAAATAAAATAAAGCAATAACAGTGAGACAAGCAATAACCCCTGTCCAAGAATGCTCATAACGATAGTACACAACCCTCTCCCTGATATTAAATCTTAAGCATATAGTATTTGAATAGGATGAGAAAAACACTATTTAATAATTTGCTCTAGAAGTTAGCGTCCAATCAAAGAGAACAAAACAGAAACAAAACAAACATAAAGATCACTTATTGACTAAATTTTGAATGGAATATAAAATATAACCACTTTGACCTATTTATAATCCAACACTATGTTCCCTTATTTTTTCTCTACCAGAAACGCTCTTGACGATTTACTGTTTACTATACGCTATGCGCCAAAAGCCGCAGCAAAAACTATAGCCTATGCTCTTTGCGGCGCAACGTTAGGATATGGGATAAGTTACACCTGTACCGAAAGTTTAAAGCACTTTGCGGAAGATCATCATGATGAGGTCGATCTCACTGACTCCTACGTTCGTGATGATGAACAATTCTTGCATGTGTCACGAGACCAACGATTCAATCAGGTGACACCTCCAATTTCAGATTTCATTCCTTATTATGCCGCCATAGTCGGAGCTGGTGCCGGTACGTTATTTGCTGTAAGCAAAGTGACTTGTGAGTTTAAGGAGCAATTAGAAGAAGATAGAGCAAGAAGAACGTTAGATCTTGTTTAGCCTCTGTAGCATGACGGGAATGTTGAATCTTTTCGAAAACCCGGGAAAGGCCATCCCGAACGAAGTTAGGAATGGCCTTAAAGAATTAATCAACTAATTTTAATTGGCCAATAAAATCCTCTTCCATTTTATAGAGCAGACAATTATTTTTTAATTGTTCAAGATAACCTAGCTCTTTGAGCTTATTGACTGCGGCTAGAGTCTCTTCTGTTAGATCATAGCGCAAACGCGGGATAGATGAATTCAATAAAGCATGTGGCTCTACAACAAAAAATTCCCTTATATTTTTATGTTCAGGGTCGGCCATATCCGTTTTAATCTGATTCATAAAATGAGAGCGTTCTTGAAGCATTTTATCCCAAGCTATTGTTTTACTTTTCTGTTCTTGTTCCCAATGTTTTCTATTATTCAACCATGCTTTTATACCATACTGACATATCATGCCAACAAGAAATCCAGTCAATAATCCAAATAAAAAAGAGACACTCATAAAAATACCTGCACTATGGAAAATAATGGTGCATATTATAACAGGAAAAAATATAAACAATGTCAGATCCCTGCACCCACCGCGTCGAATAACTCATACTTAACCGTATTCACTGATTGTTGTAAGGCTATAGGAATAATAAAATTAGCAATCAACGCCTGCCAAAAATCATGATAGAGAGTATGTTGTAAAGGATGCCCGGCACTAATCGGAAAGCAAGGGGCATGGTTTGCTTCTAATAGCCATACCTGTGATTTACTATCGACGATAAAGTCAAAACCGAAAATAGCCAATGCCTTCTGTTTTCTACAAATAAAGGCTTGAGGATATAATTGCTGCAATCCATGAATTACTTCGGAGATGATATTCTTAATTTGGGGATAAAAAGGTTTAAATAAATCATATTGTCGTGTGCGAATCTGCACTACATTTAGTTCATCGTCACTTAAGTGCTCATTGGTTAAATGAGGGCGTAAATCAATAAAATTATCGGTCTGGTAAGGACGAAGCCCTACATTGAAATACCCTTCGGGATAAAGATAAGCGCCGGCGTAATTAGTGAGTACGACAAACATACGAATACTGTATTTATGTCCGAATTGCGGACCTTTTAGTAAGTGAGGTTGCCACAGATAACGTTGTAAGACATGCTGGCCCCCCAAGCGATCGGCACTAAGATAATGTTGCTCTAACTGGCTGAGTTTTTCAAATATCTTAATATGCTGACCATTATTTAATAGAGCAGGCTTTAATATCCACGCAACGTGTTCCATCTGATCAAGCAATTGATTGTCTTTTCTATAATATTCATCTGCTATTTCATTTAATATGGCAAACCAATTGTCATCATTGATACAATAGGTGAGCGGCATGACGTTTGGACAAAATTGAGCAACCAAAGCGGCTAACGAGTGTTTAAACTCCAGGCACTGCGCGGCATGAAAATCAAATTGAAAATTCTTTTCACTAAAATGAGCCCACCAATTAAAATAAGTGCGCTTCCACCCTTTTTCTTGCAAGTAATGACATAAATTATAATAAGTGGGCGATTGTGATGGTCGTAAACAAAAACGAAATCGTTGCGCTTTTATATTACTATTACTTTGCCCTACCAATTTTTCATTTCCTACGGCAAGGGAGCTTTTATAGGACTCCATTAGCATCTCCTAATACCCATACTTAAATTATAAGCCTGTTTTTTCATTTCAATAGCCTTCTCGATAACATCAATTCATTAGACTTCTTATATTCAAGAAAAATCTACTCATTAACGTGAGTTCACTATAAAAAGCATGAGAATACTTTTTATGGCGCTAAACGAACGTTATCCCGTGAAATGCGCCGCATTTATAAGGGATCTCGCTCTAAAGAAAAGTAGTTCATTATGCACGACGTCCATTAAGCAAATGTTAATTAATACAAGGTATAATCATCGCGTTCGTATCCTACGAACTCAAGCTGATTATGAAAACTTATTAAAAATAGGACTAAAACATGAAAACTAGTAATAAGATAACCGGTATAATAGCTTATGTTCTCTCTTCAACAACCATAGCTGCGGCAAGTAGTTCAACTTTATACGAGAAACTATATAGATTGACAGAAAAAGTTTATTACAGTGAGTACTCGTTCTCTCTTGAACAACAACAAACTATCGCAGCATTAGCAGATCAAATAGAAGCAGTCGCTAGTTATCCGAATAACACTAGTTGTGGCAATAAGTTAAGTGTATTTCAAGAAGCTTATAAATGGTCCTATAGTTCACAGGGGCTAAATTTAACTTCATCTGAGGCAGAAAAATTTGCTACAGATGTATCCAATAAATTATGCCCAGCCACTTATTTTAAAACGTTCCAATTCTCTTATAATTTTGCCTATAAAAGCGATGGGATGAATAAAACCAAGAGTAGTGCGAGAAGTTTTGCGACCATGATTAGTGATTATGAAGCAGCCAGTTTTTATACAAAAAATTCGGTGCAATGCTTTATTGATGGTTATAATTTTGCTTATTCAAGTGATGGTATGAATAAAACTCGTTCAGGAGCAGAGGAATATGCGACTAAACTATGTTTAGGATAAGAAATTTGATCAAATAGCAACCGTCTTGAGTTTTAATTCAAGACGGTTGCTGGCATGAGATATTGAGAGGGGAATGATAGTTATAAATTATTTTTTTACAGATTTATATAGCTGCAAAACCTGGAGAATTATTTAAAGATGCATCCGGTGTTGATTGACAACCTCTATAAGCTCCTGTTCCAAATAATCCAACGCCGCCAAGGATAGAAGCAACACCCAATCCAGCAGTTATGAGACCCGCTAGACCCAAAGTTGCAGCATTCAGCACAACAAAAGCAACAGCAACCGCAGCAGCACCAATAGCAGCCAGAAAACCACCTAAAACCTGCATGCTAATATTTGAAAATGATGATGAGGGAGAGTTTGTTCTCGTGATTTTAGGTTCATTAACTGTGGCTTCATCAGATGAGGAGGTGCTGGTTTCTTGATGATGGTCTTTATGAAGAGGTTCGATATTATTTGCAGTCACAACTTTTGGTTTATCTTGTTTTAAATCAACTGGATTTAACTCGTTAGAATCTATCTCAGCATGCTCTAAGTCATGAGCGTATTTAGTACAAAATGCAACTAACAGATTAATTCTATCAGCGTTTCTTTGAAGATCAGGGAAAAAAGCTATGGGTTTTTGACTATTAATAAGTCTCACCTCAAGCTTAAAAAGATCCGCATTAAAGGATTGTTGGGGAAGAAATAATAATGCTTGATTTCCTATGGCATATATATTTTCAACTATAGAATTTTTTTCATTTAGATTTTGCAAAACATCTTTGCTAATAGCGGCAGGATAAAGTTTAACATCATAAGCAAAACGATATTTCCAATCATCCTGCTTGAGAGCATAGATTGTTCCACCCATAAATAATGCGATCATTTTTTTTTGCTTATCCGCATCATCGCTAGCTAACAATCGTTCAAATTCTTTGCGCATTGTGAACAATACGGTTTTTGCTTCACTGCTTATATGTGACGTCCGGATCATTGTATAGGAGACTAACTCTTTGAGAAGTTCTTGAATATTTTGTTTCATAAAAAATATATCATGGCTAAAAAATGGGCATTTTAGCGTTTTTTTTCACTCATAGCAAGAGTTAATCTGACAGCAGTTAACCATCACAAAACAGCTCCTAATGAAGGATTATTTTGCATGATTCACCGCTTCGATTATTTTATTAAATAAAATTAATCCGAAATGTCTAGGCGCTTTTAAACGCTCAGATAAGGAAACTCTTTCTGCAACAACAGTGATACTTTTCCTAAGTAATCTTTACCCTTGATAATTAACAATAAAGTATCATCACCAGCGATGGTTCCCAGTATCCCAGAATCTTTATCATCAAAAGAATGGAAATTTACATATTTTTGGTCAATAAAATAGCCAAGACTGTTCGCATTACCTGGTTCAGTATGCAGTACAATAAGGCCATATTCGGAAACATGAATGCCTAGCACTAAAGGAGCATTTGAAGAGGCAAAATCGACTACTTTATATAGACCGGATACTTTGGCAATTTTTAACTTCTTTAATCGACGCGATAAAGTAGCTTGGGGGACATCATAGCCTTTTGCTTTTAAATAATTTTGTAATTCCATTTGCTCAGAAATATTATGACTTTGAATAATATTCACGATATATCCATCAAGTACCGCATCTTTTGTCATTAAATCCCCTCCAACAATTTCGAATACACACTCATCTTAATTGAAATTAAATTCATTTAAAAGAAATAATAAGCCTCCACCTTCTAGACAACGGAAGGCGTTGGCAACGATGTTTCTTCTGCTGTATTTAATTCCGCGAAGCATTCATTCAATCGGGCTTGATGTATTAAGCGATCGCCAAGTAGCGGGTGAACATTTTTTCTATTGTCAGAGATCTCAGCCGTATAGGTATACTTGGGTTCATAATAATATTCTATAGGACGAAATGGAGACCGCGAATAGGTAGGATATCGATGCTGATTGGGGTCTATCGCTGCATAACATTCCCAAGACAGATGCTCCCAATCTGTTCCCATTAAGAGCTCTTCTCGTCCTGGTAATCCAAGTTTATATTGTTTTAGCAGATCAGATTTTATAAATTTACGAACAATTTGTGCTTGTTGCATAAATTCCTGAGGGCTATAGATTGCACCTTGAGCTGGATACCAACTCTCGACAATTAAGGCATTGCCCCAAGTTTTAGGATCATCAATATCCCCTGTTCGATTCACCACAACCACAAAATGATCAAAATTGAAGGAAAGAAGTTCTATTCGTTGGATCTCTGGATAGTTGTTTTCCCACAAATATTTAGCCAGTACGCAGCAACGCGTATGACAATTGCCCATGCGCTTTTCTCCAGCGAGCAGAGCAAGTAACAATACGTCTTTGTGCTGCTCTTCTAAGGCAAATTGCGGATCGATGAACGGATCCACCCCTGGATACTTTACAGTGTACTTAAGATCGACGGCTAGGGTTGCCATAGGATCATCGCTGGAAAAAATCCATTTATCCTTCTTCTTTACATAGCGTCCTGAATAATTATAGCGAAACTGGGGGAAAAAGACCCAGCCATTTGTTTTTTCCATATCGCTGCTTTTATTTGAAGAACCCAATATACAAATGTGACGTACATGTCTTATTGCTGCCGCCAATATTCGTTTTATTTTACTCATATTGTTCTATTAAATATCAAACACAATTGTTCAATATAATATCACAAGAGGTCTTTTCTGTCATTCAGAACGCAGCGAAGAATCTCTCGAAAAACGCACTGTGCCACAATCAGGAAACTCTTCGCTGCACTATAACTAACAAAGAAAAAGTCTGAATGATAAGCCAATCAACCATTATTTATCATTCAAAATAAATGAATAAATATCCAAAAATATGAAAATATATTCATTTATCCATTGACAAATTCACTTTAACTGGATAAATTGAATAAATGGATATTTTTTGGATATATACTTACAATGAAATTATTAACCACAAGCATACTTATTTTATCAACGATTGCACTATCAGGATGTAGTGGAGAAGAAAAACCCAATACCCTACATTTTGCTACTTCAGCAGAATATCCACCATTTGAATATTTAGACCACGGGGAACTCAAAGGATTTGATATAGATCTAGCGAAATTAATCGCTAAAGAATTAGGAAAGGAAGCCGTTTTTGATAATATGCAATTCAGCAGCATTTTGCCTGCAGTATCCTTTGGCCAAGATGATATGGCTATCTCCACCATAACCATTACCCCCGAGCGCCAAGTCAATTTAGATTTCAGCACCCCCTACTATTTTGAAAGTATGGCCGTGGTATTTAAAACAGAACATCCCCTTGATTCAACGGAGAAACTAGCCCACAAAAAATTAGCCTGTCAGTTAGGGACTACTATGGAATTATGGACAAAAAAATACGCGCCCACGGCAGAACTTATTAGCATGAATAATAATAACCAAGCAATAGAAGCACTCAAAGCCGGGCACGTAGAAGCGGTTATCATGGATGGAGCTCAGGGCCTTGTTTTTAGTCAGAAAAACCCGGGATTATCTTTTGCGTTAATTGCCAAATCTGATGATGGTTATGGCATTGCCTTAGCGAAAAATTCGCCATTTACCACCCAAGTGAATCAAGCATTGCAGAAATTACAAGATTCAGGGGCCATAGCAAAACTACAACAGCAATGGTTGGAGGGTGTCCAATGGAAGAAGTAATACACAATATTCTATTCATAGGTAACGGCATCGTCTTAACGCTAAAGCTACTGGTTGGTGGTTTATTTATGGGTTTATTAGGCGGGACTGCCTTGGCCATAGTTAGACACCAAGGCATTGCTCAGGGAATAATCAATAGATTTATTTCCATCATGAGAGGCACTCCTGTTATTTTACAGCTGAGCTTCATTTATTTTTCCTTACCAGGGCTAATCGGGGTAAGGCCCGATATTATGCTTGCAGGAGTACTCACTTTTGGTCTCAATAGCTCAGCTTATATTGCAGAAATAATCAGAGCGGGTATTGAACAATTGCCTAAGGGTCAATTTGAAGCAGCGAGCTCTTTAGCAATACCTAATTTTTATCTGTGGAAAGATATTATTTTACCGCAAGTGGTTAAAAATATTCTTCCCGCATTAATCAATGAAACCATCGCTTTAGCGAAAGAAACTGCCTTAATCTCCACTATTGGCGGCATGGATTTAATGCGCAAAGCACAATCTATTGCGGCTGAGCAATTTACTTACTTTCTACCCTTATGTATTGCCGGAGTTTATTACTACACCTTGGTTTTACTCATTGAGCATGTAGGCAAAAAAATCGCTAATGGAGGCTCCTATGCTACACATTGCTAATGCTTCAAAAAGCTTCGGCTCAGTTGCCGTATTAAATAATATTAATTTAACCCTTGAAGAACACCAAATTCTCGGGCTGGCAGGTCCATCAGGCAGTGGTAAATCCACCTTATTAAGGTGCATTCAACAATTAGAAAATTTAAGCTCTGGCAGTATTAAAGTTGCTGGGCAAAGCGGCTTTATGTTTCAAGACTTCCAGCTTTTTCCGCATATGAGCGTGCTTAAAAATTTAACGTATGCTCCTCAATTACACAATAAAAAACAGAAAAAATCTAAGGCTGAATTAGCGAGCAGCATAGAAGAAATACAAGAAAATGCGTTAAGCATGTTGGATACTTTGGGCATAAAAAATAAAGCCTCTTGTTTGCCACACCAATTATCTGGAGGACAAAAGCAACGAGTAGCGCTAGCACGTAGCTTAATGATGAGTCCGTCTTTATTGCTGTGTGATGAACCGACTTCAGGTCTGGATACGGTAATAACCGAAGAGATCTCCTCCCTACTTAAATCAGTACAGGCTATGGGAGTAACCATGGTTATTGCCTCCCATGATTTGGCCTTTCTCACTCAAGTAGCAGATCGATTGGTCGTACTGAAAGGCGGGAATTTAATCACCGACGTCAAACCTACAGATTTTACTAACCCCATTGATTATTTAAAACAACAATTGTCAGGAGCAAACCATGAATCCTCAAATTAAAAAGATTGTCTTAGCTTATTCCGGTGGCCTCGATACTTCAGTGATGATTCCTTGGTTGAAGGAACATTATCCGCAAGTCGAAATTATTGCCGTCATTTGTGATTTAGGACAAAAAGAAAATTTAGAGGCCATTAAACACAAAGCCATCAAAAGTGGTGCAGTAAAAGCTTATGTTTGCGATGTACAAAATGAATTTGTCAGCGACTATCTTTGGCCTTTACTGAAATCAGGCGCACTCTATGAAGATCAGTACATCCTAGGAACCATTTCTCGACCACTTATAGCGCAAAAATTGGTAGAAATCGCCGCTGTTGAACAGGCTGAAGCCATAGCTCATGGAGCAACGGGCAAAGGCAATGATCAAGTCCGATTTGAATACACCGTTAAAGCCCTGGCACCCAATCTACAAATTATTGCCCCCTGGCGACATTGGGAAATCAAATCAAGGCAACAAGCGATAGACTATGCCAAAGCCCATGGCATAGACGTTCCTGTCACCCCTAAATCCCCTTACTCCAGAGATCACAATATTTGGTATATCTCTCACGAGGGTGGAGTATTAGAAGATCCAGCACAAGAAAGACCTGATGATGTATTGCTTATGACTAATCCCATTGAGAAAACACCAAATACGGCGGAATTGATGAGTATTCATTTTAAAAAAGGTGTTCCTGTAGCATTAAATGATACCCCCATGGATCCCGTGCTGTTACTTAATCTTCTTAATGCTAAGGCTGGAGAGCATGGTATTGGTGTGGCAGACATCATTGAAAATAGATTAGTAGGGATGAAAATCAGAGGTATTTATGAGGCTCCTGCTGCGGCAGTGTTGTATAAAGCGCATCAAATGTTAGAAAGCCTTTGTCTCGATAGAGCCACTTTACACTTGAAACAATCGTTACAATCAACCTATGCCAATCTTGTCTATGAAGGACGATGGTTTACCCAAACCAAAGACGCTTTAGACGCATTGATCAATGTGACTCAAAAGCACATAACAGGTACCGTCAAACTGAAATTATTCAAAGGAAATATGATTCCCTGTGGCATGCATTCGCCATTCAGTCTGCATCAACCCGCTTTGGCAACCTTTGAAGAAGACAGTGTCTATAAGCAACAAGATGCCGAAGGATTTATTAATTTATTTTCCTTATCGGCCAAAGTCTATGGCATGGTTCATCTAGGAGGTCAACATGAGTAATAAAACGTGGGGCGGGCGATTTAAAAAGCCCCTAGATCCATTAGCTGTTGAATTTAATGCGTCTTTAGCCTTTGACCATGTGCTCTATGCCTACGATATTCAAGGAAGTCAAACGCATGCCGCCATGTTAGCCAAACAAGGCATTATCTCCTCTGCTGAATCCCAGGCCATTACCGAAGCCTTAGCTGAAATCAAAATGGAACTACAAGAAGGGAAGCATAGCTTGAAGCAAAGTTATGAAGACGTTCATATGTTTATTGAACAACTATTAATAGAAAAAATCGGTGACACTGGGAAAAAATTGCATACGGGACGCAGCAGAAATGATCAAGTGGCTCTTGATTTACGACTGTATGCTCGTGATGCCGCCTCCAATATCATGGCGCAACTTTATGCTGTCACCGATGTATTGCGCCAATTATCGCAAAAACATGCCCAAGACAAAATGCCAGGATATACTCATTTGCAACAGGCTCAGCCCATTTATTTAGGTGGGTATTTCGATGCCTACCTGGCCATGTTGCACAGAGATATTAGTCGTTTGCAAGATCTGAAAAAAAGGATGAATTTTTCTCCCTTAGGGGCTGGTGCATTAGCGGGGAGCAGCCTGCCCTTAGATAGAGAGTGGGTGGCTCAGGCACTGGCCTTCGATGGCGTTATAGAAAATACCCTTGATGCAGTAAGTGATAGAGACTTCATCATGGAATTTTGCAGCGTCAATGCCATCGTTATGGTGCATTTATCGCGATTATGTGAGGATCTAATCCTCTGGGCGACGCAAGAATTTGGCTTTATTACCTTAGATGATGCCTTTGCAACAGGTTCGTCGTTAATGCCTAATAAAAAGAACCCCGATATTTTGGAGTTAATCCGAGGTAAATCCGGAAGGGTATTTGGTCATCTCTTGGGCATTCTAACGGTGATGAAAGGTTTGCCATTGGCCTATAACAAAGACATGCAGGAAGATAAAGAGGGGTTGTTTGATTCCGTGAAGACCGTCACGTCTTGCCTTACTGTCCTCTCGCCCTTTTTAGACAGTTTGCAGTTTAACACTGAACTGATGGCTGAAAAAGCAAACTCCGGCTATCTCGACGCAACCGCTGTTCTTGAGTCACTTATAATAACGGGAGTGCCATTTAGAGATGCTCATCATCAAGTCGGACAAATGGTCGCCTCTGCTTTAGAGCAAGGCTGCTCCCTTACTGAGCTAATGAAGAAGAATAATCAGTGTACAACTCCATCTGCCAAAGAAGCTCCTAAGAACGATATCCAGCAATGTGCTATACCGGTAAAAAAACAACAGATAAAAATAAAACATCATCCCAAACATTTGCTCACCGGCCTGGAGTTGGATGTGCAGGATATTAAGCGCATACTTAAAATAGCCTCACAGGTGAAGAAAAATCCCAAACAATACTCACAAACATTAACGAATAAAAACCTAGCTATGATTTTTGAAAAGCCTTCTTTTCGTACCCGATTAAGCTTTACTTTGGCTATGGAAAATCTCGGCGGCACAGCGATAGAAAGCGTTAGTTCGACAAGAAAGACAGAGGAGCCTCGTGATTTGATCAGGGTATTAAATGGCTATTGTGACTATGTCATGGTAAGAACTCATGAAGACAGCGCCCTAGAGGAAATGGCCCAACATGCGACAGTACCGGTAATTAACGGATTATCTGCCTTGTACCATCCGTGCCAAGTTCTCGCCGATTTATTATCCTTACAAGAATGTTTCGGTGAATTAAACGGATTGACGCTGACGTATATTGGTGACGGTAATAACGTATTGCATAGCCTGTTGCTCATGGCACCATTGCTTGGGATAAAAATTAATTATTGCTGTCCAGAGGGGCATCAGCCTAACCACCAGATCGTCGCTCAAAGCAAACAATTATTTCCGGACATGATTCACTGTTATACCGAGCCAGAAGTTGCTGTTCGTGACGCGAATGCTGTTTATACCGATGTTTGGACTAGTATGGGTTTTGAGGCTCAAGCTTCAGAGCATCACTTTGCCGGCTATCAAGTCAATGAATCCTTAATGTCCCAAGCAAAACCTGGTGCGGTATTCATGCATTGCATGCCTATGGAACGGGGGAAAGAAGTATCAAAAACCCTACCTGACACTCCAGAGTCTATTATCTTCACTCAAAGTGAAAATAGATTGCATGTGCAAAAAGCCCTGTTAATTGACTTGGCGATATGATGGGCTAGGCTTATGTATTAAACGTCAGTTTCGGATAAGAATTGTAGCCCGGATTAGGCATCTGGGAGATTTCGTGAGTAGCCTGCCATCTTATCCGCAAATGACGTTAACTTATCTCATAGTTTATTTACATCAAACTGTTGTCCATTGACGAAGATCTGTTGATTTTCAATTTTCAAATTGACAACGTAAGTATTACCTTCGACTTTTATATAGCCCTTCTCTATAAGACTTTGTAACAGCTTATCGACTTGCTTTTGCATTTCCGCATCGGAATTTGTAGCGGTATTGGTT
Source organism: Legionella fallonii LLAP-10 (assembly GCF_000953135.1). Classification (NCBI taxonomy): domain Bacteria; kingdom Pseudomonadati; phylum Pseudomonadota; class Gammaproteobacteria; order Legionellales; family Legionellaceae; genus Legionella; species Legionella fallonii. The sequence continues at coordinate 162,367 of NZ_LN614827.1, read as the reverse complement.
ACTGAGGATATAGGGGGAAGACGGGTTGCTGTCGAATCTGGTGATGCAGAAGATGACTGAGTTGCGGTATTTTCTTGTTTACTATTCTTCAATAGTACCATCATTAGCTCTTTAACAACGGCAATAGGGGCTTTGAATTGACCGGAGCCAGAGGCCTTTTGTAATAACTGAGAGGGATCGCTAACATCCATTTTAGGTAAAGCGAGTTTAAAATCACCGGTAATTTTTCCCTCTGGCAAATCAACTGCTGTAGATAATGCTAACTCCGAACCTTTAGAAAGAAGTAAGGGTACATTAGACAATAATTCCGGTACGAGCAAAACAGAACTCTGGTTACTTTGCACGGCACTCAAGGCTCGCTTATTGATGCGGGCCATGGCATCTGCCTCTAGATTTCTAACACTTAACTTAAAAATGCCTGGGCCATAAGTTTTGTTGTCTACCAATAATTTGTTCACTGATAGATTAAAGTCAAAGCTCAGTAGCCCTTCTGTAACATCAGAGCTGGATACCAAGTCAACACCGTCAAGCTCAAATTGCTTTTGATCGCCTTGGCTCATTGCTGCTGAAAGAAGAGAAAAGTGATTTTTACCTGGCCATAACCCATTGCTTGCATGAATAAAATTGAACTCATCTGCTATTGTTCCTAATTGGAAAGTAACATTGCCAGCGGCAGCATTGAGTCCATACATAGTAAAATCACCAAATAGATTATTTAAAGAGGAAGAAGTACCCAATGTTGCGCTTAAACCTTGCCATGAAAAATCAACAGAGTCAGCGTCTGAACCACCTTTAAAGCTAAGCGCTGGAAAAGCGTACCTAAACCACGTTTCGTTAAAATAGTTAATCAACACATTATAATGTGATTGTGGCTGTGTTGTTACATATCCTATGCCAAAGCGTATACCATAATCTGTACAGATAACTGGGCCATGTTTGATAATGAGCGGATAGTTCAACTCCAAATTCATTGGTGGCTGCATTTTAGTAATACCATGCACATCGGTTCTCTCTTGTGCTGGTATATTCATTTTAATAGACAATATCGCCTGGGAAGAAAACCAACCGCGTTGGTAGTTACCAAGGTGAATGCGCAAAATGGAGTTTTGGGGAAGGGAATCAACGTTTTGATTCAGTGTATTTTTGACTATAAATCCCGTAATCACATAAGCTAAAAGAAACAACACGACTAAGGATAAGAGTATGCCAGTCCATTTTTTCATAAAAGCTCTTATATAAAAGGTCCTTTGTTATTATTTAGCCTAAAAATTGTATTCTGTAAAACAAATTAGGAAGTTTGCTCTTTTTCTATCGTCCTTAGATTTTTTATGATAGATACATCAAAACGCGTTAACTTGGCCATGTGTTACGCGCGGTATGTGCCAATAAGATATCTCATGGAATGGGAGTGATACTACTCGTTACCCATTGGATTTAAAGAAAACTCCTGTGCAAACAATTGATACTCTTTTGTAAAAGCAAAGCGACTGAATTGATAAATACCATAAGTAATAAACGGCGCAGCAAACACATCGATGCTGTAGTGAATATGCCCTGCTAATACTATGTAGGCAAAAAATAAGCTGGTCGCCAAATAAAAATAACGTAATTTGCTTTGTTGCCAAAAAATCAACATTAATAAGAATGGACCACCAACATGACCTGAGAAAAAAAGATCGCCGGTAAATAGGAAAAAAGCCGAGTAATTAGAAGGGATGATTAAATTGTTATGCGGTGCACCAAGATGGGTAAGACAAATAAATGCACTGCGAATGAAAATAAAGACAGCGGCCGTTTTGGTAACGAAAGGCAAGGCGCCTGGTTTAGTCATAATATAGATTGCAAAAATAAGCCAAAAGGCTAAGGCAGCATGAACATGGAGCACCGTCACATCGCGCATGGCGATACTATCCAGCAGCAGATCACTAACACTTGCCGTCGCCATCAAAGTCGCATATTCCCCTGCTTGATTGGCGACCAGAAAACTGATACCTAGCATTAATAATCCAAGCAACAGGCTGATGAGATAATTACGCTCCTGGCACAAAGTACTGTAGCGGAGAGCTAACGTTTTCATAGCACAATCATTTCTTGATAAAGGCGCTCATAATGCTCCGCCGTACGATTAATATCATGTGTTTCAGCAAGTACCCTACTTTCAACCCCCATTCGCTTTCTTAATTCAGAATTAGATAAAATATCAATCATGTAATTGGCCAATGCAGCGATATCATTGGGGACAAACAAATAGCCATTCTTACCAGGAATAATTAACTCCGGCAAGGCCATAGCATGAGCACCGATTATCGGCAAACCTGAAGCAATAGCCTCTAATACCACTATGCTTTGTAGTTCTGCAGTACCGGCATTAACAAAACAATCAGCCAAACCATGAATTTGTGGGTATTCTGCATCGGATAAATAATCAGTAAAAGTAATGTGCCGATGGATGCCTAACGACCTGGCCAGCTCCTCAAGAGCCGACCGTTCTGTGCCTCTACCCACAATGACCAAATGCGCATCAACACTTGGTCTTGTTCGATGAAATGCCCGCACCACGGTTGCTATATTTTTTTCTTTGTCTAATCGTCCGCAATATAACAAGATAGGCTTATCAGGAATTTGAAATCTTCCTTTCAATAAACTGGCATCCTGGTTAGGGTGAAAACGCTGTAAATCAACCCCACATGAAATGACATGAACCGGCTTCTTTAAATGAACCTTCTCAAGTAAGGCTGCGGCAGTTTGGGTGGGTGTGGTTACTCTATCCACATTAGATAACATATCAATCACTATGTTCCAACAGATGCGGTTAAACCAAGGTTCGCAAAAGCGGGGAAGGCGGGTGTAGTGGAAAAAATTCTCCGGCATAAAATGATTGGTCGCCATTAAGGGAATACCCATTGAGCGACAAGCCCGATAACAAATACCACCAAGAAAAAATTTACCCTGCAAATGAACCAAATCCGGTTTAAAATCCTTAATGGCTTTTACCATCCCTTGTTTGATAAATACGGGCCAACAAACACGAAAATGTTTATAGCCAATGATGGGCCAGGAACGAACACCAAAAAGACGAACCCCTTCATATTCACTATACCCTTGCTTTAAACTTCTTGAAGGGCAAATAACAAGAATCTCATGCCCTCTTTTTTGTAAGGAGAGAGCAAGTCTATGAGTAAAATAAGCTCCCCCATTAAGATCTGGAGGATAGCTGTCCAATACTGTTATAATCCGCATTGACGCCCTTTTTACTTGAAGTGATATTAGTGAGCAAGGAAGTACTATCCTAGCACTTGTCCATTTTGGGTTCAAGTTGATTTAAAGTCATTGTTAATTGATCCAATTAACATCCAATTGATGAATAACAGCCCTTGATGTACAATTAATAACTTTTCTCTCCTGGATGCATGATATGCCAGCAGTAAAAATAACCGGATTAGGACATTACTTACCAGAGAATAAAATTTTATCCTCCGAGCTTGATCAACAACTTGGACTAGAAAAAGGCAGCGTTCAAAAAAAATCAGGGCTTATTTCCCGTCATTTTGCGACCCAACGAGAAACGACCTCTTATATGGGAGCTCAAGCCGCATTACGCGCTATAGAGCACGCGGGTCTCACTCTGCAAGAGATAGATGTGATTATCAGTGCGAGTGGTGCCAATGAACAAGGTATTCCCTGTACCGCTGCATTAATTCAAAAACAACTGGGATTAGCACACTCAGGCATTCCTTGTTTTGATATTAGCAGCACCTGCCTGAGTTTCCTCACAGCATTAGACACTATGTCTTACTTAATAGAAGGAGGGCGCTTTAAACGAGCCTTGATTGTTTCCAGTGATCTCCCTTCTCGAGGGCTTAATTGGCATGATATGGAAACCTGTACTATTTTTGGCGATGGCGCAGCCGCTTGCGTACTGGAAAAAAGCACTCATTCTAGCCGCATTATTGCCTCACATATGATAACTCATAGCGCCGGCGCTGAATTCTGTCGTATAGAAGCTGGTGGTACCCTTTTTCCACCATCACAACCCCATGATAAAGCACTTGGTTTATTTTATATGGACGGTAAGAAGGTCTTTAAATTAGCCAGCCAATTGCTAGAGCAGTCTACAGAAGCGTTGCTTAGCAAAGCAGGAGTCACGATGTCTGATATCCATTGGGTAGTACCGCATCAAGCCAGCTTACTTGCCATGCATCATATGAGAAAGCGTCTCGCTATCCCGACAGAGAAAGTTGTAGACATCTATGCCACTCATGGCAATCAAATGGCAGCCTCCTTACCCAATGCCTTATCCAACTATGTATATGCCAATAAAATACACCGAGGACAATTACTTTATTTAATAGGAACAGGGGCAGGAATTTCTGCCTCAGGTATAATATTGGAGTTTTAGCATGAGATGCGTAGTCACAGGAGCTACTGGTTGTCTTGGACTTAATTTGACTCAACGTCTCGTTCAAGAAGGACATGAAGTCATGGCTTTGGGCCGTAATCAACACTTGGGTGCCCTACTATCCCAATTTGGAGCCCAATTTGTTGCTCTTGATCTAAATGAAAAAACACGTTTGCAACAGCTTATGCAAAATGCAGAACTCATTTTTCACTGCGCAGCGCTTTCCAGCCCATGGGGTCCTTATAAAGATTTTTATCACGCCAATGTGGTGGGTACCCAACATGTCATCGCCGCAACGCCTAGTACGGCAAGATTAATTCATGTCTCATCCCCCAGTGTTTATTTTGATTTCACCGAAAAGCATCAAATTAAAGAAGAGGATGTCTTGCCAAGTAAGCCGGTAAATCATTATATAAAAACCAAACGTCTTGCGGAATCATTGATTGATCAAGCGCATCAGGAACAGCGGATACAGGTTATTACCATACGTCCAAGAGCTTTATTTGGGCCTTATGATCGTGCGATTTTTCCCCGTTTACTTAAAGCGGAGAGAAACGGGGTTTTGCCATTAATCGGTTCAGGAGAAAATATCATCGACATCACTTTTGTTGATAATGTAGTAGAAAGTTTAATTCTGGCAGCGCAAGCAAAAAATCAATTTTTAGGAAAAAAATATAATATTACTAACGATGAACCGCAAAAGCTGACAAGCCTTATCACAGAGCTTTATCGTGCGCTAGGCAAACCACTAAAAGTAAAATACATCCCTTATTCTATTGCCAAAAATATCGCGCATTGCCTGGAAATTTTATACCGCTTGCCTTTTATCACCCAAGAGCCGCGCCTTACCGCATACAGTGCAGGAGTTTTAGCTTTAGGCCAAACCCTGAATATAGAGGCGGCTAAAACAGACTTAGGCTATAAACCTATAGTGAGTGTTGCCGAAGGGATGCAGCGCTTTGCCCATTGGTATCATGTCTCATGATTAGTTATAAACTCCTTGAAGCAGGCTTTTGCAAACATTGCGAAAAAATGACCTTAAAAAAAGGGCGTTTAAAACAATGCGAATACCCCGCCATTTGTGCATTAATCAAGCATCCACAACAGGGTTATATTCTATTTGATACGGGCTATAGCGACCGATTTTTCAACTTAACCCGGAAATTTCCTTTTTCTTTATATCGTTATTTAACACCCGTAACCATTCAAAAATCATTAAAGGAACAACTTTTAGAACAGCATATTCATCCAGATGAAATTAACTATATTGTCATCTCTCATTTTCATGCCGATCATATTGGTAGTTTAAAAGACTTTCCTAAGGCTCGCTTTTTTTGTCATCAAGAAGCATTAGCCGATATTAAAAATAAAAAAGGACTGAGGGCTTTAATCCAAGGCTTTCTGCCTGGACTTCTACCTGCCGATTTTTATGAGCGATTAATCATATTGGGTAATAAGGAAAGCATCCTGGCCTCCCACCTTGCCCCCTTCACTAGAGGATTTGATTTGTTTGATGATGGTCTAATCTTTGCTATTCCCTTACCTGGACATGCCCAAGGCCAGATAGGATTATATTTTAAAGCCATAAAAGAAACTTTTTTAATTGCTGATAGTTGCTGGCATCAAGAAACATTTCAGCAGTTAATTTATCCTCATGTGCTTACTTATTTAATCCACCACGATAAAGAAGCATACCAAAACACCATACAAAACCTACATGCCCTTTATCAACAAAATAAAGAGATGGACATAATTCCTTCCCATTGCCAACATTTCAGACCCAAGGTAGGGCTTACTCTGTGATAGCACGTATTCTTTATTACTACTACAAAACACTGTGGCTAAAACGCACTTTGCAAACACCAGGGCAACTAGCCTGCTATCAAGAAAAGCAATTTAAGAAACTAGCTAAAAAAACTTTAGCAAAATCCCCTTTTTATTACCCCTATAAAGACAAACCGCTGTCTGAATGGCCCATAATGAATAAACAACTGATGATGGAGCATTTTGACCAAATCAATACCGTTAATTTAACTAAAGAACAGGCTATGGAGGTGGCGTTAAAGGCGGAACAGACTAGAGATTTCTCCCCATTAATTCATAATATTTCCGTGGGGCTATCGTCAGGCACCTCAGGAAGCAGAGGTTTATTCCTCACCAATCCGAGAGAGCGAGATGCTTGGGCTGGAGCCATTCTAGCCAAAGCATTACCCAATGGACTTAAAACACGTGAGCGAATCGCTTTTTTCTTACGTGCTAATAACAATTTGTATACCACTTTAAATAAAAGTAAAAAAATTCAATTTCATTTTTTTGATTTACTGCTGAATTTTGATGAGCACATCACCCGATTAAACGCCCTACAGCCGACTATTTTATCCGCACCAGCCAGTGTGTTGCTATTACTAGCCAGGCAAAAGGAACGCTTGACTATTAAGCCCCATAAAATCTATTCAGTTGCTGAAGTTTTAGAAAAAGATGATGAGCAATTAATAAGTGAGGCATTTCATAGTCCTGTATCCCAAGTCTATCAATGCACAGAAGGGTTCCTGGCTATTAGCGATAAAGGCAACAACCAATTAACCATGAATGAAGAGTTTTTAATCATTGAAAAAGAATGGATTGATGAGTCGCGCTTTGTCCCTATTATTACTGATTTGATGCGTAGCACCCAACCCATCATACGTTATCGTTTAGACGATGTCCTCGTCGCTAAAAACGCCAATAAAACCTTCACCGAACTTGCTGCTATAGAAGGGCGAATTGGCGACATTTGTTATGGCAAACAAAATCAGCAGCCAATCCCCATCTTTGCCGATATCATACGCCAACAAATGGCAAGCAGTGCTATTGAATTTGCAGAGTATAAAATCTGCCAACATGCTTTAGATGAGTTCAGCATTCAAGTCGAGCCAGAGCCCATGGACAAAGAGGGACTAATTAATCACCTCAACGCCTTATTCCTACAAAAAAATTGCGCTATTCCCAACTGGCGTTGGGAGCCTTTTGTAAAAAAAGAACAGGGGATAAAACGACGACGGATTCAGTCACGAATTATAGTGTGAGTCCTCATGCTGAGAAGACTTAAAACGAATCAGACATTTTTCTTCTTGTAGGCGGTAGTGGTCGGTTTTGGATGATCTCCAGACCCACATAGTAAACCGCTACTCATATTACACATCATTTAACCTACATTCAGTTTTAATGTTATCGCCACAGGCTGATTAAAGGTGTTTGCTCCACGGCTATCATTACCCCTTGTCGCCACACAATGGGATAAAGACCCATCAGTGGGGCTTAATTGACAAATAGATAACGTATTCATAGAGGTTCCCAGGCCATTATTAGGGATATATCCATATCCCGTTGCACTTGACATAAATAAACCGACACCCGTGAGTTGTTCAAAATTGAATGTTTGATTGCCAGCAGCATCTGGCCCATCAGATACGGTGCATGGAAGGATATCCCCATTAGATACCGGACACACGAAAACATCGCTATTCCCAGCATTTCCAAAATAAACATAGGTATTGGCGGCATTGAAGCTAATGCCTTCTACAAGGTACTCACTGATGACGGCAGGGTAATTGGCTGAAGTACATACTCCGATGGTACCGCCCACCACCGGACAGATTGCCGCAGATTGTTGTATTGCATTTGCATTGGTATAGAGATAAGAACGTCCATTCGACGCTGTTTGTACGCCAACAAAGAGATCATACCCAAAATCAATCTCATTAAGCGTATCATTACCATAGGAAATTGCGCATGCCCCCAGCGATCCATTCGCATTGACAGGACAAATGGATACCCAACCGCAATGCATGGCGCAAGTTTGATTGCTAGTATAGAAAGAAGCATACAAATAACTTCCATCTGGACTAAAAGCTACCCCCGTGACGCTCCCATCGGTAAAAGAAGCATCTGTATTAATGGTGCAAGTATCTAATAAGCCATTGGATTTGATAGGGCAAATGGCAATAGAACCGTTGTTCTCAGATGATGGAGATGCATTATTGCCAATATAAGCGATCGTTTGTGCTGGATTTAAGGCTATCGCGAAAGGCGAATTTAAGGTGCTCGTCTTGGTAGAGTCGGGCGCATTCGTTGTTTGACAAATACCCAGGTGGGAGCCATCGGAACTGACTGGGCAAATGGATATTGTAGAAGGTTGATTATAGTTGACAACATAAGCATAAGTGTTTGGGCGCACTTGAAAAGTCGCCGGAGAGGTATCACTCACTACAAAAGAACAATAGCCTTTGTTATTCAAATGACAAGGCGCTCCGTTGATGGTAACGGTATAACCCGGGGTATTTACTTTAATTCCTGCATTATTGTACTGATGATGAGGAATGGTGGTCGATATACTCAGCGTTAATCTCGATGCACTATAATTTTGGCATGATAAGGGGCCGCTTGCATTAAGACATAATGTCATGCTAAAGGGCTGCGGTGTTCTCGTTCCAGAGGGAGAAACATTAAACAATGCTCCTGTAGCACCGAAGACATGCTGCCCCAACATCATGAGGATAAACACAAGCATGCCGAGTAGTCTTAATCGCATTAACATACATCGTCCTTAAATTAACGTTTGGATAAGAAGCTTATTAGATCCGGTCTCTATCTCGATCCGTTCGCCCTGAGGAGTCGCTTTAGCGACATCTCGAAGGGTTTTGGTACAGTGCCTAGCCTTCAAGACGGGCTAAAGCCCTCCTCAGGACGAACGGGGCAATGTAAAATCTGAGTTCCTTATCCAAAACTGACGTTAAATTAATGTGAATTCAATATTATTTTTATGATCAACTTCGGCTGAATCTTTCAAATTTAGTCAAAAATGATTTAAAAGGACCTAGAATAGATAATCTAGTGGAATTATTTTGTGCTGTCGATGATTTTTCAGAAGAATTTTTTCCTTAATTTGAAAAAGTACAACTTGAGTTTGACATTAAAAAAATCAAAAAACCGGCTCGATGAGCCTCCTTATGGAAATGAATAGGAAGAGAAAAAAAGCGATTAACTACTGCTAGGTTAAAGAGCTTTGCACAAATTGTGCCAGGCCAGCGATAGAAGAAAAATCATCCAAAGCATAAGCCTTTATCTGCGGATTTGTGTCAGCAAACATTTTCTTTAATGAACTTCTTGGCCCTAGCTCTAAAAAAAATGAGATGCCATATTCTGGAGCCAAATGCATTACTCTATCCCAATGCAGGGTGTGAGATAATTCATTAGCTAATATTGGGATTAGGTCTTGTGCATGATAAATCACTTCGTTAGTCAATGCGTTTAATACCGGATACGCCATAGGAGTGGATGAAACGCTTTGTAAATACTGCAAAAAATCCTCGCTTGCTGCACTCAATAAAGGCGTATGAGAAGGAACTCTCACTCGCAATAATTCGGCCTTACTAATACCTTTAGATTGCGCTGTCGTAAGCAATGCATGGAGGTCATCTACTGTCCCGCCAACCACATAATGATCTTCCCCATTAATAATCGCTATATGGCAATTAAAATGTGCCGTGAGCAGCCGAGCCTGAGTTAAGCTGATATTCCCTTTTAACACAGCTAGCCCACACTCTTGTTTTCCCAGTAAATGACTCATCGCTGCCGCCATAAAAGAGGCGCGTTTTTGGGTCAGGGAACACAGTGTGTTGAGATCGAACCGTGCGCTAACACCAAAGGCAGTTAGCTCACCTAAACTATAACCACAAAGAAACTCAGGAGATAAATCAGTGTATTGATTAATTGCCTGGAAGGCCCCGGCACTAAGGAGCATTATGAAACACTGCGCATAAACCACATCATCACAATAATGCTGCACAACTTCTGTATTCAATAAATCCAGATGCATGTACTGACTTGCCTCTTCAAGCCAACGCTTACCCCAATCATCCGCTGCCAGTTTACTAAACATGCCGCTGTATTGCATTCCCTGACCAGAAAAAGCGATTAATAATGACATAGAAGAGGCTCACAAAATAACTGTCCAATGAATAATAAAACACTAATTAAGTCAGCAACACCACCAGGACTAATTCCTTCTCTAGAAAAAAGCATATGAAGTTCCATAGCCTGTTGTTGACGAGTATCAAGACACTCAATAGCTAAAATTTCCTGCGCTTTTTGCCGTGCAAATAATAAGCCAGCCGTTCCTTTTCTATAAAGCACATTAGTGTCATCAACTGCTGATAACAATTGTAAATAAGCAAACAAGCAACTTTTATCAAGACAGAGGGTCTGTTGATACAGCGCAAGAAAAGAGGTAAGCAAATGAAAGACAACCGCATAGCCATCCCTTGCCATTTGCTTGGCATCAACAACCTGATGATTTTGTCTCACTATTGCCCCATGGCTGGATTGCTCCGTTTGATGATGTTGTAATATCACACGCCAATCTTTAATTAACTGCTGGTACAAATCATGAGGAGCAAAGTGTCTTTTTTCTTTGATAAGCCGCGATACAGAGACAGCTAATACCCCTAAGGCAAAAATAGCCCCTCTATGCGTATTAATTCCCGCCGTTTTATGCAGCATGCGTCGTTCTGCCTCAACCCCAATCCGTCGTAAATCGTCATAACTTCGATGAGCCAGTCCTTGCACCGCAATATCATAAAAATAATGACGCAAAGTAAAAAGACTACGATAAAACGTTTCTCCATTCATATCTCTGTGAGCCCCTGAATCGATAAAGCTAACTAAACCAGGTTTAGGATAGGCTTTAACCTCAAAATAGAGTGCCCTGATTGCTATTCTAGTAATTCCTCTAGCGATCCGGTCCTCAGAGTCCCAATAAATGGGGGTATTGTGCATAGAGTTCATGTCTCGATATCAATCCAGCGTTACGTGAATCTTTGAATAATAATTGTGGCGAAGAAGCATACAATAACTCATTAATGGCAACATCACCCACACCATGAAAGCGAATTTCGCCATCAATGGTTCTCTTAAACTTTGTTTTTAATTGATTGAGTAACTGTCTCAGCACGACTAATGAATAACCATCATAATCAATCAGCACATCCAAATCGGAATGTTCCGTGACAAAGCATTGCCCTGTTAACGATTCAAATAAAAAAGAGCCAAAAACAAATATGGATTTAAAATCTACTAACTCCTGAGGGGAAAATAAAGTCTCTGCTTGTTGTCCCAGTTTTTTGGCAAAAAATACAGTCATATCTGCCAACTTGGGTAACTCTTCTGCTCGATGTACTAAGTGTTTTGACAGTAATAAACCCACCCGGTATTTTTTATTAGCCAACAAAACAGGCAATCCTAAATTTACCTGCGAGCCCTCATCATCTAACTGCCGAGCATAAATACAGGGTAGTCCCTGATTAAACCAGTCCCGTATATGATGCATCAGCTCATCTTTATTTTCGTGTCTGGAATGAATGGTAAATTGTGCATGACGCTCTGGGAATACCAGCTGATGTCTTTGCTCCATCATTACAGAGCAGCGACTTGATTAATTATTGCATAGGCTAATTGCCTGCCCCCTCGCTCGGCACCTAGCTGAGCACGCCGGTCTTCGTTACTGCTACTTACAGCGCGTAGTAATGCATCAGCAACCTCAGGCAAGGCGACAAGCTCATGTACCCCACCTAGTTTATAGAAATTATTTGCACCAGGGGCAAATACAGGTAAGGTTTCACTCAATTTCTGCAACACAGCCAAATCTATCTTCGTCACTCTGGCAATACCCTCTAACCACATTACCGCCAACTTTGCCTCAGGCAAAGCCAAAATAGTATCGGCCATTAAACCATAAGCGATAAAACCGCCACCTATCGCCTGGTTATAAACTAAAGAAATTAATTTATTTCCCTGTTGTCGTAAGCACTCCAAACTAGCAAGGAGATGTGCGAAATATTGATGCATCCCTAACCACTCATCGCGCATGGTTAACTGCTGTCCAGCTACATCCACTAATAATAAAAGCGGATCGAGCGAATGAGATGCCGCCATGGTGAGTACATGTTCTGCCATAATTAGAGCTTGCTCAACACCTAAACAAGTAGACTCCTTCACACCGAGAATGCGAAAAGGTTGAGAGCCAAGGCGCCCTTGACCACAAACCACTGAATGCTCTTCGGTTAATTCGTATTCTGTCCCAAAGATGCCCTTCATTACCTCATCTAATGTAGTCATTACTCATCCTTGTCGATCTGTTGTGCGGCTTGTAAAAAGCTAGGCTTATCCATATTAAATAAAGTTGGAGCCAACTGAGGATATTTATCCGCTAGATAGCTACCCTCTTCTTGATATCCCTTTGCTGATTCAAAACGTTTTTTTAATAAAGCATGCTGCTCTTGCAAAAAGGCACTATTGATAGGTTTTTTCTTATTTATCGCTTCTTTAAGCACTTCTTTGATCGTATCTATAGACGAATCGACATAGGCTTGAACAGCCTGCTGCAAGTAACGGGTTTTACCACCATAAACGCGCCAGACTAAAGACCTATTCTGAGCATCAAATGCCTCAACGCCTTTGACCGCCTGAATCACATCAGCCCCGGAAACACCTATACGTCCGATTTCATTCACGATGAGGTAATCGAGACAGCTAGAGATGATTCCCATACCACCAAATGCCCCATTTTTGCCACAAATAACCCCTATAGTCATCACTCCTTTACTTCTGGCGGTAAAAATAGCCCGAATAGTCTCTGATATAGCCAGCTCCCCAGCATTGGCTTCATGCAGCCTCACGCCACCGCTATCAATCAATAAAATCACTGCCGCGACACCACGTTTAACTGCCGCCTTGAATAAGCCGGTCAATTTGGCGCCATGCACCTCACCTACAGCCCCCCCCATAAAATCTTTTTGCTGTGCCGCAATTAATATGCTTTGGTTGTTAAATGAAGCAGAACCAATCACAATGCCATCATCGGCTTCCCCTGGTAATCCTAAAGCAGCTAAGTGGGGACTATAATGAGCTTCATCGGCGAGCCATTCGCTAAACGAATGAGAGTCGACTAGGGCATCAATTCGAGCACGAGCATCCAATTCCAGATAATTGCTTGCCGTTTTCTGATACCCATTAAATGCTTCAAGTGCCTGCCTAAGGCGCAACGCAACCACCGGTGGTGTCGCACCATTATCGTTTAAGGTAAATTTCAATCCTACAGGTTGGTATTCTGCAACAAAATTTTCAATGACTATACGCCAAATTGGCGCATAATGTTCTATTGCGGTTTCAATTTCAAACCGCGTATTCGTAGTATCATTTTCTTCAACAATAATTTCCAAATTCCCAGAACCAACAACGCCACAAACGGTGCGTTGACCTTTAAACTTATTCCCTGATAAAGCAAAATCAAATGCCATTGATTCCATTATAATTCCTTACCAATTTCTAAATTTTGCGGGAGGAGCATACAGCCCCTTGGAATAGTCGACCAAATCACGAATAGATTTAGCAGCAAGCAAATCTCTAGTCGCATCAGAAAACTTAATCCCTAAATCTTCTGGACGTTGGATTACTTTTCTTGCCCGCAACTCATCCACCTTGTGCTGATCTCGTTGACGCCCCACTTCAGTATAACCAGCAATACCGCGTATCGCTTGTTCTCGCTCCTCAAGATTACGACACATCAATAGATTAGCAATTCCTTCTTCGGTGACTATATGACTAATATCATCACCATAGATCATCACCGGAGGGAGATCGGCGTTCATTGATTTTTGCAGCGACCAAGCATCCAATTGTTCAACAAAAGTAGGTTGTGTTGCACTTTGAAATGTTTCAACCATTTGAATCACTAATTTCCTACCACGAGGCATTTTGCTGGATAAGGCCTCACAACGCTCCTGTCCTGCTTTTAACCAGGCATAAGAGGAATGTCTGCGCCCTGGGGCATCACAGCCCATATTAGGCGCACCACCAAATCCTGCTATGCGGCCATCTATTGCGGTGGAGCTATGTCCCTCCACATCAATTTGTAGGGTAGCGCCAATAAAAAGATCACAGGCATAATGTCCTGCCAATTGGCCAAACATACGATTAGAACGCAGCGAACCATCTTTACCTGTAAAAAATACATCAGGTCGAGCAGCAACATAGTCATTCATGCCAACCTCACCGCCAACGGCATGAATTGATTTGACAAAACCTTCTTCAATGGCTGGAATAAGCGTGGGAAGAGGATTAACCATCCAATGTTGGCAAATGGCTCCTTTCAATCCCAAAGATTCGGCATAAGTGGGCAGCAATAACTCTATAGCGCAAGTATTAAAACCAACACCATGATTTAATACATTGACCTGATAAGGCGCATAGATCCCTTTGATTACCATCATAGCCATTAAGATTTTAAGCTCATTAATTTGTGCTGGATCCCGGGTAAAAAGAGGCTCTATATAAGAAGGCTTCGGGCCTTTAACTATGATGTCAACCCAACCACCCGGAATATCCACCCGCGGCAATTGCTCAACAACTTCATTCACCTGAACTATGACTATACCATTTTTGAATGCGGTTGCCTCAATGATCGCAGGTGTTTCTTCTGTATTAGCACCGGTATACAAATTCCCTTTTTTGTCTGCTTTATCCGCCATTAACAAACAAACATTAGGGGTCAAATCAGTGAGTAAGCGAGCAAATAATTCATTGTAGGTATGAATATTACCAACCTGAATTTTTTTATTTTTTACCATGTTAGCCAAACGCGCAGCTTGCGGGCCAGAATAGGCAAAATCAATTTTGGATGCTATACCTTTGTCAAAAACAGCCAAATGTTCGGGTAAAACAATAGCTGATTGAATCATATGCAGGTTATTAATAACAGAGGGATCTAATTGCGTCATGGCAGATGCCAAATAACTTGCTTGCTTTTGGTTATCGCCTTCAATACAAACCCTATCACCACTTAGAATAATTTGTGACAAGACTGCAACGATATCCTCTGTATTAATAAATTTACTGTCTTTTAAATATGGCTGAATTTTAGCAAGACGCGATAGATATTTTTTTCGATTTATATCCCACATAGTTATTCCCTAGTAACGCCTCCGCGAATCCTTTTTTTATAGCATAACACAGGCTATTATTCACCATCCGTCTGCACTTAATTACCTGGCTACCTTATTTAGCATGCTGAGTCAGCCAATCCTGTATCCTTAAAATGGTATCGGTAACCGTCATGCAAAATTGTTTATATAGGGCGGCGACTAGATGAACTGGTTCGGGCTTGGAACAAAGCTCAAGATATTGACTGGCAAACTTTAAACGGATTGCTCCGCAATATAAAGCTTCGGTTTTAATTTTTTTAGCAATTTGCTCGACCTGGCTCCAATTTTTTTGCGCATAGGCAGTATCTATTTCTTTCAGGTCTTGAGGAAGAGCTTCCCTGATCATCAACTGCAATAATTCTTTTAATGTTGTTATATCTTCTATTTCATTTTTTTCTTCAAGAACTGGGTAAGAATCTAATTTAAATAACTCTTCTTCAGAAGCAGGCAAATCCTTGCCTAAATATTGTGGTGACTGTTGGTTGCAATGAGTTATTTTAGCTTGAACGAATTCATCTACTAAATGCTGTAATGCATTCATTTTAATAGGTTTTATAATGACTTTGTTCATCCCTGCAACGATACATTCTTTTTTTATGGCATCCACAGCATGAGCAGTTAATCCTATAATAGGAACCGCGGGCTTGTTTTGGCTTTGCTCATAAGCCCTGACGGCTAGAGTCAGTTCACTTCCTGAAATTCCAGGTAGTCCTAAATCGGATAAAATTAAATCAAATTCGTGTTCTTTAATTAAATCTAACGCTTCTTCACCTGTATGAGCTGATTTATAGCGGCAGTTACATTGTTTGGCGATGAACTCTATCATTTTTAATGCAATGGCATTATCTTCCACTAACAATAATAGCGGAGAGTCAGATGATACAGCATCTCCTTCATTCTTTGTTGTCACCCTATCATCATTAGTCCAGTGCTCTTCGAGCTCCACAGAAGAGGAAGGTTCTAATGAATTAGCTTTAGAGGAATCAATAACAATGGGAACTTTGACTACAAACTGAGTTCCTTCATTTGGTTTACTTTCAACGGAAATCGACCCTTGAAGAAGATCAATGTACTTCTGCACAATGTGCAGCCCCACTCCATGCCCTGCGTATAATCCTTTAGAAGAGGGAGTTGCTCTATAGAATCGGTCGAATATTTTACTTTGATCTGCCTCAGAAATTCCAATGCCACTATCCGCTATCATCACTGTCAATTCAGCGTGCTCAGGTTCTTTAAGAAGAGTGCTGCTAACATGTATCGTTATATCCCCTTCTTGGGTAAATTTTATGGCGTTTGATAAAAGATTTAAGATAATACGATGTAATTTAGTAGAGTCGGTTATTATCCATTGTGGAACAGAAGAATCGATTGTTAGATGCAGTTCTAGCTTTTTAATCTTAATGGTAGGTAATTCTAATTCACAGATTCCTTTAATCAGTTCATATAAATCAAACAATTGATTTTCGATAACATGTTCTTTGGAGTTATTGGAAGAAACCATATCAAGAATGCTATTAAATAACTCTAATAACTGTTCCCCACTCATCTCAATCATATGAGCGTATTCTTTTTCCTGAGCTTTACGGAGTTCTTGCTGTAAAAGATTCGCCATACCAATAATACCAATTAATGGTGTACGAATATCATGGCTCATATTTTGAATGAACTCATCTTTAGTATGATTGGCTTTTTCTGCAATATCCTTCGCTATTTGTAGTTCTTCTTCTCGTTTTTTTTGTTCTGTAACATCAATGGCTATTCCACTAACACCAAAGCAGGCACCTTGATCATCATAGAGAGGAAAACCATTATCCATTATCCAGCGAACGTCCCCATTGGGACGAATAATTCTATATTGTTCAGAATACCTTGCTTTATCCCCTAGTAGAACGATTTTGTTGGCCATTTCCTCTATGGGGTGATGAGTGGCTGTATCCTCAGGGTGCAAATACGTAATCCAGAGTCCGGGGTTATTATATAGCTCTTCTCGCGACCGCCCCCAAATTCGTTCATATGAAGGACTAACATATTGTATTTTTTTAAAATCAGGGCTACTTATCCAATAGACATGATCGCTATTTTCAGTGAACTTCGCTAAGAAATTTCCCACTTCATCTAGCGTTAAGGTTATTTTGTTATAATTTTTGTCCATTGCGGTTTATAATTTGATTCTTATTAACTAAAATATTAGCATACATTACATATATTGTTCATTTAATACGGGATTAAAATAATGCTAACACCTGATGGTTTATCAGCAGATGATACAGACAAAGTCATGCTGCTCAATATGTGGGCCAAGACATTAGAGAAAGAAAATCACAATCCTAATAAGTCTTTTATCTATGCCGGTATGGGCAAACCAACTTTTCGGGTAAACATCTATATTGTAGAAATGCTTGTCGCTTATTGGCAAGCTATCCTGGCATTAATTCAAAAAGAAATGACCAAGCCAGGAAGCGTAAAAGAGTCTATTGCAATAGACTACGGAGACGGCCGTGGAGATATTGAGCCACGAGCAATGATGGCAACGGCGATGAGCTCTTGGTATGCATCTCCCATTACGGCAGATAATATCTTATTTACCACTGGAGGAGCAGGTGCTTTACGCGTTATTTTTGAGACCTTCAATAAATTGTATGCCGACTCCTCAAAATACCGCGTCATTACCCCATTCCCTCATTATTCTCTTTATGCAGATAACGACAAACACATACTCCATCCTATAGACGTAATGCAAGAGCCTGGATATCGCCTTACAGCTACGGCCTTAGATGAAAGTATTCTTTCTGCCTATGAACTCGCAAAGCAAGATGGCTGCCCTCCTAGAGCAGTTCTATTATGTAATCCGAGTAATCCCTTAGGTACCGTGATTACAGAAGAAGAGTGGAAGGATATTGCCCAGGTATTACGTAAGTACCCTCATTTAAAGCTGGTTATAGATGAAGCTTATGCCGAAATGTATTGGTCAGCAGGAAACATCCCTTCTGTCTTAAAATATGCTCCCGAATTAAAAGATAGAGTTGTTTTATTACGTTCGGCAACTAAAGCCTTATCCTCTGCCGGTGAACGCTTTGCTATGTTGATGGCTTTTGATCCTGAATTAATGAATGCTTTACGCAATAAAAATATTTCCACTATCGGCCATGCCGCCCGCTCAGCTCAGTTAGCTTATGCTCATGCTATGGCACATTTTGGCGATAAAGAAAAAAAGGAACTAAAAGACTTTTATTATCCCAAGGTACAATACGTATGGCAAAGAGCTCAGGCAATGGGTGCAGCCATGCCAGATCCCTCTTATAAAATAGATAGTACTTTTTATGTGTTGTGTGATTTCAGCGATCTACTGGGTGATGAAATTCCAACCGAAGCCCAAAGAGCTTTAGGTAGAACAGGAAGGATCAAAACTAGTGAGGAACTGATTTATTCTCTATTATTCAAAGAGTCGTTGATGCTTGCTGCAGGTTCTTTTTTTGGCATGCCAGAAAATAACGGTGTCGTCCGAATTACTTGCAGTGGAACTGAGGCAGAGCTCAAAGATATGATGGATCGGCTAGAAGGGTGTCTTTTACAGGCACGAAAAAGAAAATCCGATCTTTTGGTAAAAGAGATTCGTCAGCAAATAACTATATTAACTAGTGTTGATGCGGCCAAGGGAACAATTGCCTTAAAACGACTTGAAAAAATTTCAGTCCCTAACAACTCTGTCCTGCAACTTAAAGCAAAAAATAAAGTTTTAGTAGAATTACTTGATGATATAAAACAAACAATTAAAAATCACAAAACTAATCCTGCAAGTGTCAAAGCAGAAACTAGAGCAAACGCGGCCCTCGCGCTTCAATCGTTTATCAGGACATATACCCAATCTACAGTACCTGCATCACAAGCTCCAGCGGTACCAACCACCCATCCATCGATATCAACAACTGCTACCAAAACACCACCAGCCAAACAGCCAGTAGATCTATTACAAAAGGAATGGGAAAAGTTTGTTGATGTGACTTTTAGTGAGGGGGCGTTAAAAACTCAATTCTTAAACTTAAAAGAAGCGGACAAAGAAACGATCCAACCATGGATTGAGCATAAAAGAAAATTTCTAGAAAAAATGTCCCCAGAGCGCACTATGGTTCATGATCAAGAGAAAGTGATAGATACACCAAAAGCAAGGCCCAAGATATCATAAAAAACAGGATGATTTTTGTAAGAATGACAATCACAGAGCGACCAATTACCCACCTAATTCCTGTGCAAGGAGTATGCGGTAAGTGTTTACGTATTAATGTTCAACTTTAGCCATTTTCGCATTTCCGATGAAAGTCGGTATCCATAAAACGTTTAAAAGCAATCAGATGTGTAATTGTTGCCAATTTTTTAAATAATCAACAATTATTTTTGCATCATCAGGCTTAAATGGTTTATAAAAATAACCTTCCATGCCTGCTGCAGCAGCTTTATGATAATACTCTGGCTCGCCATGAGAAGTAACCGCCATAATGGGCGTGTTTCTATTAATCTTGCTTTGTTTTTTTATCTGCATTGCCACTTCAAAGCCATCGGGTCCATCACCAAGGCCTATATCCATCAGAATAATATCGTAATGGGTCAACAAAGCTAGATTTAATGCAGATACACCATCAGATGCCGTATCAACAGTACACCCCTGTTTCATCATCTGTGTTTTAAGAACAACCTGAGCAATCATTGTGTCTTCAACAATGAGAATATGAGGTGCTCTGTGCATCAATATCTCCTTATGCCAAGCTTTTTTATTCGCCTATCGTGTCAAAATTGAAATATCTTGGGTTAAGTATAGCACCCTCAAGAATTGATCACCGCACGCTCTATCTTAAGGAAACCGTAATAATCATGGTGTATAATGCTTCCATTTAGCTCTAGTTGCATAAAAGGAAACAATATGACCCGTTTATTTCCAAATGATAATGAAAAGATAACGATAAAGCAAGGCCAAACAGGCGATTGCTATCTTCTAGCTGTGCTAGATTGTGTCTTTAGCACTGGAAAAGAAGGGCGCGATTTAATCCAATCAATGTTCACAGAAAATGCCGATGAAAGCGTCACATTACGTATTCCTCATAATAGCCACAGCCAATACCTTTTATTAAACAACATTAATGCTAAATATAAATATTTCCATAATACGGTTACTAATACTGATGAGATTACAATAAGTAAAACAGAACTGGAACGAATTGACAGAAATAGTACCGAGATTTCTCCTGGGCTTTATAAGCGAGGAGTTAGCTCTAATTCTCTTGCAGTGAAAATATTAGAGCACATTAGTTCTTATTACTTTGCTACAGCATGGAACCAACAGCATAGCATTATTGCTCATGACCAGAAGGAACGATATGAAGGCCATGAGGCGGCCGTTTTTGTGAGCGAATTATTAGGCATAGAAGGTAATTACACAAAAGATTATGACAAAATTATCAAATTAAAAGCCATCAATCCAGAGCAACCCCTCTATGTAGAAATGGACTATGGGACACCTGATGAATTTGGAAAAATACACGGTTACCATGCACTAAGAATTAAGCGTATCGAAAAAAAGAGTACCTCTTGCGACTTTATCTTAGTTAATCCCTGGGAGAATGAGAAAGAGGAGCGATTTAGTTTAGAAGAGATCAAAAAAAGACATTATAACTTCTGTGAACTCAATCTGGATACACCAAAGCGAGAACTGAATAAGGACATACTTAAATGTTCAGAAGCTCTTGGAGCGTATATTTATCGAACTCCTGCTTTAGTTACTGCATTACTTGCACAACGAAAAGCAGGATTTATTCAGCACTTGAAGAAAGACAATCTAGAGTCTTGTGCTCAAGTACATCAGCAACTCCCTTATTTTGATGCGCTGCTTAATGCATTAACACCTAGTGATCAAGACACGATGGTACGTCGTATGTTATCAGCAAAAGGCAGCAAACAAGAGTTTATTAAACAACTGTTAACCCGATTTCCACGTATTGAATTGCTCCAATTGATCTTGGAAAAAGAGCAAATGCACGAGCAACTCGGTGAAACTCTTATAAATTTAGTCAATACAGACCGTTGTATTGTGCCTAATATACTTAGCACCCAGGAGTTTTTTAACTTAGTGGTAGATAAGGCCATTCAACATAAAGCCGTACAACCTGGCGAGTCAGGAGCACTTTATGGGAAAAAAGGCGCTACAGAGTTTATTCAAAAAGGCTTAATCAATCATTTCTTCAATATACGCGGCCCAATGTTTGATCGAGTAACGCGAAATTCAGGGTTAAGAGCATTATGCGATGCTAATGTATTTACAAATGAGCACATCAAGTCCTGGATACAACCCGAATTACTTATGGCATCAGCAATAGCTCATGTAATCAATAATTTCACTTCACCAGCGTCAATAGAATATATTGTAAGCAACCGTCAAATAACAGCAAATGAAACCGTTCTAGATATGGTTCTGGAAAAAATAAGTGCCCAAGACTCTTACTTATCATTTGAAGGTCTAAAAAAATTAAGTACGGTGGATGCAGAATTAGCTAAAAAATTATTCCCGCTGCTTGCAGCAAAAATCGACCGTACTGCGGCAAACTCCTTTAAACGTTTGGCTCAAGAAGTAGCCAACCAAGGGTCTAGCGAATTTAAGGCTTGGTTTTCTCAAATGCAAAAAGAACTACTTCCAACTTCTGAAGAAGATTTAAGAAAACAACGCGATGCAGAGCAAACTATTCGTTTTTATGTTCAGCAAATCACCACTTATCCGGTACCGGCCAACAAACACACTCAACCTCAAGAAGTTGAAGCACAACGTGTGTCTCAACTCCGTGGAGTAAACGCACTCGTTTTAAATGACGCGCGGTTAGAAGAAGCAGAACAAATCCTCGGCTTTATCAGACATCCAGCAATCAAGAGCGCTCTTGAGGCTAAGTCTAAAATAATTAATGAAACTACTTTGAGGCAACTAGAAACCTTAAAAGAAGCAGAGCAAACCATCAGTCGTTTTATACGTAATATCAAAGACTTACCTTTAGTATTCACTAATCCCCATAGCATAGAAGAAGTGGAACAACAAAAACACGAATTATTAGAACGCTTACAACAATACAAGAACGGACTAAAAAATAACGGCGAGCTGACTACAGCACATCAAAATCTAGGTCTAGTGGATAAACCTCATACGGCAATAACATCTGCATTTACCCAAAGAGAAAATAAGATAGTGCAAGAAGCAAAACGATATGCAGATGCTATCGTGGCTAAAAAAGTAATCGAATTTTACGCAGCTAAAATCAATGATTTTCACGTCATAGTTAATAATGGGCACTCTCTTGTAGAAATTGCACAAATAGAAAAGGCTCAGTTGGATAAATTAGACGAATTAATCAAAGATAAGCAGGATCTACAAGAAGCTGAAGAAGTCTTTAACATAAACAATGGACAGCATCATTATAAAATTAATGAGGTACTGCGTAACAAACGAACGCTGATAATCCAAGAAGGGCAACGCCAATCTCTTCAACTGGCTCAAGAAAAGCAACGGGCAGAAGATAAAACAGAGCAAGCTATAGAAGCTCGTGTACGAAAAATCACTGCATTACCTATATCTTTTGAGCATAACCACACTCCTGACGCAGTCTCTATGCAACGACATAACTTACATAAGCAATTAGATGAAATCGTAAGTTTTGATGGCCAGGAAGAGGCGGACGGACTGCTAATCAATGAGCATCCTAAGGTGAAAAGCGCCATTTTCAATAAAAAAGAAGCTATTAATAGAGCAGCAGAACAACAGCATTCCAATGTGAAACGCAATGCTCAAGACATAGTCAACGAGTATGCTATCGCAATTTATGATGCTCCACTCCTTTCATTCCAACGATACCAAATGATTCAAGAAGTTGAGGAGGCACGAGATAGACAGGTTCGCCAACTCCATAATCAAGTAATGGGTCAAGCGAAGTTAAGACAGGCTCAACAGGTTTTAGGTCAAGATACGTTAACTTTGCCCCCAGAAATTAGAATAGCTCTTGATGCTAAGGTGCAATTAGTAGAAAAAGAAGCCAAAATGGCTAAACAGAAAATTGTGACGCGAAAAGAAGGAGATATTATCCTCACGCAAATTAACTTCACAGCCCAACTGGAAACCATAGAAAAAATGACTCTCGATTTAGAGGATAAGGCAAAAAGCGATGACAACTATCAAGAAGCCGCTGCTGCTGGTCGAGAACTTTATAATCAGCTATTACAAGCAAGAGAGCACTTATTAACTGCGGAACTACCCCAAAATAAAAATGTACGTCAGTTTAAAGACTCATGCATAAAAGCGATTGATAAAGCCAATCTTGTTTTAGAAGAGCACCGCGGCTGGAAACAAGTGCTGGCCGATCTGGCCGGTGTATTGTTATCTCTTGCAACCTTATTTACTGCTAACCTAGCTGCAGGTAGATGGAGATTATTCCAGACTCCAACTAACTCCGCCACAGTCACTCATGAGGTACAAGAAGTATTCCAAAGCATCACGGTTAGTGCTTAAGTGCTCCAATGTAGGTTGAGCCAAGGGCCAACCTACTCTGCTCTCAGCTAACAATTAAATAAATAACTTAAACTAAATAGCACTTCATTAGTGTACATATGCGTCAATCCCGGCCCATTAAGTAAAGAACCCGGATCAGGGCCAAGATAACTTTTCCCCCAATCAGCAAATTCATAGCCAACCCCTACTTGCCAGTGTGGAGTTAACATTGTTTGTATCCCTGCCCCCAAGGTATACGAAAAGGCAATGCTAGAACTGGCAGTAAAAAAATCTGGGGGGAACAGTGCCATGTTTATCGTGGTTGGCACATAGGCATGAGAACTATTAAATCCTGCCCCTAAACTGCCACTAATGTAAGGTTGTACCTGCTTATACCAGGTGCCTATGAGTTTTCCTTTAAGCTCTACGCGAGCATGATCGACCTTATAACTAAAAGTATTGACCTCTGGAACACCATTGATATCAATCACTCCAGTCGCTAAAGCATCCGTAGCGCCAGCGATACCAAGCCCTAACTCGCCGATTAAAAATCCAGGTGGAATAATATGTTGTAATCCAAAGAAAATCTCACCTGTCGCCAATACACCAGTTTTTGAATTATAGTTAAAATAATCAATATCAAGTGGAACTAGCGTAGGATTAGGATAAAGATATTGATTTTGCCCAGGATCAGCCCAAGCAGGGCCGCCACTAAGAGTGATAATTGATGACCATACTATTGGTAACTCGTCAGTACCAAAAACCATATCTGAGGCATGGACACTCGTATGAAGCAATGCCCCTAACCCCAAAACCCCCATTTTTTTTAACATATCTCATCCTTTTGACCTTAAATCTAAAACACAGCCCATGTACTTAATTAACGTGAGTTCGATATAAGAAATACGTTATTTTTTATATCGAACTGCTTTTATTTAGACCTAGTTCCCATAATAAATGGGTCGCACTTTATGGGATAATGTTCGTTTAGCGTCATAAAAGGCATTTCCATATCTTTTATGGCGCACTCATGTTAATTAGTTGATTTTATACCTTATTTAATGGTGCTTTTCTATGTAAATAACCTAAATTTCCATAGAAAAGTCAAATGATTCTCCTTTCTTCCATTTATTAACTCGAAAATAGAAAGCAAGGGGTATATAATCGGCCTATTTTGCACAATTAACGAGTTAATGAATGAATAATTCACTATGTGATATAGCCAACCTGATTCAAGGAGTGGTAGTAGGTGATGCCGCAACAACAATTTCTTCATTAGCACCTATTGATAATATTATCCCTGGTTCATTAGTTTTTGCCGAAGGAAATGACAATCTGCGATTGGCAGAAGCCTCCGAGGCAGCGGCCCTGTTAGTAAGCAGCAAAGTAGTTCAGTCTAATAAACCGCTAGTTCAAGTGGCGCATCCATTTAAAGCATTTATTCAACTGATGAACCATTTTAATCCCCCTAAAAAAGTAACGCCAGGAATACATCCTACCGCGGTGATTGGTGATAATGTGCAACTGGGTGAGGGGGTATTTATAGGCCCTTATGTGGTTATAGAATCAGGAAGTATTATTGGAAACCACAGTGTTCTTAAAAGTCATATTCATGTAGGGTATGATGTCATAATAGGAGAGCACTCAACCATTCACCCCCATGTTACTATTTATGATCATTGTCATATTGGTTCTAGAGTCATTATTCATGCCTCTACAGTGGTTGGCTCTGATGGATTTGGTTATACCTTTACTGATGGCCACCACCTCAAAGTCCCTCATGTAGGTCGTGTTGCTATCCACGATAATGTTGAAATTGGCGCCAATACAGCAATAGATAGAGCAACAATAGGTGAAACGGTTATAGGAGAAGGAACTAAAATTGATAATCTAGTTCAAATCGCTCACTCCGTAAAACTAGGAAAACATAATATCCTGTGTGCTTTTACCGGTATCGCCGGCAGTTCTACAAGTGGTAATAACGTCATTTTTGCCGCCAATGTTGGCATTAGTGATCATGTGCAAATAGATAATAATGTCATACTAGGAGCCCGGACAGGAGTTCCCCCGAACAAACATTTAAAAGAAGGAATGGTCTACTTAGGCAACCCGGCAAAACCTAAAGATATTGCTATAAAGCATGAATTATCTGTTAATCGCATCCCGCTGATACGCAAAAACATTAAAACACTTACAGAACAAGTTAATTCGCTAACAAAACAAATAGCGCAAATGGAAGAGGAATAAGCATGAAGGCACCTTTAGTTCTGGTTGATGGCTCTTCTTATTTTTTTCGGGCATTTCATGCTTTGCCTCCCCTAACAAACTCTAAAGGTCAACCCACTGGCGCAGTCTATGGGGTTGCCAACATGATTAAAAAGTTAATTAAAGAGTACCAACCAGAAGCCTTAGCCGTAGTTTTTGATACCAAAGGAAAAACATTTAGAGATGAATGGTATCCGGAATATAAAGCCCATAGACCACCGATGCCCCAGGAACTCAGTTCCCAATTTCAGCCTTTAATCCAAGTACTGCAAGCTATGGGCTTGCCTTTACTGATAATTGATGGAGTTGAGGCTGATGATGTGATTGGCACTCTAGCACGCCAGGCTACAGAACGGAGTATACCCGTTGTGATCTCAACAGGTGATAAAGATATGGCGCAATTAGTCAATGAGCATGTTTCGCTGATTAATACCATGAGTAATTCCAGTATGGATATTGCTGGTGTAAAAGAAAAGTTTGGCGTCAACCCAGAACAAATCATTGATTATCTCACCCTCATTGGCGATACCGTTGATAATGTCCCCGGAGTTACCAAATGTGGTCCCAAAACCGCAGTAAAATGGTTAACCGAATACCAAACCTTAGATAATTTATTACAAAATGCTGACACTATTGGCGGTAAAATAGGGGAATACCTGCGAGCAGCAATCCCTCAACTACCCCTATCAAAAAAACTGGTTACCATTAAAACCGACGTAGAGTTACCTTTGAGTTTTGATGAGTTAATACCCAAACCTGCTGATAATCAGCAACTAATTGAATTAACTCGAGAACTAGAATTTAAAAATTGGCTTAAGGAACTGCTAGGCCAAGAAAATCAAGTCGGCGCGCCTACGGAATCAGTTGAGTCACAACAAACAAACTACGAGTTGGTTACCAATAACCAGCAGTTGAATCAATGGCTCAGCAAGCTGGAACAATGCAGCATATTTTGTATTGATACAGAAACGACTAGCATCGATGTGATGGTAGCGGAATTAGTTGGCATCTCTTTGGCGATTGAGGAACACGAGGCGGTGTATATCCCTCTAATGCACACTGATAATAGCCCTCAGCTCGATCGAAATGAAGTGCTCACTGCCTTAAAACCTATTTTGGAAAATCCAGCAATAGGAAAAATCGGGCAAAATATTAAATATGATTATTGTATTTTTAAAAATTATGGCATCACTCTAAAAGGAGTGGACTATGACACGATGTTGGAATCCTATGTCTTAAATAGTAGTGCTGGACGTCACGACATGGATACTCTGGCATTAAAATATTTAGGCCATAAAACGATTAGTTATGAGGATGTGGCAGGAAAAGGAGCAAAACAGTTGCGCTTTGACCAAGTCTCTGTCGATAAAGCAGGAGTTTATGCGGCTGAAGATGCTGATATTACCTTGCAATTACATCATAAATTATATCCCATGATGGATGAGTCGCTACGCCGGGTTTTTAAAGAAATAGAAATGCCGCTGGTCACTGTTCTTGCTGATATGGAGCAACTTGGAGTATTAATCGATCCAGTAACCCTAAAAAAACACGGTACTCGATTAAAAGAGCGAACACAGGCGTTAGAGGAAGAGGCAGTGCAATTGGCAGGTAGACCCTTTAACTTGAACTCTCCTAAGCAATTACAGGAAATCTTATTTGATGAACAAAAACTACCTGTTATTGCCAAGACACCAACTGGCCAACCTTCTACAGCCGAAGCAGTATTACAAGAACTCGCTTTTGATTTCCGCTTGGCTGCAGTGATTTTAGAATACCGCAGTCTAACAAAATTAATATCGACTTATATTGATGCTTTGCCACAAAAAATTAATGCTAAAACCCATAGAGTGCATACCTCTTACAACCAAGCGGTTGCAGCAACAGGACGCTTATCTTCTAGTGAGCCTAATTTACAAAATATTCCTATCCGTAGTGAAGAGGGACGATTGATTCGTACCGCGTTTATCGCTCCTCAGGATTGGGTTATTCTGGCAGCAGATTATTCGCAAATTGAATTGCGTATCATGGCCCATCTATCACAAGATGAGAACTTGTTAAAAGCCTTTGCCAATGGCTGGGATATTCACGCGGCAACAGCCAGTGAAATTTTCCAAACAGCGCTTGATGAAGTTACTCATGAGCAACGAAGAAAAGCCAAAGCAATTAATTTTGGCTTGATTTATGGTATGTCCGCTTTTGGTCTGGCCAAGCAAATTAATGTAGAGCGCCAAGACGCGCAGCATTATATTGATACTTATTTTCATCGCTACCCCAAAGTACTGGAGTATATGGAAAATACCCGCAAGCAAGCTCATCAATTAGGCTATGTAGAAACTTTGTTTGGTAGACGCCTCTACTTACCAGAGATAAATGCTCGCAACATGATGAGACAAAAGGCAGCGGAGCGAACTGCAATTAATGCCCCAATGCAAGGAACAGCGGCAGATATTATCAAAAAAACCATGCTCGCCATTGCTCACTGGCAACGTTCGCAAAATAATCCTCAAGCGAAAATGATTATGCAAGTTCATGATGAATTAGTCTTTGAAGTCCATCAAGATGCTATAGAGTCGTCTAAAGAGATGATCCGCAATCTAATGGAAAACACCGTACAATTATCAGTACCCTTGCTTGTTTCTATCGGTGTTGGCCCTAATTGGGATGCAGCCCATTAATAGCTTATGATTTTTTTCTTTATCCATCGACTGCCGTCAACTTAAGTATGTGCAGCCCGGATTAGACGGAGTCGTAATCCGGGCTACGTTACCCAAGGCATTAGCTCATTTTAGAACGGGTTGAGAAAGCTCATCAACCTTAGCCAGTTTATCACCACACTCCCGTTTTCCTTGGCGCAGCAAGTCCTGCTGGCGTTGGTATTGTGGGGAGGGCTTGGTTCTTCGATCATAGGAAGGGGCGTTTTCTGGAGCAAACAAGGTTAAATTGTTACCGGACTCAAACGCAACCTTATAACTACGCTTACCTGAATTTTTCGTTTTCAGTATACTTTTAGGCTGACGACTCCCCTCATGATCCATTTTTTCAAACGAGACATCGCCTTTGTCACTCGACACCTCGTCATCGTCGCTGCTTTCATAATTCTGGCGGGGTTCTTCAACCACAGAGTATTTCAAGTGCGGTGATAATGCCGCTGGTGCCGGTGATGCTGGTGTTTGAGGTATCTCTGGAACCTGTCCTTTTAAAAATTGCTGCATCTCATCATAGAACGAAACATGTTCTGGCGACCGATCCCTTTCATTTATTAATCGAAGAGGATTGGCTTGATGACGACGCCTAAGCTCTAGCTGAGCTCGCTTTATTTTATTTCTCGCATCCTGTTTCTTCTCCTCATTATCCCAGCTCATATCTAAAATCGCCATTTTGAATTTTCGCAGTGCATCCAGATACTCGTCTTGATTATATTTTATAATGGCATAGTCATAACACGCTGGGCCACAACCACGTTCAACAGCCATTTGAAAAAAACTGTTGGCAATGGCAGTCGAATTAAAGTCTTTATGAAGTGTTAATTTCTGCAAATTTAGATTTGCAGAAATGTCATATAAAATTTGACCATAACAGGGAAAATTATTTTTCAAATAAGCTTTGATAGAAATAGTCTCTTTTAATTCTTCATGTTTTCTTATATAACGCTCATACAGAGAAACTACCTCATGGACAAAGGCAGGATATAACTTATTATCCTTACTAAAATTAGTCGTCAATTCGCTGTACGCTTCTTGTTGCCACTCGCGTGGGCCATGCAGCACAACCTGGCTTAGTTGAGAACTATTGCCACGGACACGCTGAGAAATCATATAATGCATGTTTTCAAGTGAATATCGCTCCGCTGTATTCAAGGGTTGAGTGTTCAAATACTCGGACAAAAATGCTCTTATTTCAAATAGCTCCGGCAACGAGAGTAAATCGGATGATTTTAACAATAAGGCATAACAGGACCACGCTTGGGGATATTCTTTGACTAAGTGATAAGTACGAGCCGCATTTAATAAAATTTGCTTAGGCTGAATAACGGAATTATTTACTATCAATTCCGGATGGCTATCCAAAAACTTCCAACAAGCCATGTAGGCTGATGCTGCTTCAGCAAAATCTTTTTTCGTAAACAACTCATCTGCTTTTGCAATTTCTACTTTCAACAATTTCATAAGATGAGGGATACTCCAAGCAAGATGATTTTGGTAGTTTTCTTGACATGTGGATAGTAACGCTAAATCACCATAAGCCGTATCTTCTAGTTCTTCTAAATAGGCCACTCTAATGGATTGAGCTGTCTCATAATGTAAAATTGCTTTTGAAACTAAAATCTCTCTTTCTCTACGCTTATTCAAACCTTGGTAATGCCCTATCATTACATGGTAATAAAAAGCAAAATAATAGTTAATCAAACTCAACAATTTTTGCTGCTCACGATTCAACTCTGCGGCAGCGCTCACGTAATTAGCTTTTAACTGTTCGTCATCTGCAATAACGGACGACTCCCCAATCAGTGATTTTCTTTTTTCTTTTAATTTTGATTTAACAATTTCAATTTTAGATAATAAATCTCTATGATTTTTTGAGCATAATATTTCTTCATATTGAATTCTCAATTCAAGCAACTCCAACTCTTCCGTTGGGATACCTGTTATTGTTGTTTTGCGATGAATAAATTTAACCAGTGTATGCAAGTTTTTTACCTTATCTACTACTTCAATACGCTGTGAGTTGGCAGCTAATAATCTTTTGATTTCGTTATAACAAGCTAAAAATACATGACTCTTTTTAACTGATTCACTTTCATTATAAAGGCTATTTTCATCAAGAATCGCCAATAATATAGACTGCAATATCCCTTCCACTAAAGTGGCAGTGCCCTCTGCGCAATTGCTATAGTCCATTTTCGCCAAGCGCTCTAACTCGTCATCAATATCTTTTTGCAATTGTTTGGATGCCTGATTTAATTCCGCATCGACTAAGTTGGTCGCTGGGCCATACTCTATTACTGTTTGTCTAACCCTCGCTAAATGTTCAAAAACGGCATATTTTCCTGCTATCGAATCCGTCTCTCTCATTTCAAACTCTAAACTGTACGCATATGCTGTGGCTAATTTAGCGTATAATTCGATAAATAAGTCATGTGACCAAATATCACGATTAATTTCAGTTTTCTTGTCAAATGAAATAGAAATACGAGACATGACGGTCAAAAGGCTTTTCTGATACTCCGCATAATTATCCTGGTTAATATGTTCAATACATTGCTCTACTTGGTTCAAGCAATCACGAATTAATGCGCCGACAGTTAAATCTAAATTCTTTTTTTTGATTAAATCTAATAAAATATTTATTGAATTTGCCGCATCCGTGTTGCCATCGAGTATAGTGCTTGCCGTACTCATGGTGGGGACGTCTGTTAGTGTCCAGGAGACACAATTAATATATTTATCCGTTTCGATTGCTTTTTTTAATTCCAATAACCGTTCTGCGACGTCAACATCATTTCTTGATATTAATAACTGGTATAAGGACAAATAATACAGACAAGCCACTTGTACACTTAGCTCATCAAATTGTTGATTATCTTGTGGTCCACCCCAAATATCATCAAATTGTTTAAAACTTAATTCAATAGATGAATAGGCCTCAGCCCTGTGCAGCAACTGCATATTGGTTACTGTGGATCTTAGATACAAAAGTTGATCTTCAAAGGGGAGATTATGTATGCTCATGAAATGTACCACTGAGTTAGTTTGTAGACAGCAATCATTATACGATGTGCACTTTTTGAGATCAACAGTGAGTTTGTCTTTCATTTCATTATGGTGGACTAACAACAATAGAATCGAGCGCGTGTGGAGGCAGTAGGTCGGCTCCCGTAAGCCAGCGAAATTAAAATAGAAGTACCAATTCATTACCGCTCTCAGCGGGTAATGTTGATTGAATTAAAAGAAGCTATTTTAATTCCCCCCCCCAATAGCAGCATTAATTTTCCAAAAATGCTTTATTCCATTACCTATCTGTCGCTGCTATTATGTAATGACACACCCATCATTAATAAGCCATAGAATATAAAACATGAAAAATATCCATAAATTATTTTACACCGTATTATTAACCTGTGCTGCCTTTTCAACAACCAACGCGTGCACGAGAGCGCTTTATCACGGCACGGAGAATACCGTCATCACAGGACGTTCCATGGATTGGGATGACTTCAATGCTCCAAACCTTTGGGTATTTCCTCGAGGCATCAAACGCTCCGGTCAGGCAGGCGATAACCCAGTGAACTGGACAGCAAAATATGGCTCTGTTGTCACCAGTATGTATGAGCTTGCGAGCGTAGATGGCATGAATGAGAAAGGCCTTGTCATGAACCTTCTCTACTTGGCTGAATCAGATTACGGAACAGCCTCACCCGGTATGCCTTCAATCTCAATTAGTTTGTGGGGACAGTATGCTTTGGATAGTTTTGCCACGGTAGCTGAAGCGGTTGATGCTTTGCAGACGAAACCATTGCATGTTCAATCATTCAATTTACCAAATAATAGGCCTGCAACAGCTCATCTTTCTTTATCAGACAGCTCAGGTGATTCTGCAATTTTTGAGTATATTGGCGGAAAACTAGTTGTTCATCATGGACCACAATATACAGTAATGACGAATTCACCTATTTACTCAAAGCAGCTAGCCCTAGACGAATACTGGCAGTCAATCGGCGGCACCGTATTTTTGCCTGGTACAGACCGCGCCGCGGATCGTTTTGCCCGAACCCAGTTCTACATTAATGTTATTCCCAAACAGAGTGATCAAAATCTTATAAAAGGGGTTCCAGACCAAAGATTTCAGTACCAAGCGATTGCTAGTGTTCTTTCAGTTATACGCGCTGTATCCGTTCCAATGGGTATTACTACACCTAATCAGCCCAATATCGCAACAACATTATGGCGTACTATAGCCGATCAAAAAAATCTGACCTATTATTATGACTCAGCTACAGCACCTAATACATTCTGGCTGTCATTTGCCAAGCTAAATTTTAAGGAAGGTTCTCCCGTGCTTAAATTAGCATTGGATAAAGGCCAAGTTTATGCTGGTGAAGTTAGCAGAGAACTAAAGCCTGCTGAACCGTTTAAATTTCATTAAGGGTTGTAGTACTTGGCTTGTGTGGGTTGCCTTCCGCAAGCCAGTTTAGCAATCATTGATGCTTGTCAATTATTTTTAGGTTGCATTCACACTAATTAAACCTGCATTGGCTTGATTGTCGGCAAAAGCAGCATTTTGTCCGCTCATGAATTCGTCAAAATAATAAGCCCACGTCTTACATATGAGTTCTCTACCGACAACTTTAGTCCAAATATTATATTCATTGAGAAGTCTATTATGTCGCATAAAAGCTGATGCAAAATCCTCTCGCATAGTGTCAGAATCGGACCATGCAATAATAGGAAGATAAGGATTTTTTTGTAATAAGGTCTCGGTTAGTTCAGGACCATTGCAGTATGGCTTATCCGTAGCGCCTAAATCACCATCAATGATGACTATATCAGGCAAACTATTATTGACAGAAGACATAGCCGCTTGGCTGTCATGAACTATAGTCACCATGACTGATGTAACTTCTGACTCTAATAAACGACGTAAACAAAATGCATTAAAAGCACTGTCTTCGACAATTAATACTCGCATCTCAGCTCCCTGTTACTTACAACTAAAAGTATAAAGGGAAAAGCTTAAGAAAAACTTAAGGAATAAGTTAATTCTATAGAATTTTTTTTATCCTTTTCTTAGACTGCGTACGCTTAACACATTGATCTTATTTGTATCATTATGATCGAAAAAATTTCATAGCCATTCACTATTTCTAGCTATTGGACTCTGCCTGCATAGTGTAACCTGATTGGTTTGCCAACAGCGGGGTTACCTATGTGATGAGTAATCGTTTATGGCGCGCACGATAATATCGGGCAATTTGTTGCCAGGTAGGTGTAAGGCCTTAGCTTGTGCTCTAGATATCTATATCATGCGGTAATATACGCCTATTGGCACGAAAATAAGTAATAGGAGAATACTCGAGAAAATCCGATAATTTTTCCATATAAATACAGGCAAAGCGTTCTACCTGATGGGCAAAGTAACTTTCCTCTGCCCCTGCACGAAAGACTCTTTCCCATTTGGGATTATAAAAACTACTCTGCTCTTGTAATAATTTAGAAATCTGTAAATCTAAGGTGGAAATTTGCAATTGTAACTCTTGAATCTCTTTAGCATATTGTTTTGAGTTTTCATCAATACTTTGTGTACGTAAAGAAACGTATTGCTCTTCAAGTTTCTTTTTCAAGTGCATTGCTTCAATAATTTTTTTCTCTACAGGCAAAGCCTTTAACTGAGCAGCGATCTCTGCTCCTAACTCTTCAACCACTAAGGCGGTGCGCCAATTACAATCTTTTTTCAATCGTAAAATGTCACCATAAATATGGTCCCCAATATAGAGAATCTCATCACCACGGACCTGTAAGTTTTCCGTGAATTTTTTTGCATTGCCTCCTTGATAAACACCTGGTTTGAGTTCACTTTCAATATTGGTCATAGCGCCATTATCGGGATT
This sequence comes from Legionella fallonii LLAP-10, assembly GCF_000953135.1. Classification (NCBI taxonomy): domain Bacteria; kingdom Pseudomonadati; phylum Pseudomonadota; class Gammaproteobacteria; order Legionellales; family Legionellaceae; genus Legionella; species Legionella fallonii. The sequence goes on along the minus strand of NZ_LN614827.1, from coordinate 127,568 downwards.
GACCAATAGAAACCGCAAATTATCATAAAAGAAACGGGGTTTATTAGCCAAAGTGATAACATACTCAAACAAACTCTGCCACGTCTCGCCATCGTTTAAATAAGGATTAATGGCATAATCCAATAGCAGTTTAGTGTAAGAATAATCCGAATTGGTGAGAATAAAAATCTTTTTGCCATAGCGAATAAAATGCTTTAATCCATCAACAACAGCTTTTTCTTTTAAGACGTACTTTTTTAAATCTTTACTAATAATACCTTTTAAACTGCCATCAGAATGTACCTTATCTACACAATACTGCACGTCTTTGGCTATGGTTTGGTAATTAGGCATTTCATGAGCAGGTAACTCATCTTTCAAATCAACTAACTGACTGTATAAAACACAAAATGCAATGGAAAAAGAAGTATCTATGGGCATATAGTTAGGATCTCCTAAATCAACATAAATACTTCTATAGATCTCTTGTTGCTCGGAAAAACTAATCTGCTTTGTGCCGTGATAACTTTGTCTAATTGCTCCATAACGGCTGAGCTTTAAAATATTGCCATTATTACAATCTATCACTAGGCCACGAATGGCATCATGATAATTAAACGTCAGTTTTCTGATCGCATCAGGATAATGTTTTATTTCCACCAAACGTTCTTTGACTAATTGATAAACCAGAGATTCAAAATTTTCTGAATTATAGCGAATTAAGGTATGGTCCATGTCGAGACCAATCAACTTAATTTTTCTCATATTTAAAATACGATTTACAAATACTCTATGTCTATCCATTATGTCTATTAACCTTTATTAAATACGAGCCATCAATTTATTTTCTGTGATTGAATTCACGTTATTTTAGATGACGTACCCCATCAGCAGACGCAACTAAGACCGTATCAGCTACTCTATGAGCAAATAATCCATTATCAACTACGCCAGTAATTGCCTTCATGCGCTCTTCTAAGCTTTGCGGCATGTCAATTGATAAATTATAAACGTCTAAAATAATATTACCATTATCAGTGACAAAACCCTCTCTATACTCTGGATCGCCGCCGAGCCTCACTATTTGCCTGGCGACATAACTTCGCGCCATAGGGATTACTTCAACTGCTACAGGAAATTTTCCTAACTGGGTGACTACCTTTGACTCATCAACGATACAAATAAATTGTTTAGCCACCGAAGCAACAATTTTTTCTCGCGTTAGAGCGCCGCCGCCTCCCTTAATCATTTCACCGTATTGATTCACCTCATCGGCCCCGTCAATATATACAGGTAATTCACTTACTGAGTTTAAATCAATTACCGGAATCCCGGCAGCGCGAAGTAAGGCTTCTGTTGCTTTTGAACTGGATACACAAGCGTCGATTCGGTGTTTGATTGTTGCCAGCTCTTTGATAAAGAAATTAACGGTAGAACCTGTTCCTACGCCGATTACCATATCGTCTTCTACATAAGCTAGAGCCGCTTGTGCTGCTTTAATTTTTAACTCGCTCATTGAACACCTCTTTGCCTAATGACTTCATACAAAGAAACACCAGTAGCGACTGAAACATTTAAACTTTCGACAGTCCCTTGCATAGGTAAAGAAAATAAACCATCACAATGTTCGCGGGTTAATCGCCTCAATCCTTCTCCTTCCGCTCCCATAACTAATGCTACAGTGCCAGAACAATCTATTTGGTAAAGGGAATGCTCTGCCTCACCAGCAGCTCCATAGATCCAAACGCCCTGTTCTTTTAAAACTTCCATCGCTCTAACCAGGTTGGTCACTCGAACCAAAGGCACTGATTCCGCGGCGCCACATGCTACTTTACTCACCACTGGAGTAACACTGGCGCTTTTATCCTTAGGAATCAGGACAAAGTCAACGCCAGTAGCATCTGCCGAGCGCAAACACGCACCTAAGTTATGAGGATCGGTAACGCCATCCAAGATTAAGATCAACCCCGGCTTTTTAGCAGAGTCTAGTAGGGAAATTAAATCTGACTCGCCATAATTAGGTAAGGGGATCGCACTGGCAACCACTCCTTGGTGAGTGAAATCGGCAAAGCGCTGGTTCATGTTTTGCGAACTTAATTTTTCAATGGGAATCCGCGCATTCTCTGCTTTAATTAATACATCCTGTAGTCGTTTATCAAGCCGATCTTGGCTGATATAGAGTTTATTGATTATCCGATGGGGATTGGCGAATAAAGCGCAAACGGCATGCACCCCATATATAAACTGCTCACTCATTACTTAGTTCTTCCTCTACAGGCTCAAAATCTATTTTGCGCTCATCCAAATCAACGCGAGCGACTAAGACGGTCATGCGATCTCCTAAGCCATACACATGTCCGCCACGTGCACCAATTAGTCGATGTTTTACTGCATCGTAATTATAATAATCATTCTTTAACGAAGTAACATGGACTAAACCTTCGACATAAATCTCATCTAACTCAACAAAAATTCCGAAGCTGGTCACCGCAGAAATCCGGCCACCAAAGACTTGTCCCAGTTTATCTTGCATGTACTCACATTTAAGCCAGGTCACTACTTCGCGAGTTGCTTCATCGGCACGTCGCTCGGTCATAGAAGAGTGCTTACCTAGACGATTCATATCATCATGAGAGTAACTAAACTCATGTACTGGATGCTTGTCCAACAAGTGACCTATAGCTCTATGGATTAGTAAATCAGGGAAACGTCTGATGGGTGAGGTAAAATGCGTATATACCGAATAAGCCAAACCGAAATGTCCTTCATTCGCTTCAATATATTGTGCTTGCTTCAAAGAACGCAACATGACTGTTTCAATTAAATGGCGTTCTGGCCTGTCGCCGATAGTACTCATAGTACGTTGAAAATCTTTAGGTGTTGGCTTCTTACCGCCCCCCAACGTTAAGCCCAACTCTCCTAAGAATTGTCTTAAAGCCGTAATTTTATCTTCCTCAGGTGCCGCATGCACGCGATATAAGGTAGGGATATCAGCTTTTTCCAAGAAGCGTGCGGTAGCGACATTTGCGGCCAACATACATTCTTCAATCAATTTGTGCGCATCATTACGGATCACGGGGACAATACATTTGATTTTTTTATTTTCGTCAAATTCTATACGCGTTTCGGTTGTCTCAAAATCCATAGCGCCACGAACCTTACGCGTCATTAATAATACATGATAGAGATCATAAAGAGCTTGCAAGGTGGGCCATAAAGATTGATATTGTTTATCCGTATTCCCCTGCTCCAGCCACAAGCCCACTTGAGTGTAGGTTAAGCGCGCATGGGAATGGATCACTGCCCTATAAAAACGAGAGCGTGATATTTTTCCATCGGCACTAATGGACATTTCTGCAACCATACATAATCTATCTACCTGAGGATTAAGCGAGCAAACCCCATTGGACAATGCTTCTGGAAGCATGGGCACAACCTTACCAGGAAAATAGACCGAATTTCCTCGTCGTGCCGCCTCTTTATCGAGGGCAGAATCTTGAGCAACATAATGACTCACATCGGCTATAGCGACATAAAGCTGAAAACCACCTTTAGGTTTTTTATAACAATAAACGGCGTCATCAAAGTCTTTGGCATCGTCACCATCAATAGTAACAAAAGGATAAGAACGCAAATCAGTGCGACCTTTCAATTGCTCCGCAGTTATTTGTTGTGGAATTTTAGCGACTTCAGCAGAAACATCATCCGGCCACTCGAATGGAATGCCATAAGAATAAAGAGCCACTTGAATTTCCATGCCTGGAGCCATATGCTCACCAAGAATATGAATGACTTTACCTATGGCTTGGGCACGTTTGTTGGGATAGGCAATTAGCTCAACCAATACAATTTGGCCATTCTTAGCATTACCAACAAACTCGGAGGGAATGGAAATATCTTGGGTTAAACGCTTACTATCGGGCAAAACAAAACTCACCCCATGGTCGGTGAAAAATCGTCCGACAACCGTTGCATTGGCATGCTCAACAACTTCATGGATTTTTCCTTCGGGCCTACCACGTCTATCAACCCCAACCTGATAGGCTAAAACGACGTCACCATGCATGACTGCCCGCATCTCTTTAGCAGACAGAACCATATCATCGCCACCTTCATCGGGAATAAAGAAACCAAACCCGTCAGGATGGCCTTGCACAGTGCCACGAAGTAAATTTATTTTTTGTAATAGACAAAAGCGCCCGCGCCTGTCCTGCATAAGCTGTCCATCACGCAACATCGCTTTTAAGCGAAAACCCAAAGTTTCTTGTTTGCTTTCTGATTGCAAATGCAATTTATCAAACAGTTGGTTACGTGTCATTGGCCGTCCATACTCATTCAAAACATCCATTATGAATTCACGACTCGGTATAGGATCGGCGTACTTTTCACTTTCCCGTTTATAAAAGGGATCTTTTGATTTTTTATTCACCTTCCACCATTTTTATATGTTTTATTATCATTATTAGGATCCATTTACAATTATTAGTCTGTTCTACCACTTATCCAGTTCAGTAGCAAGAAAGAGACCTGGGACAGGTGAATACTGGATAACTATTCTTTGACTGCAGGCAAGACAAATCCACGATCACCAAGAGCAGCTGTTAATTGGGCTAAAGGCTTATCTTCTGCTGCCCAAAACGTACTACCTTGTAAATTATTAGGAACTTTAACGCCAGGCCATTGACATACGGCTATAGCTCCTTCACAAGGCAATTGTTGTTCATGCCCTGGTCTTGATTCAATACAGTTCAAAACAAAAGGAGGTTTATCCACTACCAATGCCGACCAATTCCCGGCTTGCAACCGGCTAGTCCAACCAGCACTGGCGCTAGGATTAGTCACTGGGTGGGTAATCCACAAATCACCGCTAGTCAAATTATGAACAAATACTACTTTGCTATTTTTAGATTTCAGAGTTACCGCCTCACCCTTCACAGCAACTACTTGGCAACCAGCAGGTAATGTAGGCTGTGCCAACGCATAAGAAGATAGCAATAAACAACAAAAGGAAACTAAAACTCTCATTAGACTCTCCCAGTATTCTCTAACATTATTAGGCTTCTATACTGTATCAATTTATAAGCCCCATTCAAAACGCACCATGCTTTATTTTTTATCTTTTCTAATCGTTACTGAATACTATTACTTTTTACATAGGTACCGCAGTTTGCTCCTTCACCACAACGGACTCCTCCGTTAACCCTTTACTACTAAATAGACTCTGGCCACTTTGTGACGGCCGCGTCATTAAGGAAACGGGCGCTGGACAATGTCTAATTGTAGCTAATAAATTGATTAATTGTCGTCTCTTTTCTGTAAACTCTAAATAAGCAACACTTACTTTTGCACAAGAAGCAGGGACACTCACTTCCTCGCCAGAGCGAACTATCCTTGGTGGTGGCTCATTATCTTCACAAAAAGCCACTATTCCAGAGGAGTTATTTTTTGCATTAAAACCATAATGCCATAATCTTTTAAAGAATTTAATTAAGCCAAAATGAAAATAACCTAAACTCAAGCTTAAATCTGCTTCGATCCGCGCCTCATAAGCACCTTTAGTGAGCTTTGCTTTTACTCCCTGATCATCACACGTTTCTAGCAGTTCATTACATCCGGCGTGCACCAAAGCATATTTTTTATTTTGACCAAAGTACGTTAATAAATGCAATTCTGCTAAAGGGGACTCGTTTTCTAAAATTGCATTTTTCTTCGTATAATAATAGGCCATGCATTGCAATACAGTTTTATCTAAAAGACGAGGATTCTTCAGCGCCATTGCTTCTAAAACATCAAAAACCACTGCACTAACGTCCCGTTGTGGGAATTGTTTTAATAATCTCACAACAGGATAAAGGTAATCTGGCACATCCTGAAAGGCATTAATGTAATCACGCAATAAAAAAGCTAAGGGCTTTTTGGCGCCGGAGTAATTCAATAAATACGCACAGATAATGGGTAATTTCTTTTTCTGAATTTCGTTCCATGTTTGTTTGATCAAATGACGCCAATCGATTAAAACTCGATAACCACCTACTTCTTTTTGTAACGGACTCTGCTCATCTGACCAAGATTTGATACGCTCTATGGTGTCCGCAAATTGTTCCTTAACGCCTTCTGGGATCCAAAACTTATCAACCAACTGCTCTAAAAATGGTCTAGTAAATGATAAACGGGCTATGCCTGGATTAAATTGTTTCTCGCGATAAAACGACGATATTTGTCCCGCATAAGCGGATCTAAAAATTAATTCGCCCAATACCTTATAGCCAATAATGCCGTCACAATCTAATGTGCTTTTCTTCTCTAAATGTTGACTAATAAAACAAGCCAATTCATTTAGTTCATCACTTTGCCATGATGATGTTGCAATATAATGAGCCCCTCTTACCTCAAATAATTGTTCGTAATTATTATTTAAACTATGCAAAACTAATTTATAAAGTGAACTATTTTCCCACTGAGACAGTTTATTTAATGTGCGCAACGCTACGACTAGCTGCTTTTGGCCAAAGTGCTGAATTACTCGCTCGATTTCAGTGCTTTTTATTTGTTGTACTGCTAGGTGAGCTCTGTCATTGAGCAATTCCTGCAATAACACTTGGGCTGTAGCCTCAGAACTAACCAGTGCATTGACAACATCATCTAGCTGTTTAGCCTTCATTTCATTAGCCAGCAAATCTAGGGCATCAGCAAGTAAGTGTTCTTTTTTCTGCTTTTTAGCGCAACGAGCAAAATAAGCTAACCCGTCAGCAAACCAGGGTTTATTATGAAAATTAGCCATATAATAGGCTAAGCATTGAACTAATCCCTGTTTATCCAAAAATTGTTGCGCCTCTTCCTTGAACTCTCCCTGAAATAATCGCTCACGCTGTTCATCATGATTTAAAATATTGTGGAATAATAAGATAGCATTATCTTTATGCCTTAAGAATGCCAGCAAAGAAAATACAGCCTTATCATTATGGTGAGTAACGACGGAGTTGAATATAACAGACGAGAGATTTTGCTCGCAGTCTCTAATTGCCGCTGAAATCTGCTCTTCTAGCCACAAATGTTTTGCACTTCCTTTACCCACAGAATCTGCTTCATAAAGCACGTCGAGCGACTCTTCATATAATGTGTGCCGAACCAACAATGACAAACCATCAGGAGATAATGCTAATTCTGTTTGAGGAACTCGTGCTAGTAGTTGAGCACTGACATTTTTTTGTAACAGATCGGCACTACGCATATGCCCTGTCTCAGTTAAATAACCCAAAAGTGTACCCTGTTTATCATAAACAGGTTCATTGGCCTTAACCGCATCAGTATCAATTAGTAAAACAACCTCCGCCTCAATAAAAGTCAAGGCCTCGTTGAATTCATTAAGAAAACCTAATTCTTCCCCGGCTAAATCATGGAGTTTAACCTCTTTTTTTCGTTGTAAGGATATAAAAGAGGTTGTATACGCTGGTAGATATTGCTGTAACCAAGACAGTAATACGCTCTGATGGCTGAGCAAATATCCCATATCACGCATCCATGGGCTATAAGCGTAATTTATAGCACGGAATAATAAATCAGGGCGCAAGCGAGGAATAGTCTGATTATAATAACTATACAGTGTTTCTAAGGCTTTTTCTGCCATGACCAAATTTTGCGATTTTCCTTCGTCACAAGCCCGATCAAGTCTTATCAGCAAAGCATGTATTACACTATCTCGAATAAAAGAATGTAAATGACTCCTTTTATTCAACCAGTACTCTTTTGCTTCTGGATGGTGGGCCTCATGATGAGAGACTCGTCCCAAATTCTTCTGTATTTCCCCCTCATAAGGCAGCTCATCTTTAAATGAAGCAATTAACAGACTGTACTCTCGCCGAGTCAAAGTAACGGACAATAGATGGTACCTATCACATAATTGCTGTATCTCTCTGGCAGTGCATGCTGCAACAAAACGAGGAGATGTCAGAAGTTGCTCTATCCATAAACCATGAGCTACATGCTCTGCCGTATTAGACCGCGTAGGAAACTCTACTGATACAGCAGAATCCTGTACTTCTTTCGCTAATGCCAATAAATAAGGATCATCTCCCAGTAAATAAGTATCTGCTCGTGCCAAGCGAGTTTTAATCAACGCTAAACGATGTTTATCGGCTACTAACGATTCAGAACACAATAAAAGCAATAAAAACTTACACTCTTGTTGTAGCAATTCATCGCTACTAGCACAGCCTCTTAAACATAAATCAATAATAAAAAGTAAGCGCTCTTGATCTAGGCGTGCCATGAGTTCGCGTTGACCAGCTGTATCCATCCGCATCATCAAATCATGCAGTAACGATAAGAACGATTGACTTACCGGCGAGTACGGTTTTGTTTGTAATTCGTCAGAATAAAAATAAATAACAGCGCGAAGAGTTTCTAAATGAATAGCAAATGGATATTGAGCAAGAAATGTTCTTATTTCCTGCCGCTTGCTAAATTCATTATTCTCAGGTTTTAAGATAAGTATTAATAACTTAAGGGAGATGACATTGCTTGCTTGGCAAACCAATGCCTCAAGAAACTCCAAAAGCCAACCACTTAAATCAGGCTGGCGTAAAAATTGAATTAAGCGATGACGATTAATCAGCTCCAGCTCACTACTGTTGTGCGCTAGAAAGGTCTCAACCAAGCTCGTTAAGTCACTCCCGCGAGCAAAACGCATCAACGCCCTTAAAGAGGCCTCATCGGCCTGATTAAGTATTTGTAGTAAATCAGAACAGCCTTGTTGGTAGAGAGCCATAATAATTGGCCAGGCAGCCTTATAATCAGCCAGTTGCTCGCTTAACTCTCTGTTCATCAGAGGATCAACGGAAGAAGGCTCTTCGGGAATTAATTCGGTAGATGCTAAAAAGTGACGAGCAAACTCCTGACGTAATGATGCAGGAGCATAAGTATTAAAAATAAATAAAGGTAATGAAAAAAATAATTGCTGCGCCGGCAACAAAGGAAAAATCGGCTCTTCATGAGCCCCGGAAACTTCTTGTCGCTCAGCAAAAAGCTCGTCTAAAGTATGCGCATCTTCGCGAAAATGACTTAACAGCCATTCGCTTAATGGTTCATTTTTTAGCTGTTGTATTTGTTCTTTTATAAGAGCAGCTAACTGCTTCATTACGACACATCCTTAACCTGGCCGCTATGAAAACCTCAAAGCCCTCAAGGACCCAACTATTTTTTCTAAGATTATTTAAAATTAATATACCGCGAATTAATCTGTTTGAACATCTGGCATGGATTTCTTTTTACAATCATCTCGCTTATTCATTGAAAATTGCCATGAATCAACTAGAATTTGGCATTATTGTCTAAATGAGGATATTAAAACATGCAGATCTGGGTCGATGCCGATGCTTGCCCCAAGATGATCAAAGAGATTTTATTTCGGGCAGCAACACGAACTCAGACTCATCTTATCCTAGTCGCTAATTCCTTTCTCACATACCCCAATTCCCCTTTTATTCGCTCTGTACGCGTTGAAAAGGGATTTGATAGTGCAGATCACTACATTGTCGCCCATTTAATAGCACATGATTTAGTCATTACTGCAGATATTCCACTGGCAGCAGAAGTAATAGGCAAGCAAGGAGTCGCGATTAATCCTCGCGGGGAACTGTATACTGAAAATAATATCAAACAACGTTTACAATTCCGGGATATGAATGAGCAGTTACGCTCTATAGGAGAGCGAACTGGCGGTCCAGCCGCATTAAGCATTAAAGAAAAAACCGCCTTTGCTAATGCCTTAGATCGATGCCTAGCCAAAAAGAGATAATCTACTTTACTGTCTCTTAGCCTATTGATTTGACAAAAAGCAGCATCCTTCCTAGAGTTTAAATACTTGCTAAAAGGATTAATAGTATGAAAACTCTAGTGTTTATCATCCTGCTTGTCTCTAATATCGTAGCCTCTAGTGCTCCTGTTAGTATAGGGGTTTTAAAATTTGCCCCCCCTTTTTCTTCTTTAGCCGGTGATGGCAATCATTATTATGGTTTTACCATCGATTTGATGGATAATCTATGCAAACGTATTAACGAACAATGCATTTATAAATCAGCCGATATAAAGCAGCAATATGAACAATTAGAGCGGGGTGACTTTGATTTATCTTTTTTACCTGTTCCTATTTCCTCAAAAATACCAGAACAATTCATCTATAGTCTTCCCTATTTAGCCAGTAACGGCCACTTCCTCGCATTGGAAGACAGTAATATAAAAACGGTCAATGACATTAAGAATTACAAAATCGGGGTAGTTCACGATACCTTATACCCCATTATAGCCAACTCAGGTTTTGCTCAGCTCAATACCATCAAGGGATATGCCACAATTAATGAGGTTCTCTCTGCGTTACAAAATCGGGAAGTGGATGTCATTTATGTTAATGCCAGTGTGGCTAAGTATATTGTTAATAATGCCATTTTTCATTTTAAGATAGTAGGAAATAGAATTACTATGGGGCAAGGTTATGGTATATTGGCGCTCAAGAAAAATGCCGAACTTATCAGAAAAATAAATAATGCATTACTCGATATGGAAGCAGATGGTACTTATGTGAAAATCTATAAACAATATTTTAGTAAATAGTCTATTTATCTATAACTATTCCATTCGCTGATTCTATCCGTGTTTACAACGGATGCTGTTGTGCAAAAAGTGACAATACAATAGACCTCGTTCCAATTCTATTGTGTTGGGAAGGAGGTCTAATAACTATTTTGATTACGGAATAATTCAATGCCTTATTTATATGCTGTAAGCTACGTCTTGATCGCTAAAAAAATAGGCTTACTTCATTCAACCGTTTCACACAAACAATTAATACCATAGAATTAGAAGAATCGGTGACAGAAATCTATTCTAATCACAATTTAAATCCTTCTTTTTTTTTACTCACTGAAAGCGGTAAACTTTATGCTTTTGGCACCAATAATGAAGGACAATTAGGAATAGGGAAGAAAACATGGTCTGAAGGAAAGCTTCAATTAGTACATGGTGAATCCATAGGTAAAATCATACAGGTGAAATCAGGTAGGCTTCATAGTGTTCTCTTGAATGAAGATGGTGAAGTGTATGTTACCGGCAGTAACAAAATTTCCCAGTTAGGTCGAGAAGGAGACGGTACGTCTACGTTTGAAAAAGTGAACTTAGAGCCGTTTGGTCGAGTGATATCTTTAGAGTGTGGTCCTTTTTTTACTGTAGCAATGACTGCAAAAGGGCAATTAATTGCATGGGGCTATAATATTTATGGGGCATTGGGATTAGATAGCGGATATTATCGGTCTACGCCATCTCCTATAGATTTGCCCCAAGTCTCCGGTTCAATTTTAGATGTTGTTGCCTCCGATCATGCAACTTATGTCATTACACCAACACAGGTTTATGGTACTTGTTTCCATAAATTAGGTTCGAGTTCCCCCAATAGTGAGACAGCAGGACTGCACCCCATACCCCAGTTGATGAGCCAGAAGATTATTAAGCTTATCAGTGGGGAAAATTTCTGCATTGTTCAAAACAAGCAAGGCCAGTTATTTGGCTGGGATAAACCTACTGTCGAAGAGGTAGAAGATATAAAACGTATAGATGAACCAACTCAATTGCCTATGCAAGCCAGAATAATAAAATGTGCAAGAAACGAAATTCTCGTGCTAACCCCAGATTATCAACTTAAACTCTATGAAGTAGATAGAATAGGAACGATGAAAGAGCGCAGCCTATCCAATAGGCAAGTGAAATTACTCTTGGAACAAACTGTTATTGAAGATTATATGTCGAGAGAGCCATTGTTAGGTCCTTGTTTATATAGCTCACGCAACAACAAGCAACTCATCGATTTATTCTTTACTCCCTCAGCAGAACAATACCTGCCAACGTCTAAAAATGCTTCCGATTTGATGCCTGGATATGACGCTTAATCACCGTCGCATACGGACCCCTCGCTAAAATCTGCTCCTTGGCTCAATCTATAATTACCAACCCCGCTCTTAGCTAAGGAGCTATCGTTGTCGCTAGATGGAGCACGCTCCCCTTTCACAGTTTATTGCAGAAAGGATGTATTTATTGTTATAAATCAAAAACCACCTCATCAGCCACTCCATCCGTATTTGCAACGGATGATTCTGTGCCTACATGAACACACAATAATCAAAATGCAAACAAGGAGGCCTATATGGCTTATTTATACAGCAGCAGCTGCATTATGATCGCTGAAAAAAATAAAATCACCTCATTCAATCGTATGACGGAAGAAATTGATACGTTAGAATTAGATGAGCCTGTGAGAGAGATTCATTCAGATCACCAGGAAACTCCTTCATTTTTTCTACTCACTGAAAGCGGTAAACTTTATGCTTTCGGCTGTAATTATGACGGGGAATTAGGGATAGGAAAAAAGGAGCCCTTTGTAACAACACCTCAATTAATCGATGGTGAATCCATAGGTAAAATCATACAAGTGAAATCAGGTAGAGTGCATAGCGTTCTCTTGAATGAACAAGGGGATGTATATGTTGCTGGTAGTAATATGCTTTCCCAATTAGGACGAGCAGGAGATGATACACCTACCTTTGAAAAACTGAATTTAACGAAATTTGGTCGAGTAAAACTCTTGGCGTGTGGTTCTTTTTTTACTATGGCAGTGACTGAGCAAGATCTATTAATTGCATGGGGCCATAGTGGATATGACGTATTCGGATTGGACTCTGTCTATGATCTTGCTACGCCATCTCCTCTGAATTTGCCCCAAGATGCTGATTCAATTTTAGATGTTGTTGCCTCCGATCATGCAACTTATGTCATTACACCAACTCAGGTTTATGGTACGTATGTTGGTGAATTAGGTTCGAATGCCCCTAATACTGGAACAGCGGGATTGCACTCCATACCCCAATTGATGAATCAAAATATTACTAGAATTATGCAAGGGGAAAACTTCTGCATTGCTCAAAATAACCAAGGTCGGTTATTTGGCTGGGATAAACTTAGCCAAACTGTTGAAGAGATGGAGGATATAAAACAATTGCCTCTGCAGTCCAGGGTAATAAAATGTGCAGGAAATGAAATGATGGTACTAACCCAAGATTATCAACTTAAATTCTATGAAGTAGATAGAATAGGAACGATAAACGAGCTTAGTCTACCCAATAATCAAATGAAATTACTCTTGGAACAAGCTGTTATAGACGACTATAGAAAGTCATGCGCACCATTATTAAGAACTCAGTTATATCACTCATTTAAGACAAAGCAATTCGTTGATTTGCTCTTTACGCCATCAACAAAGCGAGAAGAAACAACACCATGTGACACAACCTTGACTCCTTAACCGCGCGGTGCGGCCATTAAGTTAAGGGATTCGAAATCTCTTAACTTAATGGCCGTGACTAGCCACCCAAGTAATGATAAAAAACTATCATTTATTGCTCTAGCATAGATTCATAGACAAACTTTAAGGTAAACTAGGCGACTTGTTGTTTTGCAGGATAAGTCATGCCTTCTATAATAAATCCCTTAACTATTACTACACTACACAGCCAATGTATCATCCAATGGAAAACCGCTGGCATTAAATACCAATATCAAGAATTTCTCCAATTAGTAGAAGAAAACCATGCGTTTAATTTCCAATTGTGGCATGCAGAAGATAGGGCGCGCCGTGAAGATATGGGATATGAATTTGTCTATCATGCTAAGCGTGAAATCGACTCTTGCAATCAACAAAGAAATAATCGTATGGAAGCGATGGATGCATGGCTGTTCAATAGATTAAACCCAGCATCTCCTGAATGCTGTCCGGTGAATTCTGAATCACCAGGGATGATAATAGATCGACTCTCCATTTTATCACTTAAAGCCTACCATATGGCATTACAAACCGAACGTCAGGATGTCACTGAAGAACATAGAAAAACGTGTACCTCCAAATTACACGTTATTCATCAACAGTTAGAGCAATTGACTCTTTGTTTAGAGCAATTCCTTAATGAAATTGAGAATAAAAACCGAACATTTAGAATCTATCATCAGTTTAAAATGTATAATGATCCTAGCCTAAACCCAGAATTGTATTGTCAGAAATAACACGTGATGACAAATCGACATCGCTTGCGGAATGGTGAAGAGGGCGTTTTTTTATAGTATTGTTTTTTGTTTCAAAAAAACCAACTAAGGAACGATTAGAAAATGTATTTGAAGTAGATCGGGAATCAGTCGCTGTTTTCTCCGCAGAAATTGATTCCCCTTCTGCTCTGGTTTGGAATTCAGCCTTATCCGTATCCTCAAGATTAACAGGAGCAGGTTTAGCGTCCTTTTCTAATGGGTTTGGACTAACCGCTAAAGTATTTGCGCCACTTAATGTATCTTTTTCGGCATTAAGATTAGAAGTATCCGCTTTTTTTAATTCCTCTTTTGTAGCACTAGGTTCCTGTCCTGGCGCTGCTCGTCCCAATCCTCGCGCTAGCGCTCTAAAGGCTAAGACACCACCAAAAAAGAGCGCGCTAAATAGGGACAACACATACATTAACGGGGTATCATGATAGTGCCCGGCCTCATCAGCTTCTTGCAAACAATTTCCAGCAAAATCGACAAATTTTTGCCCCTTACCAAAACCAGAAAATAATGATCGCAATACCTCACACCATTCTTGAATGAAGAATTGAGGAGAAGAATCTACTGCCAAACCATCATTTAATGATTCATGAAAAGAGTCTTTTTCCAGAAGCTCATCTACATCGAGACTCAAGCTCATCTTGTTTTTTAAATCAACTAATTGATTGTAAGGACGAGCCTCATTGATGTTTTCTTTTTCTAAATGACAATAATTCATTACTAGAGAATGAATTACAAAATAACCGATAAGCAGTATGCCTAGAATAGCAGTTGCCATTAATAAGGCAGGGGGAAATGCGACACCGCATAAGGCTAATAAGGTGCTGAATAAAAATAAACCACTAGCCAGTGCCCCATAAGCATATAAACCATTTTTTAAACCCAATAGGGCGGCAGACAAATAAGTTCGATTAGATTGTTGACTTAATATTTCTCGGTTAGCATCAAATTGCCCCAGTAAGTTGAATATTTTGGCTTTTAAAAGCTTGATTTCATATACATCATCAAGATTCTTATTTTCTTGCTCTTGCAGGGAAAGTAATTTGGCATAAGTCGTTTCAATTTGCTTGGCAAGAATTTCTAACTTGCATTTAGTTTGCGTAACAAACAATCGGACTTGGAAATCATATTCCTCATAGATGCGAGTAACAATACAAGCTACAGTATAAAAAACACTCATTGCAGCAAGAACAGACAGCATAGGAGAAGAAAGTACCGCCAGGCCTATCACCCCAACATAAAGGTATAAACCATCAATAAATCCTCCGATACCTACAGATAAATAAGAAAGAATACGAGTTGTATCGGTTTGGTACTTAATTTGCCCAAGGTAGTATTTACTTTCCTCTTCCGTCATTGTAAATAATTTCTTTATTTCACTCCTTAATTCTGCATTGGCCGTCATCATGACTTTACGTTCTTCGATCATGCTACGCAGCCAATACCTATTAGCTGCGGCTAAAATCCCTAATACGAATCCAACGGGAGCAATAAGGAAATTAACATCGGCTATGCCCAATAAGTGGAGAGCAACTACCGCGCTACGCCATCCCTTATAAGCGTTTTTCAGACCTTTAATTATGTCACGAAAATAGGGCCAGGCATCGGCTATACGCTTCTTATAATTATCTTCCTTTTCACCATCAAATTTTACCGCTAAAACAGAGAAGCCAACTAGAAATAAGGTTTCTGCGGCGGCGGCAATCATACCGCCGGGCGTCATCATGAAGTCATGCATCGTATCGCTGTTGCTATTGGGGATAAATACGTCAAAGAAATACTTGAACATACTGTAAGAAGAACTGAGAGAATCTAAAACAGCATAAGCGTAATAAACGGAGCGATCTTTATCGAGGTGTTGGGCGACAATACGACATTGCGCGTCTATACGGCCAGCGATTGCTAGAATGAAGACTAATTCTGTCTGCGTTAAAGCTTGATTATCATCACTCTTAAGAGACATGCGGGCACAGATGACTATCAGATAAGATTGGTCGACATTGTATATATATTTGCCCTTGATGTCAATTAAACTTTCAGCCTGAGCCAAAAAAATACAATAAACCTCGCGGATCTACAATTTTAACACACTCGATTCAAAAAAATAGAACGATCCCTTAAAATTTATTTGACTAAAACCTCTCTCAGACTGTGACTTGAGGAGTAAACCTGATACGATACTGCACCAAAATATATAACTCAGGCAAGAGGATTAAATGAGATCAATAATTGCTCTCTTTCTTTTTACATCATTGTTCACTGGATCTCTTATGGCAAAAAACGAAGCTCAGATCTATGGTTATGTTGAAAAAGCTACTTTAGTTGATAAAGACCTTACTTTATCAGCAAAGCTGGATACAGGAGCCAAGTCTGCGTCGTTAAATGCAACGAATATCACTGAAATTAATGTCAAAGGCGTCCCTTATTTGCGCTTTACGGTCCCAACTAAAACTGGGGATTATGTTTTTGAATGCGAATACATTGGCAAAGTTAAAATTAAAGTCCGAGCAGGAGAACATAATGTGGGTACGCAAAAACCAGCCCCATTAAGACGCCCTGTTGTTTTGCTTAATGTTAAATTAGGTGACAAAGTTAGAGCGATTCAGGTTAATTTAACGAATAGAAAGCGATTTATTTATCCTCTACTTTTAGGCCGTGATGCTATTATTGATTTTAATGGAGCAGTAAACCCTGCCCTTACTTTTACCGTAAAATCAGTGGGTCCTAGTAAACAATGAAAAACAATAAACGCCATGTTTATGGTCTGATTCTCACACTATTTTTTGTGGGTTCAAGCATTTTCTTATACAGACATTTCGCTTTAGATGTCCCGTTAACAGATACGGAAACGATCAATAGCTGGATGGTTGAAGCCAATTTGCGTTTTGTTGCTGATAGCAGTACGCCTATTAAAGCGAGTTTTACTATCCCCTACTTACCACCACACTTCGCTATTCTCGATGAATATTTTGTATCGCGAAGTTATGGAGTCACTACAAATTTAAATGGGTATAATAGAGAAACAGTTTGGTCTATAAGACGAAGCCATGGGCCGCAATCGCTCTATTATAGAGCTATTTTCCGTCAGTCAGACAGCGATGAATCGTCCCTACCTAAGCCATCAGGTGTTAAGCTGCAAAATCTTGATGAAAGTCAGAAATCGGCAGTAGAAACAATTACCAACCAAGTAAGGCAATCTTCAGCAGACATTCAAACTTTTGCTCAAAGTACGGTGAAAGAGTTGAATAAAAAAGATGGCAATGCCAAATTATTAGTAGGCAATAAGTTCGATGATGAAGGAATTATCAACGCCACCATTTTAATTCTTAATCAAGCAAAAATTTTTGCTACACCAGTTAAGGGCATCTACCTCAATCAACAAAGTAAAGCTGATTTAAAATCATTCTTGGCCGTTTTTAATGGTAAAAACTGGATCTACATCAATCCTCGTACTGGTGGTGCCGGCTTGCCTAAAGAATTTCTAATATGGCAATACGGTAATGAGTCTTTGTTTGATGTAACTGGCGGTAGTAAGTCGCAATTCTATTTAACAGTGTCTCCTACACCTATTAATGCATTAAGTGTTGCGAAATCCAGAGGACTACAATCTGACTCGCAACTGTTGCGCTTCTCTTTGCTACAGCTACCAGTTAACGTTCAAGCCACCTATAAGATTCTACTCACAGTACCCATTGGGGCATTTATCATTTTGATATTGCGCAATTTCATAGGAATTAAAACGTTCGGCACCTTTATGCCGGTGCTTATTGCCTTAGCATTTAGAGAAACTCATGTCATTTGGGGTATCACTCTATTTGTCATTATTGTATCTTTTGGCTTATTGGCTCGTTTTTATCTGGATCAGTTACGCTTGCTCCTCGTGCCAAGGCTAGCAGCAATTCTAACGGTAGTGATAGTCTTAATGATCTTTATCAGTGTCTTGTGCCAAAACCTCGGATTGGAAGCGGGTATGTCTGTTGCCTTGTTCCCCATGGTTATCTTAACAATGACTATCGAGCGAATGTGTATAACCTGGGATGAGCGCGGTGCCTCAGAAGCCATTAAATCGGGGGTTGGTAGTCTTTTTGCCGCGGTAATCTCATATTGGGCGATGAGTTATGAACCGCTACAATACCTCATTTTTGCCTTCCCAGAACTTCTTTTAGTGCTTTTAGCATTAATCTTATGGTTTGGCCAATATAGAGGCTATCGCTTACTTGAGTTGAAGCGATTTAAAGCATTGGCGAGAAATATAGAATGATTAATCTTTTTCGTCGTCTAAAAAGTCATGGGGTTTTGAGTATTAATCAACGGAACACTGATTTCGTACTCCGTTACAATCCAAGGAAATTATTTCCTTTAGTTGATGACAAACTAAAAACAAAAAAACTGGCATTAAAAGCCGGGATTGCTGTGCCACCTTTATATGACATTATAGAAACAGAACAACAAATAAAAAACATAGAAGAGCACCTTGCTCCTTATGATGATTTTGTAGTTAAACCAGCTCGTGGTTCAGGGGGCGATGGTATTTTAGTTTTTAAAGATAAGGTATATGGTCGTTATCGCCAAATCAATGGCAAACTGACCACCGCCAATGAATTAAGCTATCACTTGTCCTGCTTATTATCTGGAGCTTATAGCCTCGGAGGCTCATCAGATTATGCCATTATTGAAAAAAGAGTCGTTGTGGATCCGGTATTCGCTGAAGTAAGTTATGAAGGAATTCCAGATATCCGCATCATTTCCTTATTAGGCTATCCCGCCATGGCCATGGTCAGACTACCTACCCGCTTATCCGGAGGCAAAGCAAACCTGCATCAAGGAGCAATAGGCGTTGGTGTTGATATGGCCACAGGAAAGACCTTAGGCGGGGTATTTCATAACGACACTATTGATTACCACCCAGATACATTAAATCCCATAGTGGGTATAGAAGTACCCTATTGGAATACTATCCTAGAAATTGCATCCAGTTGTTACGAATTAACCGGTTTGGGTTACCTTGGTGTCGATATTGTCCTTGATAAAGATCATGGGCCTTTAATGCTTGAACTTAATGCTCGCCCTGGTTTGAACATCCAAATCGCTAATAGAGAAGGGGGTTTAAAAAGATATAGAATTATAGAAGCCCATTTTAAAGATCATCCTAATGAATCAACCGCAGAGAAAGTAGCGTTCAGCCGTCACGCTTTTGCTCGTTGATAACATGAAAAAGGCTATACCAATGGCTCGTCCACTCGATTTTATCGCCAAAATACTTAAAGAAAATGGTAGAAACATGACTTTTGAGTGCTCTGTGAGCCGTTAGATGTACAGTCAGGACAGCATGTGAAACTATTTAGGGATGATAATGAAATTTTTTACGCAATTGGCTTAAAAACCCCCAATACAACTAATATGCTCAATTCCTTCTGGTGGATTTTGAATAGACAAGTGTTAGCCTCCCACTATTGGTAATGCTAGAGGTCTAATTACGAATGTTTTAAAAATTGACCTAGTTGCTTTAGTTGAAAAAATAAATCCTGTTTGGGATGATTGATGCAAAGTAATTGCCCTTAATTTGAGCCAATTTCAAACTAATTGCAAGGGCGTAAAAACTCACCTTTTTCACTAACAGAACCTACGCAATTACCGTCATCCACCTGAAGCATGTTGAATAAATAAACGTTTAAGTGGGGTAAGATTATTGCAAATGCTTAAGCCCAAACCACGTATGGCAGTAATTGGAGTAAAGGAATAACCAAATAAGCGCTTAAACCCCTCCATCAGCAAAATAATCCGCCATACCTCATTCTTGCGTTCCCGTTGATAGGCACCCAGGGCTTTCTTGGATACTAGTGCATCATTCGACCTATCCAGGCAGTTAAGCCAACTACGTACATCTGCTAGCCCCACATTCAACCCTAAACCAGCTAAGGGGTGAATAGTATGCGCAGCATCGCCAAGTAATAACCAGCGCTCACCAGTGTAGTTCTTTACATGCCTCATCTGCAATGGAAATTGATGACGCGCGCTCACCAGGCTGACTTGACCTAAGCGATTAGCAAAAGCTTCTGTCAGCTGGGCATTAAATTCTTCGTGCTCAAGAGCCATAAGACATTGAGCCTTTTTAGGATCAGTGGACCAAACAATAGAACAATGGTTGGGATTCGATAAAGGCAAAAAGGCTAAAGGACCTTCCGGATTAAACACTTGATATGCTGTACGCTGATGTTCCTTTTCTGTTGCTACTGTGGCTACGAGCGCGTTCTGATTATATGGCCAAGTTATTAGTTCAACATTTAACTTTTTTCGTATGGGCGAGTTGGCACCATCAGCAATCATTAAAAGTTGACCTTGCCACATTCGCTCGTGACTGCTCAGCTTAATCCCATCTTCCAGGACAGCTACGTCATCAACAAGGCGATGAGGAAATAAACTAATAGTAGGCTCGTCAAATATCTGTTGGAGCAGCGCTTGTTTTAATACCGACTCTTCTATAATGCTACCTAAATTAGGGGCTGCAATAGCTCGCGAATCAAAATCGATATGAGCCCCATTAACCCCATCCCAAACATACATTTTCTCATAGGGGGAAACACGAGCAGCATCTAAATGCGACCACACTCCAAGCTCTAGCAATAAATTTTGTGATGCCTTATTAATTGCATAAACACGTTGGTTAGCTATGGAACTATCTATTTTTAAAGAGCCATTATCAATTAACGCAACAGCATAATCACGCTGTGCCATAGCAAGGGCTGCGGTTAAACCAACAATACCCCCCCCAACTATCAGGACATCAAAATGTTGACTCATTTTATCTCCATTGTACTTAAGCCTTTAAGGTTCATCGCCATTCTTAATTAAGAGCCCGATTACTTCTTTGAAGTTAAAGCAATATCACATACTAAATCGGGAATAATACCGCCAAACCCTTGTGTATAACGAGCCAGGCAATTTTTTAACATCGGAAGAGAGTCAAATGTAACCAACCCAATAGTACGAGCTATCCCCATACCCGGTAGAGTGCTTGTAAAAATTTCAATTAAACCATCAGTTAATTGAGTAATGACTTGTTGATCCTGTCGCCTTAACTGAGAATAATGCTGCAACATCTCCTTATTTAGGCCATATTCACCAATACACTGCGCCAAAGTTGCCGCATCTCTAAGACCCAGATTAAATCCCTGCCCCGCCACTGGATGCAAGGTATGGGCAGCATTGCCCAAAAAAACGACTGGCCATTTTGTTTGTTGAGGCATAAGCACTTGTTTTAAAGGATAGCAATGTCGTTTCCCAACTTTAGCCAATCGTCCTAAGCGATAGCCAAAAGCATATTGTAGTTCTTTTAGAAACACCGTATCAGATACTGCGAGTAATTGTTCCGCTTTTTTGGGGGGCATAGCCCAAACCAAAGACATGCGATTATCCGTCATGGGTAACAGTGCCAAAGGGCCATGAGCAGTAAAGCGTTCATAGGCTCTATGTTCATGGGATTTAACTAAACCAACATTAGCCACTATAGCATGTTGATTGTAGCATTTTATTTTTGCGGGCAACCGGCATAAGCGACGAATGGCAGATTCAGCGCCATCTGCAGCAACGATTAATTGCGCGGCGATACGTAGGTCACCAGCGCTGGTGGTCACCGTTACTGTTTTAGCAGCCAAATCCAGTGCGGTTACTGTTGCAGGAGCTATCAGCTGCTTCGCCGTCAATAACTGTTGCAAAGCCAAATTGATGTGTTGCATTTCAACCACATAACCTAAAGGCTCCTGTTCGCCGCCTTGTAAACGTGATGTACCAAAGCGATGCTGCTCAGAAACATGAATCAGGTTAATTGCCGTTGCATATTGATTAAGAATCGCCCACATTCCCAACTGATTTAAAATGCGCTGGCTTGCTGGCGACAAGGCCAAGGAGCGCGCATCAAAATCAGGATTCACTTTGTCAGTAAACGGTTTTGCTTCAACTAATAGAGTGCTAAACCCTAAGCCCTGCAAAGCAAGCATTAGGGTTGCGCCAGTTAAACCACCACCAATAATTAATATATCAACTTGTTGTTCAGCCACGCATTAACGCCTCAATATCATCAACATGTACAGGTAAAGCCGATGTTAAGACTTCATTTGCCGTTTGAGTCACTAAAACATCATCTTCAATCCGTACACCAATACCCCACCAACGCTTATCCACATCTTCCATACCAGAACTGATATATAACCCAGGTTCTACCGTTAATACCATACCGGGCTGTAAAAGACGCCACTCGCCATCTATCCTATAACTGCCGGCATCATGCACATCCAAACCTAGCCAATGCCCCGAATTATGCATGTAAAATGGCCTGTACGCCTCTTTTGCAATAAGGTCAGCGACAGCTCCTTTTAAAATACCTAATTCGCACAAACCTTCCGTTAAGATTTGAATCATAATTTGTTGCACGCTATTCCACGGAAGTCCAGGTTTAATCGCCGCAATTCCTGCTCTTTGTGCTTTAAGAACCAACTCATAAATAGATTTTTGTTCTGGGCTAAATGTGCCATTAACCGGGAAAGTCCTGGTGATATCTGCAGCATAATTACCAAACTCCCCCCCTGCATCAATAAGAACTAAGTCACCTCGACGCAAAGGTTGGTTATTCTCAGTATAATGAAGAATACAGGCATTTTCCCCACTGCCCACGATGGGATCGTAAGCGACGCTCCGACAGCCTTGGCGGCTAAACTCATAAACCAACTCCGCTTCGAGTTGATGCTCATACTCCATATTCTGACACAGTTGCATGGCACGTTTATGGGCTTCAACAGAGATACGAGCGGCCTGGCGCAGTAAGTCTATTTCTGCCTCACTTTTAAATAGACGCATTTCACCTAAAATAGGCTCCAAATCACTTAAAGACTCAGGAGCTTTAACTCCTCTTCGCACTTGGGCTTTTAACACATTTAAACTATCAATAATCTGTTTTTCTAATTGATTACTGCACCCCAAAGCATAATAGATTGTTGATTTTCCAGCGAATAACTTGGGCAACTCTTCAGCAATAGCCGCCAAAGGAAAAGCGTGATCCATTTGTAATTCTTTTATTGCACCCTCTTGTCCCAAACGTTTACCGGTCCATTGTTCTTCAGTTGGATTCCGTGGACGATTAAACAAAATGCTTTGCACTTCGTTACCATTAATGAGGACCAATAAAGCATCAGGCTCGTTAAAACCAGTTAAATAATAAAAGTTACTATCCTGACGAAAACGATAATGTGAATCGCCATTACGTAACCGTTCACGTCCAGCAGGGATAAGTGCCACACTATTTGCAGGCAATTGTTCCGCCAATTTTTGCCGTCTTGTTTGAAATTCTTTTTGCGTAATCATGTCAACATCCTTTTAGATCAATGGGTCGTTTCAGAACCGCCGAGTTTTCTTTCATTCATTACTAAGTCACTATGCAAGCGAATTACAGCCATGCGGGCGTACTCACTGACTTCCATTAATGCTCGCTCATCTTCCTCATCTACATCCAAAGAATCGCAATCTAATTCAGCAAACTCTGTAAGGTGTTGCAATGCATCTTGCGCCTCTTCCTCATAGAATTGCTCAATCCCTATACCTAGTAAAGATAAACCCTGAGTAAATCCCTTGCACCATTCACTAAATGCCCGCGCTCTATCAATTAAGGGTAGTTCATCCTCAGGCACTAACAGTTCAAATTCAAAATCAAAATTAGCAATTTGCTGTTGGCTAATAGAAAACACCGCAAACATCGCTAAAGTCGCAGTACGACTTAATTGATCTTTTTTATTGCCAGATAAAGCGCGCAAATAGGCCTCTCCCTGACTACCTGCCCCTGCACAAAGATAACCACACATTATCCCATGCAATTCGCTGGCTGAAATATCTAGGGCTAAAGTGGCTATAGATTCATTAAATTCATCATAATCAGGTAGGTGTAAGCGGTGATCTTCTACGGACATAATTAACTCATATATAAAAATAAATTATAATAACCGATTTATAGCCAGTGTTCACCTAATGACGTCAACTTAAGCTCGTGTAACGTGGATTAGACGACATCGTAATCAAGGATTGAAGCTACATTCTCGTATTACGCTGCTAATACGGGCTACGGATAAAAAAGAATCTATCACTATTTGCTGACATCCGGCAAAATTGTTACTATCTTTGCAATGCACCGAGCTAATGCAAAGGATAATAATGACTAACCTAAAATCCTGTAAAGTTAAAATATTAAATAAAACCTATGAACTTAAGTGTCCTGAAGGCGAGGAAGCTAACTTGTTTCAGGCAGCACAAAAGCTTAGTGACCAAATGCAAAGTACTAAAAGTAAGTTCAAAAAGCTTGATGACTATAAAGTACTTTTACTCGCGGCGTTGGATATCAGTCATGAATTAATAATCTGTAAAAATGCTCAAGAGCATCAACGTTTTCAAGTCACTCAGTTTATCACCTCTTTAGAAAGCAAAATAAATAAGACGGTAGGCGGTAGCGAAGGGGACACTATTCCACAAACGGATTAATTAACGAATTTAAACTTTATTAGAGCTCCTGCATAACCAGTGGATGTTGCTTGAGGGGGCGAGGCATAAGTGTTTCGATGAGCGGAGTTTACATCCGAGTAAATGAGCGCCAGAAAAACACTTATAACGCTGCAATCAGGCAAAAGTCGCGATGATGCAAAAGGTCTATTCTTTCAAAAGGAATTATTAATGAGACGCCAATGGTATCTTGGTTTTGCTGTAATGCTAGCCGTATTGCTAGCCCTATTTATAATGCTTCATGATGTGAAATGGTTTGGTTTTTTTCTCATCCCTATTATCGTCTTATGGATTTATGACGTCTTACAAAGAAAGCATACTCTTTTACGTAATTTCCCTGTTATAGGGCATCTACGCTTCTTCCTTGAGTTTATTCGCCCGGAAATTCAACAATATTTTATTGCTACTGACGAAAGCGAGCTTCCCTTCAACAGAGAAATTCGTTCGTTGATATATCAACGAGCCAAAAACGAACGCGATACTATTCCTTTTGGTACAGAGCGCGACATTCTAAGTATTGGTTATACTTGGGCGTTACATTCTTTAGCCCCTAAACATGCATCCGAAGTAGATCGTAGAATTATCGTGGGGGGGCCTGATTGTACAAAACCTTACTCCGCTTCTCGTTTAAATATTTCCGCTATGAGTTTTGGTTCTTTATCAGGCAAAGCCATTATGGCACTAAATAAAGGCGCGCAGATTGGTGGCTTTGCGCATAATACGGGGGAGGGAGGGTTAAGTCCTTATCATTTACAAGGCGGAGACATTATTTTCCAAATTGGTACCGCCTATTTTGGTTGCCGCGATAGTGAAGGTAATTTTAGTGAGCATGAATTTCAAATTGAGTCGGCTCGTGAAGAAGTAAAAATGATAGAAATTAAGCTTTCACAAGGAGCGAAGCCTTCGCACGGAGGTATTTTGCCCGCGGCTAAATTAACCGAAGAAATAGCACGAGTGAGAAAAGTACCCATGGGTAAAGATGTATTGTCCCCCATAGCTCATAGCACTTTTGATACTCCTGTAGGCTTATTGTATTTTGTAAAAAGGTTACGTGAGCTTTCCGGAGGCAAACCTGTAGGCTTTAAATTATGTCTTGGTCGTAGAGACGAATTCCTTGCTATTTGTAAGGCCATGCTGAAGACCAATATTTTACCTGACTTTATCACCGTAGATGGAGCTGAAGGTGGTACCGGCGCAGCTCCTGAAGAGTATACCAATTTTATTGGTACCCCTTTGGAAGCCGGATTAGTGTTCGTTCATAATGCACTAGTTGGTATTAATGTACGCGATAAAATACGCGTGATTTGCAGCGGCAAAATCACTAATGGTTTTGATATACTCAGAAATATTGCCCTCGGTGCTGATATGTGTAATGCCGCCAGAGCGATGATGATGGCAACAGGCTGTGTTCAATCGAAACAGTGTAATGCCAATACCTGCCCCACCGGGATCGCGACACAAAATAAGCGTTTGCAATATGGCTTAGTTGTTGACGAGAAAAAAGTCCGAGTCGCTAATTTTCATAAGAACACAATAAAGAGTTTTTATGAAATGGTCGGTGCCCTGGGATTGAGTAATCCTAGCGATTTAAGGCCATATCATATCATGAGACGTGTAGCCATTGGTGAAGTAAAAACCTTAGACAAAATCTATACTTACTGTACTCCCGGCCAATTTTTAGAAAATAATATCCCTGAGAAATATAAAATCTACTGGGAATTAGCTGATGCAGATAAATTTTAGCGCCAGGGGTCGTAAATCGTTAAGTTTGGTTCATAGCCATCAGACCACTGCCATTAAGTTTAAGTTAAGAAACAACGTCATCCCTCTCGATGCTCGGGATGACGGTTAAAGTGCTTAACTTAATGGTAATGAGCGTCCTGTCCCGCTCTAAATAATCCACTAAAGCTCCTCAGCAATGCCTAATTAAGCGGCTTTTTTTCTACTCAATAAAACCTTAAATTGTGCTGCATCAACAGGGCGAGAAAAATAAGCCCCCTGTCCATAGCAACAACCCAACTCGCTCAAGTGTTTTAAGGTCTCTTCGTCAGTAATCCCCTCTGCTATGATAGCTAATCCTAAGGTTTCTGCTATTTTAGTAATAGCTTTGACAATTTTGGCCTTCTTGACGTCGCCCATCATGTTAAGAATAAATGATTTTTCAATCTTGACCTCATCAATAGGAAAGTTGAGAAGATAGACAAAAGAAGAATATCCACTACAAAAATCGTCTATAGATAATTTAATCCCAATAGCAGACAATTGCTCCAGTACCTCTTTAGTGATCGTCTGCTCTGTCATACAGGCCTTTTCCGTAAACTCCAGTTTTAAATATTCAGGGGATATTTCATAATCATCTAACAATTTGCTTATAAAAATGGGAAGCTCTCTATTAGAAAGATCTTGTGTTGATAAATTCACCGCGGCATAAATTTTAAAGCCCTCATCATGCCAGTTAGTTAATTGTTTTATCACGCTTTTTAGCATCACTGTGGTTAAATTATGAATTAGCGTGGTGCTTGCAATTAAGGGAATGAATTTTTCTGCATTCAATAAACCAAATTGTGGATGCTCAAAACGTACAAAAGACTCTGCACCAATAATAGTCCTTGTTGCTAAATTCACTATGGGCTGAAAATAAACGTTTACTTCATTATTTTCTATAGCGTGCTTCAACGCACTCATAATCATATGATTCTGCGTAAAGTCTTCCTTCATCTCTGTTTGATACACCATATAGGGTAGCCCTTGTTGTCGTGCATGATGCAGAGCTATATTGGCTTGGCTTATCAATATATCGACCTCCTCCCCTTGCGTGGGGTACATAGCAAGCCCTGAGGTGGTGGCTATATTCACATCCATACCATCGATTATCACTTGAGTAGTTGTTGACCGATGTAAGGCCGACAATAGCTCATTGGCATTAAAATCAGGCTTTAATCGAGGAATCAATAAAGCAAACTCTTCTCCATGAAAACGGGCCGCACTACATAAGCCCATGCAGGATTCTAAGAGATAGGGTTCCATTAATATCAATTTCAGCTTATCTGCAAATTGCTTTAACACATTATTTGCGTTAGAAGTACCAAAGTTATAACTGATATTCTTGAACTCATTAATTTCTATAATAATAACCGCTAACTGCCCTTTTGTTCCCAATTGCTCCATTGCCGTAGTGACTAATTCGCTAAACATTCGGCTATTAGATAAGGTCGTTACATTGTCGTGATTACTCTCGTATTTGAGCTCTGACTCCAAATTACCACTTATTTTTAAAAACTGCTCTTTGGTATCTGTTAAAATGGATTGCGCCTTATTGACAACTCCTGCACAAAAAGCTTGCCCCCAATAAACAAACATTAAAGGAGTTAAATCTAAAATCCAAATGGCTGGATTTGACATTTGAGCAGCAACAAAACCATCTAAGTCAACACGCCCGGTTAATTGATAAGAAACAATGAAACTAGCGATCATAATGCTACCAACCGCAATAGCTAATCCCAGAAAGGTATATCTGTGCACATGTTGCTTTAAAATGATAGTACTAGGTATGATTTTATTTTTTATGCCCATTAAGCTATACCGATTCCATTACTGTATTAGCCATGAAGTTAAATTGATTAACTTCCCTTCTTCTATATGATTGCGCACAAAAAGCAAATAAAATGCGGCAGTTAACTTGAGTATAGTCTATGAATATAAGATTGTATGATTTTTGCAAAAGTAGACAATTAGAGTTAATCAATATTGTACAAGGGATAATTAGCAGTACGATGGCCTTTTATTACATCTATTTTGCTATTTCAAATAGCTTTAAGACACAGGTCAATGCTATAATTGAACTAACCCGATAGCGAGTGATTTTCGAACCAACACTCACAATCAGGGGAGCATCCTGAAATTGGTGTTGTGCAAGACCACCCTGTAGTGGGAAGCCTGAACCGATTCATTCGCCCCCCCACTTGAACCTCAGGGTTCCAAATCTGTGTCTGTCGGGTTATGTATTCAGTAATTGCTCTTTCAATAAGAGATACTCATCACGTACTTTAGCCGCCAATTCAAATTCCATATTTTTTGCGTGTAGATACATTTGTTTCTCTAAGGTATTAATCTGTTTCACTAATTCCTGAGGAGACCAATGGGTGTATTCGGGAGTCTTTTCTGCCACAGCCGCTTTGCGTTTACCGAGGTGAGAACCTTCCATGATATCGGCCACCGATTTATTAATGCCTAAGGGTATAATATTGTGCTCCAGATTAAATGCTCTTTGTTTTTCTCGTCGTCTATCCGTTTCATCTAAAGCTCTTTTCATTGAGCCGGTGATTTTATCAGCATAAAGAATAGCGCGGCCTTTTACATTGCGTGCGGCCCGTCCTATAGTCTGGATTAAGGAGCGATCTGAACGTAAGAAACCTTCCTTATCTGCATCAAGAATGGCAACCAGAGCAACCTCTGGCATATCTAACCCTTCACGTAATAAGTTAATACCCACCAAAACATCAAACTCACCCAAACGTAAATCACGAATGATCTCTACTCGCTCGACAGTATCCACGTCAGAATGTAAATAACGCACTTTAATTTTATGTTCCATCAAATAATCAGTTAGGTCTTCCGCCATCCGTTTGGTTAAAGTGGTCACCAGAACTCGTCCACCCTCCTTAATTACCAGATGAATTTCAGACATTAAATCATCAACCTGAGTTCTGACCGGTCTAATTTCTACCTCAGGATCAACCAAACCTGTGGGACGTACGACCTGTTCGGCAACATTATCTGAATTAGCCTGCTCATAAGCCCCAGGGGTCGCAGAAATGTATATCGTTTGTGGCGAGCGCTCTTCGAACTCTTCAAAGCGTAACGGTCTATTATCCAAAGCTGAAGGCAACCTAAAGCCATAATGAACTAAAGTTTCTTTACGTGACCGATCCCCGCGATACATGCCACCAATTTGCGGCACCGTCACATGAGACTCATCGATAACTAATAAGGCTTCCGGGGGCAAATAATCAAATAAAGTCGGTGGCGGCTCTCCTGGTCCTCTCCCCGATAAATAGCGAGAATAATTTTCAATCCCAGAGCAATAACCAAGCTCGAGCATCATCTCAACATCAAAAGAAGTCCGTTGTTCTAGGCGCTGGGCTTCAACCAGCTTATTTTGCGCATTAAACTCAGCCAACCGCCCCTGTAGCTCTTCTTTAACCAGATCGACGGTTTCTAAAATACGCTCACGTGGGGTCACGTAATGCGTTTTAGGAAAAATGGTAACACGAGGAAGGCGCTGAATAACTTCTCCTGTTAAGGGGTCAAAACGAGCAATATTTTCAATTTCTTCATCAAATAGTTCAACGCGTATGGCTTCTTTTTCTGAGTCCGCAGGAAAAATATCCACCACATCACCATGTACTCTAAATTGACCGCGCTCCAATGACATAGTGGTACGAGTGTACTGCATTTCCGCAAGACGTTTTAAAATTTTCCGTTGTCCGCATTGTTCTCCACGGGAAAGATGTAATACCATACGAAGGTAGGAATCGGGATCGCCCAAACCATAAATGGCAGATACTGTTGCAACTATAATCGCGTCTTTGCGCTCAATTAATGCTTTAGTCGCTGATAAACGCATCTGCTCTATGTGCTCGTTAATGGATGAGTCTTTTTCTATAAAGGTATCTGAGGAAGGAACGTAAGCTTCAGGCTGATAATAGTCGTAGTAAGAAACAAAATACTCTACCGCATTATCTGGAAAATAGGTTTTAAATTCACCATACAATTGCGCGGCAAGTGTTTTATTTGGCGCCATAATTAAGGTGGGCCTTTTCATCGCCTGAATGACATGAGCAATAGTAAATGTTTTACCCGAACCAGTAACACCTAGAAGGGTCTGTTTGGCCAATCCAGATTCCAAGCCATCAATTAATGAGGCTATTGCAGTAGGCTGATCACCGGCAGGTTGATAGTTTGCGTAAATTTTAAATAAATCTTTCATAGTTTATATTATAAGCCAAGACGCTTATAAATCACAGGAGCTAACAGATGGACATCGCATTAGCGAGGCGTGTAAAAAAGGTGAAACCTTCCCCCACTTTGGCTGTGGCCGCCAAAGCGGCTCAAATGCAAGCTCAAGGGCTTGATATCATTAACCTAGGAGTCGGTGAACCGGATTTTGATACACCACAAAATATTAAATTTGCAGCCATGTCGGCAATTGAAGCTGGTTTTACCAAATATACTGCTGTTGATGGGATGGTTGAATTAAAAGAAGCCGTTAGAAATAAATTCAAAAAAGATAATGGCCTGGATTATCAATTGAATCAAATTTTGATTTCAGTGGGTGGAAAACAAAGTTGCTATAACCTGTGCCAAGCATTTATCGATGCGGGCGATGAGGTGATTATTCCGGCGCCTTATTGGGTTTCTTATCCTGATATGGTATTGCTGGCCGATGGCGTGCCTGTGATTATCTCTACAACTCCTGCCCAGCGTTATAAAATTAATGCCGAGCAATTAGAAAAGGCTATCACTCCCAAGACTAAAATGATATTCCTCAATAGCCCATCTAACCCATCAGGAGTCGCTTATACCCTAGATGAATTAAAAGCCCTTGGCGAGGTATTAAAAAAACACCCGCAAATACTTATTGCTACAGACGATATGTACGAACACATTGTATGGAGCCAACCCTTTGCTAACATTCTTAATGCCTGCCCAGAGCTCTATGACCAAACCATAGTACTCAATGGTGTTTCCAAGGCCTATGCCATGACCGGATGGCGCATAGGTTATGCAGCAGGCCCTGCCCCTTTAATCAATGCGATGAAAACCATTCAATCACAATCCACCTCTAACCCTTGCTCCATAGCTCAAAGTGCTGCCGTAGAAGCGCTATCAGGTAGCCAAGAAAGTGTACTGGAAATGGTTAATGCCTTCCACCAAAGACATGACTATGTCGTTGATAGATTACATCATATTCCTGGGATAGAGGTAATTCCTGCCGATGGCACGTTTTATATTTTCCCAAGTGTGCAAGCGATTATAGAACGACGCGGCTATGCCAATGACATCGAGTTTTCAGAAAAATTATTACACGAAGTAGGGGTGGCTCTAGTACCAGGCTCCGCATTCGGCAACGAAGGCTGTATCCGCCTATCCTTTGCTACTGGAATAGATACTCTGAAAGACGCACTCAACCGATTACAACGTTTTTGTAATTAATTAAAAAAAATATCATTAAACACTTGACGATTGCGCGGAATCACTTTAAGATTCCGCCTCATTCCCTGGTAGCTCAGTCGGTAGAGCGGATGACTGTTAATCATTAGGTCGGCGGTTCGAGCCCGTCCCAGGGAGCCACTCCCATCAAGCTCGAAGTAAATTTTTAGGCTCTTCCCCGTTTCCCGGGGCACTAATCAAGAACACAAAACTTTAACTCTTAACCTGTAATTTTCAAAGTTTCTAAATCCATAAGCACGTCGTTGAATCAGTTTCATCATCAACATGCGGTTTAATGCTATAAACTGTCATTTATCAACTCTTATTTTTGCGAAAGTTAATGCACAAGAATATATGGGTGTTGCGCCTTATCGAGCCAATGAAGCATCATTAATAAGTGCTTCTTTTCTAAAGCAATACATCCAGCCGTGGGTGAATTTGGCGAACGCCACAAGTGTATAAAAATGGCGCTACCTTTTCCTGCGATTGTGGGATTCATATTGTAGTTTATGACAGCACCATAGATATAGGGCTCAATTAACATCGATTCATAACTTTTCGCATCGGTTGAGCCAGACACCCACGTGTTATAACGTTTATTGTTAATATCATCGATAAATTTGTCATCTGCAGTGATGTATTTATAATCCATTTTAAGTGCCAATGGCTGTGTTCCAAATACCTCTCCGATGGAATATAAGCCTGCGGGTGTTTTTAAATCACCCTCTTTCTTTTTCCCAATCGACGCTATCCCATTCTTTCCAATAACAGCACGAAAGGCGGGTGTAAACATTGGTTTCCATATTGCTCCGTGGCGTTGACATAGGGTCATATGGGCCTTAATGCCACCCAATGACTTAACAATAATAATTTGTGAAGGATAGGGCAGTATTTTTTTTACCTGTTCGGATGTGTTCAGAACTTGGCAAGCGTCCTTAGCCTTATCCGCTGCCATTGAAACAGAGTTTGTTGACATCAATATAGCAAAGATTACTAACGATACATGGCATTTATAACTCATTTACAATCGCCCAAAACTGGCTAATAAATTGACACAATACGCATTTATCGGTATCATGTAACCCTTCTGTTGTGAAGCAGAGTCTTATGAATTATACCATATGTGATAAGCGGCATTTAACGAAATTCATCATTGCACCATTCTTATTCCTCTATTTTTCCGCATGTTTTGCAATGGAAGTACCCATTTATGATTTTCCTATCATATATTCTCAAAATGCAAATGACTATTTGTCTCCAGATGGAGAGGATTACAATAAAAATTTATTAGGCCCTGAATATCAAAACTTACAATTAAAGCAATTTTACAATCATTATTATTCTACTGATGCTCAAGGATTATCACCTTGGAGCGCACAAATGGTAACGTCCGCCTTGCCGTTAATGAAAAAAATTGAGATCGAAATATTAGAAGACTTTAACAATCAAAAAAAATCGAATGAAGACAAACATTATGCAGAGAATTTCAAGGAACACGACCAAACTTGGTGGAGCAGAATAAGAGATAATATGGATTTATATGCACTTGCCTCCAGTGAGTTCAAGGAAGAAAATAGAGCTATTTCAGTTGCAAATACCTATGCACGGGGGTTACCTGATAATGCACCTGATTTTTTTCATGCCAGTCTACCTGGCCAAGGATTCCCTTTTGATAATTTGCAAGAATCGGCAATTTGGGCAGGAACGCCACTCTATATCTTTAGTGTGTCAAAGGACAAAGCTTGGTCATTGGTCTTAACACCTGATGGTTATTTTGCGTGGGTTAAAAGTAATGATATTGCCTATGTTTCATCTGGGTTCATAAACCAGTGGCAAACAGCAGCACAACACAGCCTTATTGCAGTTACTCAAACAGAAGCAAGCATTATCGATGATCAACAGCAATTTCAATTCACTGGATATGTTGGATCTGTATTTCCAATGATTGAGCGTAATAGTCAACAAACCTCCATCTTAATACCCGCTAAAAATAGCCATAATCAAGCTATGATAAAAACTGGCATTATCAATACAAACGCATCGGATATAATGCCTTTAACTGCCTCGCCCAAAAGCCTGGTCAAAATTATTAACCAATTAAAAAATCGACCTTATGGCTGGGGTGGAGCATTCTTCTTTAATGATTGCTCTCAAGAGATGAAAAGTATATTCACACCATTTGGAATTTGGCTCCCCAGAAATTCGGCTCAACAAGCACAGCTAAGTTCAACACTGGACTTATCAAAAAATAATGTTGACGAACGCATAAGCTTGTTAAAAGAAAAAGGCCATCCATTGATGACCATTATTTATATCGGTGGCCATGTAATGTTGTATGTAGGCAAGAAGGATATAAACAATAATAAAGAGGCTGCTATTACCTATCAAAATGTCTGGGGCATGTCTCCTGAGAACAATGACAAACGCTATGTAATTGGTCAATCCTTATTTTTCCCTCTTCTCAAGCACTATCCAGAAAATCCAGATGTTAGCTCACTCGCGGACGAACCTAATTTTAAACTGATCTATCTTGATGAATTAAATTTAAAAGCAGACTCTCCTCACGGTTTTGCTAATAGGTTTTTAGAGCAACGTAATATCCAAAATTAATCATTCAAGTTTATTGAAAGCTGATTAATTTGTAAGTTGTACTCTATTTGCGGGAGTGATTGCTGAATAGCATTGACCAAAATTTATCACTTCCTCTCGCCGTTGAGTTCGGAATATACTTACTAAGGGGAGCCACTCCCATAAGGCATTCAAGCTCGCTCATCTAAATATTAAATTTTCCGGGCTCTACCCAACATGATATTATTTGCCTATGCATTATCGACGTGATTACACTCCAGGCGCGACTTATTTTTTTAGTGTTGTGACCTTTGGGCGCCGCAAACTATTTAACCATCCCGATAGTTGGCATTTTCCGATGACTCGTAGGGGCTCTGATTTAATGCTAAATGTAGTCAATCGTTGGGTTGCAAAAAAACGCAACCCAACCTACGGAGCTAGACTAACTTGATTAAAATGCCCCCTTAATTGCTCTCTTTGCATACGTGTTAAAATTATTGTGTTTAATTTATATTTGGACTGACATCATTAGTGGAAGAGACGGGATCACATTTTTTAAGACTACCGACTGCAAATAAGCCTACTCCCGCAAGGGTAACTGCGGCTCCAATTCCTGCCACCACTAATCCAGCAATACCAAAGGTTGCGGCATTAAGTACAGTAAAGGCAACTGCGACTGCTGCAGCTCCAAGAACAGCCATAAAACCACCTAATATTTGCATGCTTAAATTACAAGAAGAGCTATTGTTTTTCGGAGTAATTGTATTTGCTTTTATAGGAAAAGCTTTTTCTAGGCGTTGAATCTCTTCTAAAACACCCTTCTTATCATTCTCACTCAAATAATCAATATATTGTTCTGCAAGTACTTTTGCATTTGTTGAACATTCCTGTTGTGCTCCATCTTTATAATGAAGTGTAACCTCGTATTGAGCTGGAAAGGATTCTGAAATGGAATCTACACTCACCGATTGGATTTCTTTTTCTATTTTCATTTTCATAATAAAATTCCCTGGTTAACTAAAAAGAACTATTATAAAGACCGTCATTTAAAAGATCAAATTGACAGCAATAAGATCAGAAAGGCATGTGCTTGCGTTGACCTAATTTTTATCACCTGGAGAGTTATGATGAAGAGGTTTCTATTTGTAGCTGCGTAGGTTGGGTTGCATCTTTTCGCAACCCAACATGATATTATTTGCCTATGCATTATCGACGTGATTACACTCCAGGCGCGACTTATTTTTTTACTGTTGTGACCTTTGGGCGCCGCAAACTATTTAACCATCCCGATAAAATTGCTCAATTACGGTTGGCATTTTCCGATGAAATGGCTCGTCGCCCTTTTCATATCGATGCCATCGTCATTATGCCCGACCATCTCCATACCATTTGGACGTTACCGACTGATGACCTGGATTACTCAATTCGGTGGCGTAATATTAAACGCTCATTTACTACAACCGTTCCCCAGGAACAACGCCCCGTTGTTTTGGGTAGTCGACAACGTAAAAATGAACAAGCCATATGGCAGCGAAGATTTTGGGAACACCGTATCCGAGATGAAAATGATTTCAATCAGCATGTCGATTATATTCATTATAACCCCGTTAAACACGGAGTTGCTCTTCGTCCCGTTGATTGGCCATACAGTAGTATTCATCGTTACATTCGCAATGAGCTTATCAGCCCTGATTGGGGTAGCAACCCTATTAACTTATCAGATAAGATTGGTCATGAATGATGCGCCATTACTCGTAGTAAGTTCTGATTTAATGCTATATGTAGGTTAATCGTTGGGTTGCAAAAAAAACGCAACCCAACCTACGGAGCTGATTGGGATAGCAATCCGATTAGCTTATCAGATAAGATTGGCCATGAATGATGCGCCATTACTCGTAGTAAGCTCTGATTTAATGCTAAATGTAGTCAATCGTTGGGTTGCAAAAAAACGCAACCCAACCTACGGAGCTGATTGGGATAGTAACCCGGTTAACTTATCAGATAAGATTGGTCATGAATGATGCGCCATTACTCGTAGTAAGTTCTGATTTAATGCTATATGTAGGTTAATCGTTGGGTTGCAAAAAAAACGCAACCCAACCTACGGAGCTGATTGGGATAGCAATCCGGTTAGCTTATCAGATAAGATTGGCCATGAATGATGCGCCATTACTCGTAGTAAGCTCTGATTTAATGCTATATGTAGCTGCGTAGGTTGGGTTGCATCTTTTCGCAACCCAACATGATATTATTTGCCGATACATTATCGACGTGATTACACTCCAGGTACGACTTATTTTTTTACTGTTGTAACCGTTGGGCACCGCAAACTATTTAACCATCCCGATAAAATTCCTCAATTACACTTGGCATTTTCCGATGACTCGTAGGGGCTCTGGTTTAATGCTAAATGTAGTCAATCGTTGGGTTGCAGAAAAACGCAACCCAACCTACGGGGTTACGTTTTAAATTTTAATGCGCAAAGATAAGCATTAAAGGATAATACAACGACTACATGTTGGTGTTGGCTTATCATCGGCGGCAACCTCTGGTTTGAAGAAGGTAACTTGTGGTGCATGAGCCATGGACAGGACTGGCGCAGGACTTACAGGGGGAGGATTAACCATCGGTTTTGTGTCAAGAATCATACCTGGAAGAGTCACGGCATCCGGAGTTGGTAAAGCAGAAGGCTCCCGGGCTGAAACGTTTGCGGCATCGATTAAGATGGACGAAACTAGACTTAAAGCACCCGCAGGATGTCGCAATGCAGCAGATAGGGCTTTTCGTCTTTGCAATTCATTGAGCACATCATCTTTTTCTACCGCAGCATGAAACGCTTTTTCACCAGCAACACCCCAAATCGCACGTATGAAGGGAACAGCCTCATCTACTTCTCGATGAAAGCTTCCTGATTTACGATTAATCAATAATAGCTCACCATTATGATAATAAACCTCCCCCCCGATAATACGAGCAGCGAGTTTTCCATAAGGCCCTATTAGGAAGGAATGTCCCGTCATTGCTGCATCTTTTTTAAGGAGCACTACAAGTTTTTCGCCCCCTTCACCCTCTAATTTTTTTTGTGTAAAAATGACATAGATGTAATTTTCATTAATTATTTTACAGAAACCATCTCCTACGGGCTCATTATTATCATCAAACTCAAGTGCCAGCACAGGATCAGACAATAACGATTTCCCTCTATATTGATAATAGCTGGAATCTTTTACAAAAAGGAAAAAAGCCACTTTAAGCATGCCCCAAGGAGCGGTGTCTTCAGGTAAATGACCTACGAATTGATAGCCTCTTAGTTTTAAAGCATTTATTTTTTCTTGTGCTTTCGCATAGCTATAAGATTCCGTAGAGCCTTTTTCCTTGGGCATTTTTTATACTCTATAAGCAATAATACATCATTATTACTGTAAAAGTTTAAAAATAGCAAATAGGTGACCCCATGTTTGGAATAGTGCGGGAGTCACCTATAGAAGCAGTGTACGGACTATCCTTGCTGTTGCACTCCAGGAGAAACGAGCTCCAAATGCTCCACTACTTTGTGTTGATCATAAAGAAGCGTTTTATTAGGTGCTAATCCATACCAAGAGCTCCCTTCAATTTTGCTTAACTCATCAAGTAAAAAGGAAGATAAAGAATGACGATGGTAGGCTGTCGAAGGATTCTTTAGCAAATCGTTGAGTATCTCCTCTATATCTGCCCCATCACTTGTAATTTGCGCTACTAAATCGACAGCTCGCTTTTGTCCGGTCGAGCCATGGCGTAACCAGCTAAAGAAGCCATTAGGGCCTCGGTGATTAACATCCCCTCGATACCACTCTTGGTATTTTTTTACTGCATCTCGCACAGCGGATATCGTTAATTGGTTTGCTAAATCAGGCTTATCAATAGGGTGAGTATCGTCAACCGTTTCACTTGATATTTTATCAACCACCTTAGGTGGGAGAGACTGTTTATGAACAGGCCTGGGTGGTTCCTGCTCCAGAGCATGGTGTTGTGCACGCACAGGTTGATTCGCCCGTAACACTATATTTTGATACAACCCAGCGGTTAAATACACCGCATAATAGGAGCCTTCTTGCTTGATTTGCAGCCCCAGATCTTGCCTCTTATCCAATAACGTTTGGGCACTTGCCTGACTTTTGAATGAAATCTTATAGTCAGTCCCATTAGATAAAATCCAAGGATGTTCACTAAGCCCTAAATGGCCTTTGATTGCTAAGGCATTATCCCTGCCCCCCAGCAACTCAGTGTAGGGTGTAGGCTGAGTCACTATCGGTTGCGGTGGAGGTACAATGTGGCTTGAATTGTGCTGGTGCATAGAAGCCGTTTGTTTGGCTTGCTGTAGTACATGTCGATACAACCTAGCGGTTAAATATACCGCATAGTAAGCTCCTTCTTGCTTGATTTGCAGCCCCAGATCTTGCCTCTTATCCAATAACGTTTGGGCGCTTGCCTGACTTTTGAATGAAATCTTATAGTCAGTCCCATTGGATAAAACCCAAGGATGTTCGCTAAGCCCTAAATAACTTTTGATTGCTAAGGCATTGTCCCTGCCCCCCTGCAGCTCAGTGTAGGGTGTAGGCTGAGTCACTATCGGTTGCGGTGAGGGGGTGATGTGGCTTGAATTGTGCTGGTGCACCGGAGCCGCTTGTTTGGCTTGTTGTATTAAATTTTGATACAGGCTAGCAGATAAATAGACTGCCGAATAGCTGCCTTCTTGTATGACGCGCAGATTCAGCCCTTGCCCCTTATTGACTAAGGCCTGAGCGCTTGCCCCGCCTTTGAAAGAAATCTTATAGTCAGTCCCATTAGATAAAACCCAAGGATGCTCATTAACGCCTAAATAGTTTTTAATTGCTAAAGCATTATCATTCGCTCCCGCTAATGGAGTGTATGGTGC
This sequence comes from Legionella fallonii LLAP-10, assembly GCF_000953135.1. Taxonomy (NCBI): domain Bacteria; kingdom Pseudomonadati; phylum Pseudomonadota; class Gammaproteobacteria; order Legionellales; family Legionellaceae; genus Legionella; species Legionella fallonii. The sequence continues at coordinate 88,228 of NZ_LN614827.1, read as the reverse complement.
CGAGATATGTACTACCGGTGGCTTAGGTTGTGCTATTGACTGTCTACGAGCAACAACTTGTTTCCTAAAATTATCTGCCATTACACTATTGTACTCCGTGTGCAATACCGCAAGATCAGATTGCTGGGTCATTTGCTCTTCCACGGGTAAGCGCTCCATGCTGCCCTTATTTGCTGTATAATGACCACCTACGGTGCGATCGCTTCCCGCATTAAGCAGCACCGCGTCTACATTTTTCGCCAATAGCTCTTGTCCGTACTGCAAGAAATCGGCATGAATAATGGGGCTGATGTATGGGTTACTAAGAACGGAAAGATCTTGCTGTACCCGAACAGGGTCATTTTTAGTATCTTTAGCCCAAACAATCCAATCAACTTGTAATTGATGTTTTTGCGCAGCCATGGCAAAAGCACGATACATCAGATCTCTGGCTTTAATTTGAGATGTTGAATCGATGGTTTTGATATAAAGGCCTACACCAAACGCGGGCATTACCAATCGTTGATGACCATGTTGTTTTGCCGCAGAAACAATAAAGTCAGCTAATTTGTTACATTCTTTTTGATATTCTGTCGCATTAAAAATGCCATTGGGATTAAACCGTGCTGAATCGTAAGGAGATGTTCCCATAAGATTAATGGCACAGGTAGTAATCACTGGGATCTCTGTTGGGCTATCTAGTTGACCACCCAAATAAAAATCAACGGGACCGTAAACTAGGCGCTGACGCGTTAAATGACGATATCCATTCGCCCTATCCTTGTCAGGTGCTAAAAGGGAGATATTAGTCCCATTAGGAGGGACATAGCCTATGCGGGTGGCTAATAATTCATCTCCAGGAGTAATGGCTAAAAAATCATCAGTAAAATGAACCTGTTGTCTCGCCAACTTATTTTTTATTCGTTGAGCTCTAGTTTGTTCCACATGATTTAACGGATGATTTTCTAAGTAGCGAACAAGAAAATCCATTTGTTCTTGGTAATATTGCGTATAATTAAGTTGCCTAGGCATAGGTAATAGTCCCGGTTATATTCTGGTTAAGTAAAATGTAACAATAATTTAATTGTTCAAAGGATAGTACGATTGATAAAAGGGTGTTATCACCTAGCATTAGGAAGATAGCAATATTATACTTTCTTGACCTTTATTTGTCCACTATGTTCTATTGATGAGAGCTCGAAGCAGGACCTTATGGACCTGCAGCCGAGCCTTGACTCATAGAATTGGCATTATAAGCACTAGGTGCTGGTTCTTGTTGTGCAGTAAAAGGATCGCCGCCTAAGTTCTTGATGCGGCTATTTAATTGATTTAATACTTGTAGTTGCTCTTCCGTCGGAGTTTGACCATCCGGCGCAAAAACAATGCTGTTGTTAGGATTGCGCAAATCCAATAACGCTTCAAAAGCCATGTTTATTTTATTTTGACTGACAAAGCCCGCGATGACTATCGCTTGACCTTGTAAATTTTGATAATAATTGATAACGATATCGTCAGGACGAAAGGTAAAAGAGAGCGCGAAATAGTTGCTCATATCGTCTTTTAATTGAGAAGTAATACCAATTATTGCCTCACGGAAGTTACAACGTAATTGTTGTGGGAAACCACTAACCTCAACAAGAAGATCACGCAAAGTATCCGTAGGGAAGTAAACATTCTTGTAAGGAAACGTTTCGATACACGCAGGAGGCGGGGCTGGCTGAGAAACATAATAATTAGTGTAATATTGCGGCGCAACGGCTTCATCCACGAAGAACCATTGAACGACGGGATAAGTAAAATAATTCTCTATGGCATAAAAGGGTCGTACTGGATACCAAAACCCCCCATAAAATCCCAAGTGATACCATGCATTATACCAATTATGGTAATGATTGTTCTGCCAGTAATGACCATAAACGTTAAACCGTTGTACATTATAGTTATAAAATTGTTTATGGTATTGCTGTTGATAGCCGTTAACCTCGTGTACCCATTGGGCGTTATTTGCAGCATGGACAAACTGTTGATTCCACGTCATGGCATGATGCAGGTTTTGTTGCGTCATGGGATTATTTAAGTGGCTGGGCTTGGTATTGACCACCACATGAGCAGGATAAAAATTCCTATTGTTGTTATAAGGATTTATCGGGTGAATTGTTTTATTAGGTGTTGGGGTTATCGGCTTTGGGGTATTAATAGGAGTTACTGTGGGTTGAAGACCATGGTGAATAGGCTTTTGTATAGGTTTTTGTATGGGCTTTACTATTGGTTGTTGTATTACTTTATGCTGTATCTGAGGCACATTAATTTCGTTATGTTGGACTCCATTGGGTCCATGCAAGGGACGTATTACTTCATGAGGTCTTACATTTTGAAATTGCCTATGTTCTCTTGGCACTTGCATAGCGGCGGCATGTGGGTTTGAAAATCCCCGATGAGGCTCATTCGCTATCATCTCGGGATTGGCTGATGCTACTGTCGACAATACAAATAATGCGGCCCTAAAGAGTATACCCATGCCCCCTGTAACTAATTGCATTTTGTCCGATACCATAAATATCCCTGTAACAATAAGAAGCCATTCTATGATAGAAAGAGTATTCCATTTTGCATTTACTTTCATCTAAAACAACCGTCTATTTTCGTTTTCGCTATCAAACAAATCACCATGGTCATTAGACGGCACTTCATGTGCAAATTTAATCCAAGTCTATTTTATCGACTAAACTTAGCTTAATTGCTTTAATTAATTTGGAATGAGTGATCATGATTTATAAGCTATCTGAATTATTTAATCTGAATGAAGAGGTATTTGTTCGTGCATTTACCAAAATCCCTAATGACTGTACCTTTTTAGATCTAAGCTATAATGGTTTGTACAATAAAAGGAACACTGAGTTAAACGCTGCTTTTAAAAATATACCACAAAGCGTAACCTCATTAGATTTGAGTAATAACGACTTTTTCCAGAAAAAAGGGGCTGATTTTGCTAGAGTCCTAAAACGCCTGCCAAAACAAATTAATTCCCTGGATCTAAGTTTTAACTATTTAGGCGCGGAGAAAGGCGAAGAAGACTTAATTAAAATATTTACGGCCATACCTGATCGTATTATCACTCTGGGATTAAGCTGGAATAATCTAAGTCATCAAAGTGGTGATGTATTAGCCAGGGCTTTTGCCGCCATTCCTCAGAGTATTACCTCACTTAGCTTACGCCATAATACCCTCAATAAAATGAATGGCCAGGAATTAGTCCAATTGTTTTCCTCTATTTCAAGAGCGTTAACCTATCTAGATTTAAGTTTTAATCATTTGAATCATCAAGACAAAGACACATTAACTCAAGCTTTTGCAGTACTGCCCCCACATCTCAGTACTCTGATGTTACATGGCAATGGCTTTAACCAATATAAAAAAGCAGAGTTAACTACCATTTTGGGCACTATTTTCTTGGAAATATGTGTAGGCTTGGAATAAAGCTGAAGTTATAACCAGGCTTTAAATCTTTTGATATACCAAGTTTTAACGACTTGTACTAAAGCACAATAAGAAAACAGCGTTAGTATAAGCCAAAAAAAGTAGCTTGCTGGTAGTTCCACTAAATGCAATATGGGTCCCAAGGAGGAATAAGGTAAATAAAGCCCTAGAATCATAATCACCACGGTCATAGTGATTAAAGGCGTTGCGGCCATACTTTGGATAAAGGGTATTTTTTGGGTACGTATCATATGGACAATTAATGTTTGCGATAATAAACCCTCAACAAACCAACCTGATTGAAATAGCGCCTGTGTTTCTGGCGAATTGGCATGAAAAATAAACCACATAATAGCGAAGGTGGTCATATCAAAAATAGAGCTGGTAGGACCAATAAAAATCATAAACCGTGCAATACCGGTAGGCTCCCATTTTCTTGGCGTTTGCAGAAAGTCCTTGTCCATTCTATCCCATGGGAGTGCCAGTTGTGATACATCGTAGCAAAGATTTTGAATTAATAATTGCAATGGCAACATAGGCAAGAAAGGTAAGAAAGCACTGGCAATAAGAACACTAAATACATTGCCGAAATTAGAACTGGCCGTCATTTTGATGTACTTAATAATATTGCCATACACCTCCCTGCCCTTTACAACCCCCTCACTCAAAACCAGTAAGTTTTTCTCTAAGAGAATAATATCAGCGGACTCTCTGGCTATATCTGTTGCTGAATCAACCGAAATACCTACATCAGCATCTCGTAACGCGGCAGCATCATTGATTCCATCACCAAGAAAACCTACCGTATGGCCTTTATTTTGTAATATCTTAATGATGCGCGCTTTTTGCAGCGGAGCAAGCTTGGCAAAAATAGTGGTGGTTTCTACGCGTGCACTTAACTCCCCATCGGACATCTGTTCTATAGCATCACCGAGCAATACCTCATGACAGAATAGCTCTACCTCTTTGCAAACACGCCGAGTAACTATGTCGTTATCACCGGTTAAAATTTTGACTTCCACTCCATGCTTGTTCAATTCCTTGATCGCCTCTGTGATGCTTTCTTTGGGAGGATCTAAAAATGCCATCAATCCGGATAAAATAAGTTGCCTTTCATCCCTCACAGAATAGGGTGTGTCGGTCATGGGTAATTTTTTATAGCCTATAGCAATAACGCGAAATCCTTCTGCATTTAAACTATAAGCTAGATCAATAATCTTGCCCCGCTGCTCCGCACCAAGAGAAGTAATTTCATCACCCAGATGAAAATCAGAACAAATATCAAGCAATTCTTCAACAGCTCCCTTACAAATGAGAAGATGTTGATTTTCCTCTTCACTGACTACCACGGACATCCTGCGTCTTATAAAATCAAAAGGAATTTCATCGATTTTCTTATATCCTGAAGAGAGCTTTATTTGACGTTCAATATCACGATGTTCCAGAATGGCTCTATCGATCATATTTTTGAGCCCGGTTTGATAGAAACTGTTAAGAAACCCATATTCCAGAACTTGCAGACATTCCTGGCCATTAACATCCAGATATTTTTCCAAAATAATTTTGTCTTGCGTTAAGGTGCCTGTTTTATCGGTACAGAGAATATCCATGGCTCCCAGGTTTTGAATGGAGTTGAGACGTTTTACTATTACTTTATGCTTGGACATGGCAACGGCACCACGAGCAAGGTTTGCCGTAACAATCATAGGAAGCATTTCTGGAGTCAAGCCGACCGCGACCGCAATAGAAAACAAAAATGCTTCTTGCCAATCCCCTTTAACGAAGCCATTGATAACAAAAATAATAGGCACCATAACCAAAATGAAACGTATCAATAGCCAGGTCACACTATTCACCCCTTTATCAAAGCTGGTGATGCTACGATGACCAATAATACTTTTTGCAAGAGAGCCAAAAGAAGTGCGATGTCCTGTAGCAATGACAACAGCCTCTCCAGAACCACTAACGATACTGGTTCCCATAAAACAGAGATTATTACGCTCCATAGGGTTAGTACTTGTATCACTCTTCACTTGAATGGATTTTTCCACAACACTAGCAAGAGTATCGTATTTTTCTATAGGCATGGATTCGCCCGTTAAGGCAGATTGACTGATAAATAAATCTTTGGAGTGAATTAGTCTGACATCTGCAGGCACCATATCGCCAGCAGAAAGATAAATAATATCGCCGGGCACTAAGTCTTCAAAAGGAACTTCTATTTTATTTTTATTCTTACCTTTATTTTTGTTGGTGGCCTGCTCATTGTCCTCGACAACCTCTTCACTATGGCGCCTGACGGTAGCTTTGGTGAGTACCATATCTCTTAGCTTTTCTGAGGCTTGTGAAGAGCGGTATTCTTGAATAAAACGCATGATGACACTAAGCAGCACCATAACCGTAACAACTATAGTTCCTCTCATATCATGGGTAATGTAACAAACGACGCCCAATAAAATGAGCACCAAAATGAATGGATTCCTAAAATTATTGAGTAACATCCGGTATCCCGATATAGACTCTTCGCGCGCGACTTGATTCTTGCCATAACGCTCCAATCGCTCCTCGACGTCACGAGGGGACAACCCCTCTTTCGATGTTTTGAGTTCAGCATAGACCTCATCCATCTCCAGATTAGAAATTTTTAGCAAAACTTCCCGGGATTTTAATCCGTTGTTCATTCATACGTTCCTTCGCTCCCTTATCTATCTACTATAGATGGCGATTACAATGTGGGTAAAGGAATTAATAAAATATTTCTTTGACTAAGTTATTTTGATGGCTATCCTATACTTTGTATTTTGATAAACCGTGTTCAAGGAGAACAATATGGTCAAAGCAATACCCGATGGATTTCACACACTTACCCCGTCTTTTACTTTTAAAGATTGCCGACGAGCAATAGAATTTTATAAAAAGGCATTTAACGCTCAATTACTTGATCTCTTTCCCTCTCCCGATGGCAAAGGAGTGATGCATGCGACAATAAAAATTGGCGATTCGATCATCATGATGGGCGATGAAATGCACGGCAGTGAAAATTGTCCCAAAAGTGCAGAAACTATGGGGCATTCGCCAATTAGCTTGTTTGTCTACGTATCTGATGTTGATGCAATGTTTAACCAAGCTATAGCTGCAGGAGGACAAGTCACTATGCCGGTAGCCGATATGTTTTGGGGTGATAGAGCAGGCCACCTTAAAGATCCCTTTGGCTATTCATGGATGATTGCAACACATACTAAAGATCTGACCCAAGAAGAGATCAGCAAAAATGCCGAAGCTTTTTTGGCATCGATGACCAAAAAATAAAATAATCGATAGTTATAGTTGTGATAAAAAAGGCCCTTACCGCCTCGTTATTAACTGGGTATCTAATCAGGGAGATTATTATGCCACGAGAGACATTAATCTTTTTACCGGGAGTTTTATCCGATCAAAAGGTATGGGCCTATCAGGTAAGTCATCTCAGTGAGTTGGCGGCTTGTAGTGTTATCCCTATCACCTCAAGTAATAACACAGCAGACCTACTAGAAATGGTTTTAAAGCAAATTGCAGGCAAATTTTGTTTGGTAGGTCATTCTATGGGAGGACGGCTGGCAATGGAATTGGCTAGACAAGCCCCTGAGCGTGTTTCTAAATTATGCTTAATCAACACTTCTGCACGACCAGATTCGCCAGAAAAACAACAAAACCGAATTGAGATGATCCATGCAGTTGAACAAGGTAAATTTAAAACTGTAGCAACCAATTTAGCCAATTATTATGTGTTTCATAATAAAATAAAAAAAGAAGTAATCTCTATGTTTCTAAGAGTGGGGGAACAGGCCTTTCTCAATCAACAAATAGCGTTATTAACCCGGAAAGAAATTACTTCATTTTTAACACAACTGACTATGCCAACATTAGTCATTCACGCACGCGAAGATAAAAATTTTTCCTTGACTGAGCACGAAGAATTAGCAGATGCAATTCCTCACGCAAAACTAGCTGTTATTGAAGATGCCGGGCATATGTGTCCTATGGAGGCTCCTCAAGCAATAACGACTTTATTACGTTTTTGGCTTAATTATTTTTAGTCTATTATTTACGATGTTGCTCTTAGTACTCATCATCTGCAAGATTAAATGCCTCTTGAATATTCTCCAATTGCTCCTCAACCACATTTAATTTTTCAAAACTAGCAATATGAAATAAGGCTTGTCCCGAGTGAACCAAGGGCAACATATTTTCACCAATAATGATTCCGGAAAGAGGTGATTTCAATTTATATTCTTCCGTACTCGTTGGATTAGCAATAATAGCAATAACCTGCCCTTTAGTGACTTTATCCCCTGCTTTTTTAATATGCCTCAAAATACCGCTGGTTGGAGCGCGCAGCCAATAAGAGTTTCGAGAAATAGTCGGCACACATTTTTTTAAATGGTATTTACCTGGTTTGATCATCTCTAGGGCAAGCATCACACTTAAAATACCATTAATGCCAGTTCTAATAGATAACTCGTGAAAACGTAGTGCCTCTCCAGCTTCATAGACTAGTAGAGGGATTCCTTGCTCATTAGCATACTCCCTCATCGAGCCATCTCTGAAACTGGAATGCAGTATTACTGGGACATTAAAAGCCCGTGCTAAATCTTCTATACCGCTCATATCCAAATTGGCGCGAATCTGCGGCAGATTAAAACGATGATTGGATCCTGTATGCAGATCGATAGCATGTGTGGATTGAGTTAAAATTTCTTTACTAATAATGCCCGCCAAAATTGAGGCAAGTGACCCTTTAGAATTTCCAGGAAAAGAACGATTTAGATCGCGCCTGTCCATTAGATAGCGTTCTTGATATAAAAAGCCGTAAACATTAACTATGGGAATGGCAATGATGTTGCCATTAATTCGTTTCAATCCCTTTTTTTTCAAAAGACGACGTATGATTTCAACGCCGTTTATTTCATCACCGTGAACGGCCGCGGTAATGCATAAAGTAGGCCCCTCTTCCGGACCATTAATAACATGAATAGGTAGGCTTATGGGGGTCCAATCATATAATTTAGGCATGGGGAGGAATATCGTTTTATGTGTTCCCGCTCTGACTTTTTCATCACCGATGATAATACTTTGCTTACTCATCTTTAGCATCCCTGAAAATTACTACTTAAACCAATTAACATAATCCATCTAACTCTCATGGTGAATTATCTTTGCGGCAATAGCAACAGGTTATTTATTTCCTTATAAATTGATGGAGTTTTATGGATATGCTCGTTATATTGCATATGAAGGGAATCATGAACTGACATGATCTTTGGATTTTTCATCAAGAATCAAGGAGTGAGCAGTGAAGCAAATTGAAAAGGAATTGCAAGAAGCAAAAGCAAGACTTGAACGATATGAAACGGAGCAAACAGAATATAATGGTGATCAAGGGCCCGAACGCTATTTGTTTTTCATTTCAATCAAGCAGCTCATTAATGGAACAAAAATAGAAATAAGCACTCTAGAACGGCAATTGAAGAAACAGCAAGAAAGCCCGCCAGAGAGCCGGCCAACTGATTGTGGCTTGTAAATAGATTGGCCTGGAATTTACCTAAAAGCAGTTAACTTGGTTTGAACACCATGAAATATAAGGTAATGAAAGGCAGAATCGTTGCGATGGTGCCAAAAATTGCCCATAAACCTTCGTAAATCCAGTATTGATGTGGTATTGCTGCTGATTCCTGAAAGCGATTTGCCATGAAGTGCAATTTGATTTGTAGAGGAATGAGTATCACTACCCAGATAACCCCGGAAGCAATAAATAAAGATAATCCCCAGAAAATCCAATAAACATGCCAGTAATTGCCATAATTACTGGCTAACAGCATTCCTGTAATGGCAATAAGCACAATACCGAGAAAGGTAAAGCAGATGTCCGTGTAAGTCACTAATCGTTGCGAAAAAGCAACAATGCGCCAATCATGCGATAGATCGGCAAAGACTTTCCAAAAAGCAGTGACTACAATATTCCCAAGGAAAATTACCACACCACAAATATGTAGGGTTTTTAATAATAGATAATGTTGTGACAAAATCATAGTGCATCGTCCATTTGAAAAAGAACATCCCTACTAAAAGCCTAATGATCTCAACCAATAATAGCAATTACCGGATTAAAAAATACTTGTATTAGAGCTCTATCTCCTATTAGAACCGAAGCCCACGGACCTGTCACGGGATTAGAAAAAAGGCTTTAACTCAATTGATAATATTTTTTTATTGCATCAATAGTATATTGAATATCCATGGCAGTAATATCCAGATGAGTTACCAGCCTTATGATGTTTAATGGATTAGGCCTTTTAGGAAAAAGAATATTGTGCTGCCGCAAATGCTCCCATAATCCAGCATATTGATTGGGGGCCTTAATAAAAAGCATATTGGTTTGCAAAGTACCTTTATCAACTTCTAGCTCATCTATTTCAGCTAAACCAAGGGCAAGGGCGTGTGCGTTATCATGATCTTCTTTTAAACGCGAGACATGATGTTCCAAGGCAAAAATTCCTGCGGCAGCAATAATTCCCGCCTGGCGCATTCCACCACCAACAACCTTTCGCCAACGTCTTGCTTTGGTGATTAGTTCTTTTGTCCCACAAAGTACAGAACCTATAGGCGCCCCCAATCCCTTGGACAAACAAATAGAGATAGAATCTACATATTGACTGATCTCGTGTAATTCAACGTTCAGCTTTACTGCAGCATTAAACACCCGTGCTCCATCAAGATGGCAAGATAAATGATGTTGCTGGCAAAAAAGACGAACCTGATTTAAATAGGCAAGAGGCAGTACTTTGCCTTGAGTTGTATTCTCCAGACAAAGTAGTCGAGAACGTACATGGTGATCATCAATAGGTTTAATCGCCATGCTTACTTTGTCTAAATTCAAAGAGCCATCTTGCTCGAAATCCAAGGGCTGAGGTTGCACACTACCTAAAACGGCAGCCCCCCCTCCTTCCCATAAGTAAGTATGAGCAGTTTGGCCAACGATATATTCGTCACCTCGTTCGCAATGCGCCATAATGCCTAGCAAATTAGATTGTGTCCCGCTAGGAGCAAAAAGTGCGGCCTCCATCTCTGCCCGTTCAGCAATCATGGCTTCCAATCGATTTACTGTAGGATCTTCGCCATAAACATCATCCCCTACCTCAGCACGCATCATGACTTCTAACATGGCTTTGCTAGGCTTTGTCACCGTATCACTACGGAAATCTATTATGTTCATCACTCTCTCTTTTCCTGTCGTTTTTAAGCACTATAGCCATGTTGCTAACTGGGGGCAAAGTACAGAAAATCAAGAGCATTAAGTACGAGCAGTAAAAAACTAAAATTTAATATTCCTTATAAAAAATGACAATGAAATCATCTAAAATGATTCGGCGAAAAATCGTCGTCGCTCTCAATTTCTTCATCGTCTGAATCAGGCATTGGATTGACTCTTCTCACGGAGAGCAACTTGGATTGAAACGCATCAGACCAAGTATTAATAGCAAAAAAACGACAAAGCGATTGGGTATGCCGGGGTATCAATTTTCTCGTCATTAATATTTCCAAATGGCCTAAAAACGTCTCAATTTGCTTTGTTGAATATTTGTCTTGCAGATAAGATACCGCCTGTGGCGATAATCCATCTAATAACTCACTAATTACCTTATCATCAAAAAATTGTTTGGGAGAATGCAACATCGTGGGTAATAAAGTTGCTTTAGCAACATTCGTATACATGCTTTCCAATGCATTAAAACCACTTAAATCATAATGCTCTAAATTTTTAAGTTTTCTGGAAAGAGAACGGAGCAACTCTATTGAATAAGATGCGCGCCAATCCTGTAGAGCATTAAAAAAACCAGGTTCGCTCTGTAAAGGGACATTTCTTAATTTCAAATTGGCCACCACAGCAAATAGACCGACAAAGATGCAATTATCAATCAACAAATTAAAGTATGGATTGGTATTGCCATCTAATACATGATCCTTCATATAGGAGCTTAAAAAGTAAGAACTCCCCACTAATAAGGGCAAACTATTAATTCGAAGAGTGGATAAACGCATTAGATCGTTTCTACTCATTGCCCCATCTACTATTTCATAGCCCACCCATATTTTGCAAAAAAATTTGGTTATGTAATCTTCAGGAAGGAACAGATCAACTCCCTCGTTTACTATAATCCCACCGATAAACTCTAATCCTTGTAGTGCTCTATTGAAACTGGAATGGAACGCACCCAAATCATACAGGCGTGCTCGTGGAATGTCGTCGTCCAGACTCCCTTGATTTAATAAAAGTGGCGTTGTAGCTGTAAGTCCTGCTGTTCTTATGCCCCCCCGAATAGCGCGAGAAGTGATAAAAGAAAGAAATAATACATTCACAGCTGCTGCAGTAAGCATTACACCATTGCGATAGACAATAGCCTCTTCAGGAAGATCGTCTTCATACTGAGATAAGCCATCTTGTAAATGACGATTTAAGGAAAAAGCTAAAGCGGCGGGTAAAAAATCGGTGACTGAAATGTGAAATAAAGATTTTGCTATAGTTGTTACCCCATCCGGTAGTAAAGAAGAGGTCGATTGTACTAGTGCTGAAGAAAAGCTCATTAAATTTGCACTGACATGAGTAATGTACTTTCTAAGTTGAGTCAACATCCTATATTCCTAAAAAAGCTTAAGCCGCCTGATTTAAATTAACTATAAGTTGTCGATTATATTGAAGAAAAAAATTATGTACAGAATACACATGGTAGAACCACAAACACGTAATGGCGGCGTAGGTCGAGCAACAAATTGCTCGACGTCAAAGAGGAGAGTTGCACATAGATGGGTAATTGTTAGGGATTATTTATCGCTGTGGAAATTACAAACATAATAAATCCTTAATCTAATCGTTATGGTTGATTAGGTATTACAAACAGCCTGCAATCCCTCATTTCCTAGATTAATTAAATTGATTTGGGTTCCGGCTTCGGCACTTACCGAGATGCTGCTGTTATTTTTTACCGTTACTGTAGTCGCATGACCTGTAGATAAATTTTTGCCATTAATAGTTCCTTTATTTTTTAGAACACTTATTTTAATTTTACCATGGGATCGCTTGCTACCTTGAATAGTACAGGTTGCATTGATAGTCCAAAGGGTATTATTGGCTAGAAGTTTAGTTTCATTAGGGCTCAAGTTAATTGTCTTTTGCGCATGGGCTTGCGAGCATAAAAAGCCAATTAAAAGAACAATTGATAAATGAATGTATTTCGTCATAATTTTTCCTAATAAAATTAATTAAAAGCCAAGATTGATAGCCTAGTTACCCTTGCTGTTTTCATAAAAAACAGAAAAACTGAGCATATTATAACCATTTTTACTTAAGGATTTATTAAGAATTGTGTAATTTAAGATCAAGCCATCAGCTACTAGACAAAAGCAAAATTTACTGTTGCAATAGGGCATAAAATCTGGAATTAAGCTCTATATGACTTAATGCATTTTGATTACAGGGAGTAATAATGCACCACTATGCCGCTAACCGCTTGCTGTCTCTTTTATTATTGTTGTTTACCTTGCCCCTATTTGCCGTGCAAACAGGAAGCTCGCAGATGCGAGGAAAACAATATTGTGAAATTATTGTGTCAAAATTAGTTACTAACTATGCCATTTACAATACTCTGGGAATCAATGACTGTCCAACAACAATGTGGAATAAAGTAACAGAATCCCAAGTTAAAAAAGAGACGGGCTCATCCTTTGTTTATTTAAATGGACCTCGCTATTGGGTAATTGATGGATTTAATAATCCTGCGGCAAATAATGCGGCGAAGAAAACCATTAGTGGCATTAAGATGCAACATGCAGGACAACTTTATATAAAATGGACCAATTTACTCAAAGCGAAATATCCCTATTACAGGCATGAAGTACAACGACAAACAACATGGCTGTTTGAAACAGGTAAACCGGTGTACGAACTGATTGATAATCATGGTGATATCTATGTCATGCTCTCTTATAGCGTGCGTAAAAAAAGCCAAACCGAAGGCTCTCTCGCACAATTGGGTGCGAAACTAACTCTACCTAAAGGTTGGAAATTCAAAACAGGTATACTAAAACAGGCAGAAACGATTAAATCGGCAAATAATGTAGCCATCATTATCCAGGACAACTTTGATAACACCTATCAAAAAGTTAGCCACGATTTTCTTAAAAATGCATAAAACTATCTACTAGGCCACATGCCGCGGCACAGCGAAATTGATGATGGTCAACAACCAATTTAAGCTAATGGGAAGAACACATCCGCTGGAAAATAAAGTCAATCACAACAACGCGGCCTCAATACTCCCTCAATAGACCTCGTTTCAAACTCGTGGTGGAGGGAAAGGGGCCTAATAAATTAAGATGCTATGAGCATTTCATTTTCTATGCCAAAATTCCCTCGCTTTTCCACAGGAATATTGTCTTTAGGACGATAATAGACCGCTTACATAACCGTATGCTTTTGTTTGATGGTTATGGTTATACAAGTGGCCTCATTTAATTAAGGAGGTAATTTGATGTTAGTTAAACGCAGTGCTTTAATAGTGATTCTAAGTCTTTTTAGTATGACAAATCTGTCTTACGCCCAAACAGAAAAAGAACGACTGATCGTTTCCAATTGCATGGTAAAAGCGCTAAAAGATACAGCCAATTTACTAGTACAAAATGATAAATTCAGCATGGTAGAGGTCTCTTTGGATGATAACACCCTTACTACTTTGCAGGAAAATAGAGCCGCCTGTGGTAAATTCCTTAATTTGGACTCTTATTATCAGAATCACTCGTTTGACCAGCGTGATGCCTATCGATTATTAAACCAATTATCATCAAAAAAAGCCACGACTCTAGCGCATACCTATTCGATTAATCATGATAAGCAAGTCATGCAATTATATAGCCTCATTGATGCCAGTAAAATTTGGCAAACGAACCAACACTTAACTAATTATGTCAATCGTTCGGCGACCCAAAGAACAGGAGCTGCCGCAGCCCGATGGTTTAGAAATCAATTTGACACAATGGCCCGTAATTATGGACGCAGTGATGTCGCTAGCTATTTGGTTAAAACAGGCTCCAAGTACAAACAGCCCTCTGTAGTGACAGTAATTGGCAAAGATAAAACTACTGATGCTATCGTCATTGGCGCGCATATTGATACTCTCAATGGCAATATGCCAGGGGCTGATGATGACTCTAGTGGTATTTCTGTGGGCTTAGAAATTGCTCGAGTCCTTTTGTCTTCTGAAGTGGTACTGGACCACCCCGTATACCTCATTGCTTACGCCGCAGAAGAGCGCGGGCTTGTTGGTTCCGGTTATGTAGTGCAATCATTTCTAGACAACAAGATCCCAGTAAAAGCAGTAATGCAGTTAGATCAAACGGGTTATCGTGCTAATCGCAAAGATCCAACTATCTGGCTGATGAAGGATTATGTTGATCCCAACTTGACTCAGTTTACCGCGGAATTACTAACCCACTATGTGAAAATTCCCGTTGCTTATACACAGTGCGATTATGCATGTAGTGATCATGTCAATTGGCATCAACAAGGCTTTAGTGCGTGTTATCCCTCGGCGACCACTTTAGAAAATGATAACCCATACATACACTCCCCTGAAGATAGGTTAGAAATACTTAATTTAGAGCATATGGTTAATTTCACTAAGCTTGGACTAGCATTCGCTGCGGAGCTTGGTCTCAACTAATGACTCTCTCTATAGAGGTTGGGACTATGCGAAGCGCAGCCCAACCTACGATTAAATAGAGGAGATAAATTACTTAAGCAACTCGGCTCATAGGAGTAGCTGTTTGTTCATCATGCTCATGAACCTCATCCTGTTGAACGGCAACAGATGCGAGCAATTGGATCAACCATAGATCTTGAGCATTATGAAGAGGAAAGTTGGTATCAGCAAAGAAACCAAACGCTTGAGCTGCTGTATTTGCTACAGTCTCTTCTTCTGGTTGTTCTTGATGATCATAAGCAACCATCAATTGCCCCTGATCTTCGGCATTTAATTGCTCCTCACTCCATGGTTCTATCTCGTGTACAACAATTTCAGGACGTATGCTATCGAGCATTGAGTCTAATAGGCTATTGAAACCGTTCTGTAAAGAACTGAGTACACTGTGATTACTTAGAATGAAAATCATTTCGTCCAAAAGTTCAAACACTAAATTAAAACTTAATCGAACAGTTAGATTTAATATGCTTTCAAACAAAGCAAATGCTTGTTGAGGAAAAGATATCTCCTCATTGAATACAGAACGGATGAGATTAAATGCAGAAAATAATAGTTTAAAACTGTTAACTAGCACTTGCAGAGATGCTTTCATAGCAATCCAAGCAAATTGAATGCCGAATTGAATCACAATATTGAGAGGAAGAAGCAGAGCAGTTAACAGGGTAAACGGTAGCGCAGCCAAAATCGTAGCTACAGCCCCTTTTTGTTCCCAAATGACTTCCGTAATCGTTTTTGTAGCACTAAAAAACTTGGGTAAACTGGTGGCCGTGAACAATAAGGAAATAAAATACACGCCAGTAATATGTGTCCAAGAAGGAATTGTTGCAACAAAATTAGGCCAAAAATAAACAATGTGCTGCAAGTGATCAATAAAATCATCAGTCAAAAGTTCTTTTAATTCGCTGCCTGTTCCTTGTATCGCCGCGATCAAATCATCAAACTTTTCATTTTCAGTTAATGACTTAGGTAAAATCTCTTTTAATTGCGCCACAATAGCTACAGCATCTAATTCATCAGTAGCCGTTAATCCACTCTTGATTTTATGCAAAAACTCAGCCAAAGAGCTACCATCTATCTCTTGCAAATAAGGTCGCATAGCCGCCAATTGTGCTGAAAAAGTATTAATAAAACGGAAATTCAATTGACCATTGGCAAATGTAGATAGAAGCAAGGTCATGAGGAAATTATTGCTCAGTCGACTTAACCATGGAACAGTATACGAAACGGCCGAAGTACCTACTTTAATGCCATCCAGTATACTTATAACTGTATCAACCCAATTACCCGAATTGACAACCATCGACTCACTATTCTCAACAAAAGCTTTCCCCAGAATGTTATCATCACCATTTAACAAATAATCTCTGGCCAGCACTATATCATTCATCAATATATTGCAGATTTCAGTAGGAATAGGAGGGGCAAAGCGTGTTTGCGCATCAGGATGAAAACGTAGAGCTCGTTTGTGATAAGCTTTCTTAATTTCCGCAGCGCTAAATATTAAACCAGCCCTAGAGACATCTAAATTTAATAGTTGACACATATCATTTTTGGTGATTATGGTAGGACCGTCGAAAATACTGCTGTAGGGGATAGGCATAAACAAACTCCTGACAAGAATCGAGCCCTATGGCTATAATTGGGTCACATTATACAAAACAAGGACTTTTGGATCAAGAGAAAGCAATACTGACAATAAAAATAACACTGATGAACAGCCTCTAATAAAGAATCTATTCATTTAAGGCTTGTTAATTAATTCACTACTATAATAAAAGCAACCGCTGCGCTTGTTTCCTCTGGCGTAGCAAAAGTAACTTCTCAATAACTGCGAGAAATACCACTTAGTTCGGGATGACCTTTTCCCCCGGGGTTATTGAGAAGTAACCAGCAAAGTTTATAAGTTAGTTTCTGTAAGAAATAAAATAACAACAGTTGTAGATTAAACTGTTTTTTACTAGGCGATAGTATATGAAACATAATTTACTAAAAGGACAAATTCCATTATTCATTACCTATTGGATCTTTGGAATTATTCCTTGGATAATTTATGGCCTGATAGGAATGGCGTTGAGTAAGTATTATTTAAGTATCGCCATCATCCCTTATATACAATTTTTATTTTATTTATATTTAATCTTCCCTTTTCTTTATTTCCCACTGATCTATATTGCGATTTGGAACAGCAGCACGTTGTATACTAAAAATAGACTATGGCCCATGCTCGCCAAAATATCGGTGTTTTTAGGTATTGTCTTCCTGAGTATAGGGGCTGTTATCATCATCCAAACGCTTATGCACAGCAACGATATAGAATATCAAATCAAGCGAGCAGTCAATTCGATTAATAAGACTGTCCCAAGAAAGATTGATGAGTCAACTAATATCGAAAAAGTATCGTTTGACAATAAGCTACTGACTTATCACTATAAATTAATTGATAAAAATAAATCAGAAATAAACACGATGTTCTTCTCTTTAGTGCTCAAAGCCCAACTGATTAAGACCGTCTGTAAAAACGCTGATCTAAAATACTATTTGTCTCGAGGTATTGATTTGTCCTACCATTATGTCGATAAAAATGACGAAGAGGTAAGCGATATATTGATTACCAAATATGATTGCAAGTAGACGTTTTATATCGGAATTAACGGGTCACGGCTTGATGAATGACGTCATAAACTACTTGGTTGCTTAATAATAACCGGCTTTCCAGACACTATATGCTCAGACTAACAACCCATTTATCTTAATTAGTTAAATGGCGTGGATATTATTTACAATTATCGTTCTTTTTCTTACTATGCTCAAAATTTATCTAATGGAGCCCTTCATGCCTGGTTTTTTTTCAACTGTTAACTCGCGCTGGCAAGATTATTCTGCTTTACGTGAAAAATATGCCGACGCAGTCCCTGTGCCTCAAGCCAGCTATTTTAAACCGCTGCGCTCTATAGATGCAGCAGCAACTTGTGTGATTCGCCCTATAGAGAAGCCGTTATATCTTGCATTTAATACTTTAGGCTTTCTTATTAAAGCTATTCTTGATTTAGCACTGTCAATCATTTTAGCTCCTTGCGCTCTAGTATTGACTGTCTTTGCGCCCAATTCCGACGTAAAAAGAGAAACTAATGCCGCCTTTGGTCTTGCTGCCGCATCGACTTTAGTGGATCTCGGCATGACGGCAGTTGCTTTATTTTCAACGGTTATGGCTCTCTTTTTTAATCCTTTGAATTTAGTGACTCGTACCGCCGCTACCCTAGTTGACGGCATTAACTCTGCTACTGAATCTTGTTGTGGTTTAACCATTGCCAGATTATGATATTGGACTATTATTAATAAGCAATGCTATTGAAATTGTAAATGGCCTGCATTCCTTGATAAATCCGGAATGCGGGAACATATTAGGCGCATCACTTAAAAAAAATACACATTCAGTCGCATATAAACAACAAGGATAGGTTAATGCAAGTAAAAGCAGCAGTGGCTTTCGCAGCGGGGCAACCGCTTGCCATTGAAACAGTTGATTTAGAAGGACCTCGTCACGGTGAGGTCATGGTAGAGATTAAAGCTACTGGGGTATGTCATACAGACGCCTATACTTTATCTGGCCTAGATCCCGAAGGAATTTTTCCGTCCATCCTAGGACATGAAGGAGCAGGAGTAGTTGTTGAAGTGGGTCCTGGCGTCAGTAGTTTAAAACCCGGGGATCACGTTATTCCCCTTTATACTCCCGAATGTCGTCAGTGCGAATATTGTTTATCGCGTAAAACAAATCTATGCCAAGCGATACGCTCCACCCAAGGACGAGGATTGATGCCCGATGGTACCTCCCGATTCCACTATAAAGGTCAGATGCTCCATCATTACATGGGAACCTCAACTTTTGCTAACTATACTGTTTTACCGGAAATTGCTTTGGCGAAAATTCGCCATGATGCTCCGTTTGATAAGGTATGCTACATAGGTTGTGGTGTGACCACGGGTTTGGGTGCTGTTCTTTTTACAGCAAAAGTTGAAGCAGGGAGTCGCGTTATCGTCTTTGGCTTAGGTGGTATAGGCCTTAACGTGATTCAAGGGGCGCGTATGGTGGGTGCAACTCAAATTGTTGGTGTTGACATTAATCCCAGCCGTAAAAAATTAGCAACCCAAATGGGGATGACTGATTTTGTCAATCCCAAGGAAGTAGGTGATGATTTGGTCGCCCATTTGGTTGAGCTCACTAATGGCGGTGCTGATTATACGTTTGAATGCATAGGAAATGTGCAGCTAATGCGCCAAGCCTTAGAATCGTGTCATAAAGGATGGGGAGTATCGACTATTATTGGCGTTGCCCCTGCTGGCCATGAAATTGCGACACGGCCTTTTCAGCTAGTTACAGGAAGAGTTTGGCAGGGCTCTGCATTTGGAGGAGCTCGAGGACGTACGGATGTTCCTAAAATTGTGGATTGGTATATGGAGGGTCGCATTAATATTGATGATCTGATCACCCATGTACTTCCCATTGAGCAGGTAAATGATGCTTTTGATCTGATGCATCATGGTGAATCGATTCGCACAGTGCTTACATTTTAAAAACATCATCAATAGATTTATGGACGATGGAGCAGGACTATGACTTATAAATTAATAGAAGCACATCAATGTTTTGAGGGAATACAAAGTGTCTATTCTCATTGGTCTGAAGAGACGCAAAGTGACATGCGTTTTGCTATCTATCTTCCACCGGCAGCACAACAAAAAGTGGTGCCTGTACTCTATTGGTTATCCGGTTTAACCTGTTCAGAGCAAAACTTCATTACTAAAGCAGGGGCGCAACGCATAGCGGCTGAACTAGGAATGGCATTGGTTGTTCCCGATACCAGCCCCCGTAATTTAAATCTGGTGGGTGTTGCCCCACAAGAGAATCTTGGTGAAGGTGCCGGGTTTTATGTTGATGCTACCGAAATGCCCTGGGCTGATCATTACCGCATGTACTCCTATATCAGTAATGAATTACCCCGTGTCATTAATGAAAATTTTCCTGTAGATAAGCGACGTTGTGGCCTTTTTGGCCATTCCATGGGTGGCCATGGTGCATTAACCATAGCCTTAAAGAACCATCAATTATTTCGTAGCCTTTCCGCTTTTGCACCAATTTGTGCACCAACCCAATCCACGTGGGGAAAAGATGCCTTTCAGCATTATTTAGGAGATAACCAACGCACCTGGCAGCAATACGATGCCTGTCACTTAATCAGAACCCACGCCTGGCCTCACGGTGAAATTTTGATAGACCAAGGCCTGGCCGATCCCTATCTTGTGGAGCAATTAAAACCAGAGCTATTTGAAGCCGCCTGCATGCAAGCCAACGTCACCTTAAATTTACGCATGCACGACCAATACGACCATGGTTACTATTTTGTTGCTACCTTTATTGAAGATCATTTACGGTTCCATGCCAAGAATTTACTTGGGTAAAAAAATGACCGAATCAAGAATAGCATGGACTCGGAGTAAAAGGATGACAGCCCTGAGCTTATAGCCGTCAAATTAAGGACGAAATGAGGTGCACTTCCCCAGCCTTCTTTCCTACTTCGGTGGGTTTGGAAAGAAAGCCATTTTTCCTACGCCATAAAGCCAAGCATAGACTATACTCTTATTTAAGTGCAGGAGATAAGACCTCAAAGGAGCGAAAGGTGATAGCCTTAGAAAAATTACTATTACTTAAGACGGTCACTCTATTCAAACAAACCCCAGATGACTTATTACTTCATATAGTGACCTCCATTGTTAAGGAAAAAAGAGCCAATGCAGGTGAGCTTCTTCTTGAAAAAGGCGGGGTTAATTCAACCATGTATATAATCGTGTCAGGACGAGTGAAAGTTCATGATGGTGAACGCGTGATCAAAGAGCTAGGTGAACGTGAAGTTTTTGGTGAATTATCTGCGTTGACTGGTGGTGCGCCAGTAAGCTCTGTCTCGATAATAACTGATTGTTTATTATTAACTATCAGCAGCACCGCATTATATGAGCTGATGAATTTTGATGCGGGGATTTCTAAAGGAATCATCCAAGCTCTTTGTAAAAGAACACAAGCGATGTCCATGCAGATCCAGGAGTTACTTAGAGGGTGAATAAAGTAGCTTAATTAAGGATAAACATGTTGCTAAATAATATTTATAATAAATTTCTGCGCAACATTGGCATAAAACGCACAGAACAAAGCAAGCTCTTATGGTCTTTACTGATGGCTTTTATAGCAGGGGGATTACAATGTTATTTCAGCTCCTTCCCTATGGCCTTGTTCTTAACTACCTATAGTAGTGCATCATTGCCAATGATTTACCTTGCCGTGGCAGGATTATCCGTGGTATTTGGCCTAGGCTATACCTTCTTTGAGTATCGTGTCTCCTTTAATCGACTTATTGTAGGTCTTACTGTAACTGTAGGCATCTTATGGACCATCTTAGGTGCTGCCCTAATTGGTATCAGTAACAAATTAATTATTGCCGTACTCATTATTTGGGCCATTTTGGCTTTTGACTTATTGGGACTAGCTATTTGGTCCGTATTCAATAGAATTTTTAGCTTGCAACAAGCTAAAAATACTTTTGGCGTAATCAAAGGTTGTCAAAGTATTGGAGGACTATTAGCCGGTCTATTATCCCCGATCTTACTTTTTTTTGTTAGTCTGAAATACCTCATTGTCGGTATTGGTTTATCCACTTTTGTTTTAGTGCTAGCCATGGTCACCCTGTTACGCAATGTAAAATCCTCCGAACCATTACATGGGATGAATACAGAAAAGCAGGATGAAAACCTTGAAGAGATAAACATTAGAGCTTTATTACACAATAAGTATGTTTTAAAAATATTTGCCCTCATTGCCCTGGGAGTTTTCTCGACTTATATCATTGCTTTAACCTTTAATACCGCAGCAGAAGCCAGATATCCTTCAGAAGCAACTTTGGCTGGATTTTTAGGTGTCTTTTTTGGTCTTGTCGACGGAGTAGATCTATTTTGTAGTGTCTTTTTATATAAGAAGCTATTAAAGCGTTATGGCCTGGCCGCTGCTTTATTTGTTTTACCCGCTCTAGGTATTCTGATCACCTTGCCTATTTTACTCTTTAATAGTATTCCAACACTGGCTTATCTGGTGTTTTGGTTGATTGTTAGTTTGAAACTTTCTGAAGATGGCATCAGAGCATCATTAACCCACATGGGTAATTTGCTGTTATTGCAACCATTTCCACCGAGAATACGTGCTTTTCTGCACTCTAAGAGTGATGTTCTTATTGTCGGTGTCGCCACTGCCGTAATCAGCACCTTATTAATACTCATTGTCAATTTTATCGGTGTCTCCATTGGATTTTTAACAGGTTTTGCATTTCTTTGTTTTGTCATCACCGTATTAATTCTCTGTACTCTTGAGTCCGATTATGTAACCGCTTTGATCAAGGCCATATCCAATCGCTATTTTGAGGGGAGTGAGTTGCTCTACCCAACTAAAGAAGATCTCCAACTATTAAAGAGCTGTCTATCAAGTCAACATTCTGATGAAGTGATTTATGCCTTGACAGTTATCGAGCGCATTGCTCCTGCAGAGCTGCCGACTGTACTGGGGACCATTATAAGATCGCCAGATCTAGCAGTTAGTGGCTATGCATTAGAGAAAATAAAACAATATCATTTGGTTCATTATTTTCCAGAGATTAGTTCCATACTACAGCAACACCATCCTGAAGCACTTAAAGCAAAGGCTTTGATCACCGCAGCTCATCTTGATTACGAGCAAACAGAGCAATTTGCTCGTCTTTTGTTGCATGATGATTTTTTACCGCTGAGCAGTGCCGCCTTAATTATCCTGTATAAGCAGAGCAAAGATCCTACTCTTAAAGCATTGGCTACTGATAAATTACATGAGCTGATGACGGCAACAGAGGAGGTTAAACGGGCTGCAAGTGCTTATATTATAGGGGAAATTGCACAGGAAGAAATAAATAAACTGCTCCATCAACTCATCACGGACAGTAGCGAATTAGTAAGGCGAAAAGCATTTGAGTCGGTGATTCACGCTCGTTACGCACCACTATATAACGATCTAATCCAAAACTTACATCTTTTAGGCATAGGAGATAATATTTCCAATGATTTTTTTAGAGGGAATCATGTTATTTTATCGGTCATAGACAACCATTTTGCCGACTATTCTCACGACGTTAAGACCAAAGCCCTTTATATCGTCAGCCAAATCAATGATAAACAGGCACAAAAATTTATAGAGCATTTTATTTTAAGCGAAGATGACACATTAAAGACTGCTGCATTACATGCATTAAGTCATTTTGATCAGTCTACAGAGCCGCGCATATTAAAAAAATTGTCCAGTGAAATTCTTTTCGAGGCCCAATATCTGCATGAGCAATACCAATATTTATTATCTACTCCTAATGTGACGCTTACAGCGCTATTAAGAGACGCATTACAACGAAAAATCCAGCTCTCTACTGAACGGCTTTTTTTAGCTTTATCTCTTTATTATGACCAAAACTTGATTGATAAGGCCATCAATGGCCTAGAAAAAGTCCGTGAAGAAGAAAAAAGTTATGCTTTGGAATTAATAGACACAACATTAGAAGCACAACATAAAAAGATCATTTCTCCCTTACTGGCCGAACTCTATCTTGCAGAATTACCAATCAATGCCGATTTACATTCTGATGCCTTTCATCGGGTATTGAAAAATAATATTATGCCAGCCGATCAACAATACATCAGTCTATTGACGTCTATGGCTTGTCTCTACGTCATTATTAAAGGCTCCATCCTGGTGTGCCAAACAGAAATTGAGAAATTACAACAATCAAATAATCAATTACTCCATGAAACCATTGAATGGCTATACAACGAGCCCAAAGAGCAATCAACAGAATAAAAATTATCTTAACTACCAGGAGTTTTTCCGTACATCACAGGTCAAAACCTTATTCATCTGGGGAAAACATGATCCCTTCATCATCCAAACAGGTGCTAAAGCATATCAACGTAATAATCCCTAAGCGGAGTTTGAATTAATTGATACCGGCCATTTTGCGCTAGAAACTCATTGCGAGTACATTGCTCATCGCATTATTGCAACGTTTGCTCCTCAAAGATGGATCGGGCTCTCCTAATCAATAAACCTTAAGCTTGCTGATTATAGATTGAGCCTGATATAAAAATTATCACCAGTGAATGAGCATATCAAACACTGGTGCATTTATCTGCTCAAAGCGTCCTGGTAATTTCAGCACACCGCTATAGACCAATTGACGTTGATTGCGAGGATTTATTCAAACTAGGTACAGGCTCTTGACGTCCCGTTTGATGGCCGAAAAGACCTAAGTTATCTAAGGAGGCACTAAGATTCGGCGACTGCACTGTTGCTATAGCCGTAGCCTCTACGCCACTCTCTATCATCGGTCCCTTTATTGAGATAGAAGCTAAACTGCTGCTTTCTACCCTACTTGTTGGGAGACGGTGCTGCAATGTGGCAATGATATCTTGAACAGATGATAATTTTTTACTAGTAAGTGCCTTTCCATGTGTATTCATTATAGTCGTTGCCCGAACATGTAGATCCGCAGCACCCCCAACGTTGTTTGCAGATAACAATTGTTGAGCTTGCGCACACAACGCCTTAATAAGGTTAAATACTATTTTTCCTTGAAGATCCATAGGCCGTTGTTCGGAGGAAAATCTACCCAAAATGACTAAGGCGGTATCTGCGGCAGTAATCGCTTCGGAATACAACCCGTTATGCAGATAGGAAACTGCTAAATTAGAATATAATGGCAGTTCTTTTGAAAGATATTTACCAGAAAAACCCACTAGATTATAGATTTCTAATGCTTTTTTATAGGCATCAACCGCTTGAGGTATCTTCTTATTTTTATATAAAGCATTTCCTGCTTCTTTCCAGCTAGCCGCCAAATATTCTAATAATCCTTGGACCTCATTATGTTCCGCTACAAACGAAGGGGGTAAATTAGCCCTCACTTTTAATAATTCAGCATGGATATTATTAAGCTTTGCAATGACCCCATCCACATTAGTAGAAGTAAGTACAACTTGATGAGAGGAATTATGACACTCAGCAAAAGCTTGGCAAGCTTTTACATAACTTTGACGAGCCTCTATTTCTCTTAGAATTGGAGCAATAACAGTTTGTTGATCTGAACTTGCACTTAACAGCACTTGCCTAAACTTTAATTGAGCGGTATCAAGGGTGCTAATGAATGATTGTTTCAATCTCTCCGCCGCTTGAATAACTTCTTGCTTATGCTCCTTAAGGGGGGTGCTCATTGTTTGCAGATATTCGGCTGAGTCAAAATAATGGATTTCATTATCAAAAATTACTGCATGATCAAATAAAGCATTTATTCGTTCCAATCCATCGTGAATACCGTGTGCCAAAGAATAATCAAAGTCAATTTGGGCATCACCTAGAGCAATTACAGTGGGTAAATTTGTCCCTTTATAGGAAACTTCTTTCAATGCTTGGGCATTAGAAGTAAATGATAAAAATCGTGGTTTAGGTGATGGAGGCAAATGTTCATAGCGGATGGGCTTTGTATAACATTCAAGAACGGTTTGTACCCAATTATCGTAGTTTTCTTTAGCAAGACCATCAGGAGCATGTAAATACAAACACACCTTATCCTTACCAAACTCCCTGCCATAACAACGTGGAAATTTAAACTCCTTCCAACCTAAAGCTCTTAACTTAACAATCGATTGCGCAAAAGACGATGCATCTATAGTTTCTGGGAATTGATTAATGAGCGTGCTATCTCGTTCAAATCGTTCCCAGTCGTCTTTGCTTATTTTTACGTAAGCAAGAAAATGATTACGAACAGGAAGATCCGTGATTGTTGTCAGTTGTAACGGTGATTCAGGAATGGCGCTGTTTACTGCGGCAACGACTTCACGTCGAGCGCCCGTACAATCAAAAACATAATTAGCTTCAACACGCTCTTCTGCCCCATCGTTATCAACAATAACACCAGGATGTATCGCATCCTGATGCATGCGTAAAAAACGTTTTTTTTCGATTGTAATACCTAATCGTTGGGCTTCTTTGTATAACGCTCTTTCTAGATCTTTAATATGGCCTACTTTATCGTCTGGCCAAAATTTAATGCCAAGCCCCTCTTGCGCTCGAGCAAAGACATTGCGATTTAAATGCCCTGGTCGCATATAATTACCAGCACGAGGATCATAAATGACAACGTCCTTAACACCTTCTTTTCGCAATTTAATTGCTGTATACAAACCTGCAGGGCCAGCCCCAATAATTACCTTTTTCATAAAACACCTATGGAATTAATAAAAACTGAATGTTCATCAATTGTTTTTTTGGAAACATAATAAAGCATTAAGATTAAGGGTTTATTAATTGCCCCATATATTAACTTTATTGACCAATAAATTAACATCTATTTCTGATAAGAAAGTCACCGACTTCGGAACCGTTCGTGCAGATTTTCTCTTCCTTATCCGAAATATTAACTTAATGCTAGGCAAACCAAGGGCGAATGGCCCAGCATACATTGTCTGCTCTCAATTTTGACAAAAGTTTCCAGCCAAAGCCATCCTGTGTTATATTTGCTTTTTAATATTTTTTTCGAGGCTATATGATAAAGAAAACAACAATTGCGGCATTGTGCCTAGCGACATCGCTTCCTGCAGCCGCATTCACCTTCGCTACTGACTTGGGGAAAACCAACTATAAAAAAACCTATTGTGGTAACCAAGAATATTTAGGAAACCCGGGATCGAAGCGACCCCACTTACATTGCAACGCCACGTTTATTGCTTATAAAAAACCCAATGGCGATCATTCTAATATTACTGAAATGGGAAATTGCAGCCGAACTAATGACGTTTTTGATCATATTAAAGCGAACAAAAACTCATTTGCAGATTATCAAGCCATCTATAACGCCCTGGTGTCCTACCATCAAGCGGGCTGCCCTAATCAATAATCACGAGCAGCGCCCATTAAAGCTCTTTGTGGGGCGGTAAGCCCCAGACTTATGGCGCAGCTGCCTTATCTACAACTATAATGTAGTCGTGGAAATAGTGGTCATTGATGTTTGAGTATGACAATGATTAATAAACAATGAAACACCACTGTCAGGGGCACAATCTCTGGGACTTTTACTACCATTATCAGGAATATCCACTGAGGCACCTGCCTCTATAAGCATTTTAATCATTGCTCTATCCCCATTGGCTACCGCTTTATGCAAGGGAGTCTTACCGTCTTTATCCTTGATATCCAAGGAAGCTCCGGCTTTCACTAAGGTACGAGCACAGTCTAGATGCTTCTCTTGAGCCGCCCAATGTAATGCAGTGCGTTCGACAGTCCCATCTTTTTTATTTATCTCGTCACTCGTCATAGACTTAATTAGTACTTTTAGCTCGAATAACCGCCCCCAAGCAGCTGCTCGCCTTAATGCCTGATCATGAACTGGGCTACCGCTCTCTCCTGACTTGCGTAGTGAGGCACAAACATGGGCTAGTTGAATCTGATCATTCGTATTGCGCGAACTATTGAGAAAACCCAGGAGTTTAGGAGCTATCTTTCCACTTGCTTGCGCCACAATATCTTGATTTATCCTGGCCAATCTTAAACTTACTGCATCTATTCGCAACAAATCTTGGGTATGCTCCATATCTACTTTACTAAGCGGTTTATCGGCAAAAAGTAACGTGGAGAGCTCTATGAGCATTTGAGGCATACATCCGACTAAAGAAGAATCGCTTGTAACAATTGACTTCACTGCAATTAAATAAGCTGCCACGAAGTGGGTATTACAAGACAGATCCTGATAATAAGTGAGTTTTCCATCTTGCATTGGTTCAAGAGTACTCGTAATCCCTGTTGATAAAACCAAAGAGCCAGTTGTGCCCGCTACTACTTTACGCATTACCAGATTAGGTAATGATTGATGAAATTGAATTGTTGGGGGACTTTTTTTGAGCGTGGTCAAAGTAGTATCCATCGTATATGCCGTTTCGATTTCTTTTTGTTTACCTAAGAAATCGCCTACAAGAATATATTCATCATGACCTGCTAATTTCATATATTGGGCCATTAATTTGTAGTCTTGTGAACCATTTACTGCATTGACATACATAAACCCATAATTGTCTGTTGGCATAGTGAATGTAGAGGATGGTATGGGAGGTAAGTCACTTGTCTTAGCTATGCTAGGTATACCCAACCGATCTGTGCCTAAACCAGCACTGCCGATTAACATGTCACTATCATTAAAAGATTCGTAAACTCCTGGCTGATCACGCTTAACTTGCATGCGATATAAAGTCTGAGCAAAAATGCTTGAATTGTCTGGTTGGTTCACATTACCCACAAATAAAAATTTACTATCAGGAGACAGTACTCTTTTTACAATGTCTGCTGGCGCATGCTTGCACCGATTAGCATCAATAAATGCCACAACAGTATGCTCAACCGCATCAAATGTTTCCAAAGATGACAGACCAATGCTAGTCCCTTCAACACGAATACGTCCATCGACTGCAGAACCGTATATCTTTTCAAATCGACTTACCCCGTCTAGGGTACTGACTAAAATAACATCAATAGCGGATGAGGTAGTCGCTAATTCACGCACAAGATCCTTTGCGATATTTCCAGCAAAAGCAAAATCACCACTTGCTGAAGTATTAACACAATTGGCATGAATAAGAATAACTTTTCCCATTTTAGGTTCTCACTATAACTTAGAATGGAAATTATTATAAAACCTCAATATTAACAAAATATTAACAAAATACACCTAATTTATACTATATGAAAAAACAATAAGATGATTAATTGTTTTTATGACATATAGCTTGATAAAGATGCTCTATAAGCAGATAACAGAACTCTATCCTTTCTCAAAACGGCCGCCTCTTAAGAATTTATAACCCGTTAAGAGGCCTCATGTCGGGATGTTTTCTGAACAGCCAAATTGATCAAGCCATAGATAAATATTGACCATTGAGACATCCTGTAACAACACCTGGAGTGAAACAACTTCACGATTTCCGGTTATTCACAATAGACCTCATCCGGCGAGTTTCGAAAGAGGCCTAATAAAGATAAAATGCAAAAAAAATAGTATACTTTCAGCCACCTTGGGAAAAACACTTAAAGAAATAATATGGAAGAAGTCACTATTTATCACAACCCTCGCTGTTCTAAGTCAAGACAAACCTTGGAGCTACTCCACAATAAAGGGATTAATCCAGTGGTTGTTGAATACCTCAAGACTCCACTAAATATAGAGCAATTGCAGCAATTACGCGCTCATTTTTCCCTTAAAGACTTTGTGCGTACCGATGAAACTACCTTTAAGGAATTGGGGTTGTCTTTGGATAATGAAGAGCGCATTTTACGGGCTATGGTAAAAGAACCTGTGTTAATGCAACGGCCTATTGTCACCTACAAAAATAAGGCGATCATAGGGCGGCCACCAGAGAATGTATTGGCCTTACTTGATTGAGCATTGAATCGTAGGCCTCATAGAGATTTTAAGCCTTAGCCCCACAATCTCTATGAGGCTATTATAGATTAGTGTTTTGTATCATTACCCAATAACCACTCTCTACTCACCTCAAGCTCATCAGCGATTTTTTGCATGGAGTTGCTATCACAAGCAACAACACCATTGAGCAAGGCTTCAATTTGAAATGGGGGTAATTTAAATAATTTAGAGCACACGTGAACACGCTCAGTCATTAAAGCAGGAACACCAAGCGCATCCAGCTCATAGTTTAAGCGTTCAGTTAGTTTTTTATTTGACATGGTTGTCTCCTCTCGGCTTTTTTATTAGTGTAAAACACTAAAGCTTAAGGATTGATTAACATATAAATTTTTTTACAGGAGTTTTTTAAAAATGATTCATAGTCTAATTAATCATTGTTTTCCAACCCTCATATTTCTTTTTTATCTCATTGTTTTTTTCTCTTTAAGTCGGATAGTTTTTCATTTTAAACATAAAACTTCTAAGAATAGGAAGGATGAAAAAACAGCGAGAGCTATTGTGGGAAGTATTAACAGTTTTTACAGCATTTTTTTAGGATTTGCAGTCTATATCTTATGGTCTAACTATCAGAAATCAAATGAGCTTATCGCCGCTGAAGCAACCAAATTATATGTTATTAGTGAAAGCGCCAAAGCGTTTCCAGCTAAGGTTCAGCAAAATATCATGCAGCATTTAACTCAATATGTTTCATCAATTTTAAATGATGAATTAGTTGCTATGTCTCTTGGCAATGAAAGTCCGCGTACCCAAGATGCCACTGACCAATTATATGCAATCCTTTTGCAAT
The DNA here is from genome assembly GCF_000953135.1 of Legionella fallonii LLAP-10. Classification (NCBI taxonomy): domain Bacteria; kingdom Pseudomonadati; phylum Pseudomonadota; class Gammaproteobacteria; order Legionellales; family Legionellaceae; genus Legionella; species Legionella fallonii. The sequence goes on along the minus strand of NZ_LN614827.1, from coordinate 57,614 downwards.
TTAAGCCTGAGAGCTCTATTTCCACTTATTACAACAACACCATTACTTCATTGAATCAAGCCGTCGAGTTTCGTAATCTTCGCCTCACGATGCTTCATACAGGAATCCCCGTTGCCTGGTATATCATTATCTTTGTGGGTGCCTTTTTAGTAGTCGGTATCTACGCCCTAGAAACTGATTTCAAGGGTCGTCACTTTCTTGCTATTCTATGCATTTTTCTTGCTTCCTACATGACAGCGATTACCGTTCTAAGTTTCCCATTCTCAGGCTTTACCAAAGTTTCAGATAAACCATTACAGAAGATGTTTAATAGGCTAACCCATACAAGCAATCAACCTAGTACCGCATAGGATGCTAGGTTCATTGCCTTTATAACGTCTTATATTATCTCTAACGCTAAAGCGATGCCTTGACCGCCGCCGATACAAAGAGAAACGACACCACGTTTAAGGCCATCGCGACGCATGGAATAAATTAACCGGGTGGTTAACACTGCCCCTGTTGCGCCAATGGGATGCCCTAAAGCAACCGCCCCACCCTCAACATTGACGAGCTCTGCTGATAAACCGAGTTCTTTGATTACCGCAAGTGGAACTGCGGCATAGGCTTCATTTATTTCCAGACGTTCAACCTCATTTTGTTGCCAATTGGCGCGAGCAAGTGCTTGCTTTATGGCTGGCGCAGGAGCAATACCAAACATTCCGGGTTCAACGGCACTTATCCCATAAGCCACTAGACGTGCCATTGGTTCCAAACCATGGTGTTGAGCCATATCGGGGGTAGTCACTATCATCGCCGCTGCTCCGCTATTAAGGCCAGGAGAGTTACCCGCAGTTAGAGTTCCATCTTTACGAAAGGCAGCGTTCAATTTTGCTAATTTTTCTAGGGTGGTATCTGGCCGGTTCGCCTCATCTTTGTCAAAGAGGAACACCCCACCTTTACCAGAAAGTTCTATGCCAACAATCTCTTGCACAAAATGGCCAGCCTCCTGAGCTTTTGCAAAACGTTGTTGTGAACGCTCTGCCCAACGATCTTGTTCTTCTCGGCTAATGGCATATTTTGCAATTAAGTCTTCTGTGTGCCAGCCGGAATGCTCTCCAGAAAAAGCATCTTTTAAACCATCACGGAGCATACTGTCATAGATCTCCGCATCCCCCATGCGATACCCCCAACGGCCTCCACCAACCAAATAAGGAGCCAGATCCATATTCTCCATCCCGCCGGCAATAGTTACCTTGGCGGCACCCACAGCAACCTCATGTGCCGCATTAACAATAGCCTGAGCCCCAGAACCGCAAACTCGATTAACTGTTAATGCTGGGGTATGGACGGTCAAACCACCGTTGATCGCTGCTTGACGGGCTGGATTCATCCTATTACCCGCTTGCACCACATTGCCCATGACAACTGAGTCTATTGTTTTTGCATCCATTCCCGTGCGACGCATGATCTCACCAATCACCGCAGCCCCTAATTCAACTGCTGGAGTCTGTTTTAAACTGCCGTTATAAGTGCCAATTGCGGTACGAACTGGAGAGCACAACACGATATCTGATTTAAACATAGCTTCACCCTTCCTTAGATTCTGCATTAATCTTTTAAGAATAGTTAGTGGAGCAATAATCGTCAATGTATCTAGATGATATAGCTATTTTTAGCAACAGAGACATTAGGCTCTTTGCTTTGTCTCAATTTGCTGTTGGCGATCAACTATGCCAACGACGTTGAATAACATTCCAGATAATACAGCGGTGATATCATCAAAAGAAATAACACCCATTAACACTTTATTCTCATTAACGACAGGAAGACGCCTAACCCCTTTCACGCGCATCAATTTAAGGCAATTTAATAAACTCTCATCTTCGTGAACCGTCAATAGTGGGCGAGTAATAATATCTTGTACCGTCAAAGAATCAGCATCAATTCCTTTTGCTACAACTTCTATTACTATATCCCTATCGGTAATAATCCCTCTGGGAATATATTGTCCATTGCGTTCGTCCACAAGCACAATATCACCAACATGGTGTCGACGCATTAGTTCAGCAGCCGCTTTAACTGACTCCTCACCATTCATAGTAATTACATCTTGATTACAATATTCTCCGATTCTCATAATGTCTCCCAATTTGCTCAATTCCCTCACGCAGTCTCATTAGAGTATTCAGATAAGACTCTTTGGAAAAGTAACAATTAAATTATACACCAAACCTGTGCTATTATTGTACAGGCATCTAAAATTAATATCTCTCTTAGGAGACTTTCATGTTCCGTAAAGCTGAACGTAGTGATGAGGCAAATATTCTTGTGCATGCTTTAAATAATCTTGATGAGGACGTCAAAGAAGTTATCATCTTGATTGGCTCTGGTCCGCGAGCTGATGATTCATGGTGTCAAAACATAGTTTTTGATTCGCATAATAAGCATTTGATTATCAATATTGATCCACATTTTGCTGCTGATTTAAAAGAAGGCTTAGTCGTTAATACGGCGGAAAAAAAATATATTGCCATGCGTTTTGATGAAGAAGTTGCCTCCACGATAGCGAGCTCAATCTCTAATTTACTTAGTAAAAATATCAAAGTAGTATTCTGCGATTACAGATCACCTGCTGTTTCCCGGGATGTATATCAGTTAATAACAGCTAACGCAGAGCACTATAATAACCCCAATTCGTCTACAGGCAATCTAATATACCTACAAGGCTATATGCCTTGCTACCCATTTTTTTGGCCCACAGAAGAGCATTTATCCAGTATGGCTGAACGATTTCATTCATCCACCTCGATTATGGCTGAATATTCTACATTCCTTAATAAGCTCAGAACGCTCACCAGTGGTAAGTGGCATGACCTAATTAAATATTTCATGGATAAAGAGGAGGTCTCATTCCCTCTTAGCCATTTTATGCCAGAACATGATAATGGAGTGATTTTTTCTTATGAAAAGGCCATGGAAATCAGCCAAACCCTTGCTGAAAATAGAGCCGAGGCAGAAAGAACAGACTCCCCCAGCTCTAGAACCTAGGTTTTTTAAATCCTATTGCTAGGCTCCTGACATCATCGAGCCTAGCTCATATAAGCAATTAAAATAGAATCATTCCCAATAAAAGAAGATCTCTTAACACAGGGGAAAGAATTGGTATGAGATTGAGTTTTTATTAGTTTTCTATTGTTTTTTATTCGCCTCACCTTTTAGTTTTGCTCAAAGCAATTCACAACCACTAACGACAGTTGATGAAAAGTTCCACACTCTAAAAATAGAGTTGATTTATGCTCAGCCAGAGACAACAAGAGAGTTATCAAAACATAGTATTCTCCAGCATCTTCAGTGACGAGGGCTATAGAAGTGTATTACAATCGTCTACGAAGGTATTCTCTAATGAGTTTAACTGCCTTAGGATTGATTGAGAACAGATAATGACAGCCAGAACTACTGCGCTTTTATTTGCTTTTCTTAAGAGAGATTTATCATAAAATTTAAAATAAAAGCTTACCCCTGTTCTATCGAGCTGGGCACATTGATATCCAGTATTTTCTTTGTTTTATTTTGTAGTTATTCATTTTGGTACAAAATAGCTCTTCTAAAGGATTTGTCTGCTGTACATACCTGGCTTATTTTTTTATATCTAGCCACTGCAATCATAGGGTTGCAATGGTTACTGCTACTATTGGTAATCAATCGTTGGACATATAGATGGCTCATGCCACTTTTATTTCTGATTACTTCACTAGCCGTTTATTTTATCTCAACTTTACATATATACATTGATCCCTCAATGGTTGTTAATGTCCTGAATACTGATCAGCAAGAAAGCAAAGAGTTTTTGCAATGGGGTATTGCACCTTATTTTTTATTTTTAGGAGCTCTTCCTTCTTGGATAGTATGGCAAGTGAAAATAATCCCTAGTAGATTTAGTTATCGAATAAGTATGATTTGTTTATCGCTGTGTATGATTTTGGGCGGAGTATGGGCCTGCGTTTATGATTTTGGACCCATTATTCGAGAGCAAAGACATCTTTTATATTTATGCACACCATTAAATGTAATTTATTCTTCAATAAAGACTTGTTGGAAAACACGCCAAATAAGCAAAGATAAAATAAAGATAGGTGAAGACGCCTACCAAGGTTATCGAACAGCAGCCAGCAAACCGCGAATAATTATTCTTGTAATCGGTGAAACAGTACGTGCATCAAATTGGGGATTGAATAACTATATAAGACAAACCACGCCTGCACTTGCTCAACATAAACTAATTAATTTTTCTCAAGTGACTAGTTGTGGCACTAATACCGCAATTTCAGTACCGTGCATGTTCTCCCCTTATGGCATGCATAGTAATCAACAGCTTATTCAAAATAGCGAATCCTTACTGCATGTTCTAAATAAGGCTAAAATTACTGTGCTATGGCGAGATAATCAGTCAGGATGCCAAGGGGTTTGTAATGGCCTGCCTGTTGAGAAAGTAACAGTAGATGCTTTATGTAAACATGGGCGATGTTTGGATGAAGTATTACTACATCAACTTAAAGAACGTATCCAAGCCCAAAAAAATGATCAAATCATTGTATTACACATGTTGGGAAATCATGGTCCAGCTTACTTTGAGCGATACCCAGAACAATTCAAACGCTGGCAACCCATTTGTGAAACAACGGACTTATCTCGTTGCTCACAAAAATCGATTATAAATACCTATGATAATGCAATTCTCTATACTGACTCGATACTAGCTAACGCAATAGATTTGCTGACTACAATTGAATCGCACGATACAGGATTAATTTATTTATCTGATCATGGAGAGTCATTAGGTGAACACGGCTTATTTTTACACGGATTACCCTATTTTTTAGCTCCTGATGAACAAAAAAAGGTGCCAATGGTTCTGTGGTTATCTCAAGGCCTATTACGGCAATTAAGAATACAAAAAAACTGTTTACATAAAAAACAAGCAGATCCGATTTCTCATGATTATTTATTTTCTACTATATTAGGATTACTCGAGGTTAAAACGAACGTTTATAAAGAAGAATTGGACTTGACTGCATCGTGTCGCGCTCTCTCGTAGATCGAGCACTGAGGCCGAAGATATTAAGTGACTTCGTTTTGTGTAAAGGCTTAAGCTACCTATTTTGTATCCGAAACTAGTTCCTATCATGAAGCGGTTGGATCAATCTCAGAATTGGACTCACCTAAATAAATAAAGTTAGCTCTTGCTGTAGCCATTAATTCTTTAACTTGATGTAAATGTCTTTCCGTGGCGGATGGGGATTGTAAAATACATTCCGAAACACAAAGAGCAAAGAGTAACCGCCGTATTTTCCACACCGTATCTTGAAAAATATCAATCTGCTCTTTAGTTTTCCGACTAATTTTGCCTTCTAACTTTAAATTCTCCGAGCTGATTGCAATAGGTGCGAAATGATGAATGATCTGATCACGCATTTTTTCAATAAAAAGAAACGTATTGGTTTTATTCTGCCGCAAGTTACTTATTTCTCGTATTTTCTTGGTAAAAAAACCGTATAACATCAGTTGGTGAAATAAATAAAGCTTATGTGAATAACGATAGCTTTGGAATAAAAAATAATCGGCAACGGTAACGATAAAAATACCAATTAGAGTACAGGTACCGCGATTAATGACCATTTCCAGCGGACCTTGAGGCGAAGTCACCTCTGTAGTTTGAGCTAACAATAAAAAGACGGTTAAAGTTATAAAAAAAACACTAATATCATAGCGTTTAGTATTTAATGCAGTAATGTTGAGTCCAATAATGGTCAAAATAAAAAGCACGGGAATGAGGCGATAATTTAATTGCAGTAAATAGATTAGCGGAATGAGGATTGCCAATGCAGCAAGGGTACCCCCAATACGATGAATAGAGCGTCTGATAATTAATCCGGGCTCAATTCCTGCACTAATTACGAGTACGGTAAGCAAGATCCACCATCTCTCGGGAATGGTCGAAAATAAATAGAGGAACATAGCCACCATAAAAAGGATGGCTAAATGAATAAATCGAGCCCAATCCAGCTTTCTTTTCAGCTTTTGCGTAGCGCGCATAATTTATTCCAATGGATAAAGGCACGACATAAGCACCCCCAGATATAATGTTGTAATTTAGTTGTAGGTACTACGCCTATATCTGCTAAATCACAATGATTGTAAGCCGCCATATTAAGTCGGAGGGTATGCAGATTATTTTTGACTCCAAGCCAAAAAATCTCATTTTTTTCTTCATAATACAAATTATCTAGAGATAGCTGGATAGAGCGAATGTATACCGCAATACGATAGGTTGGTAATATATATTTCCTACCAACAAGTCGCTGATAATGGCGCACCATTTCAAAATGGATAATTTCCTCTCTAATGGGTTTATTGTGATCATGTTTTATGGAGTTTTCTATATCCTCTTCAAAATACAAAATAAATTTCTGTAAGGCTCTATTCCAAATGGTTAAATATTGGTTAGGAAAAATGCGCAAACAAATTAATGCGGTAATGACAGAAAGGGCTATTGAGGAAATAAAGCCATAAGCAACTTGTAAATTAGCAGGAGGCTCTGTACTCAGAACAATAGCCCCTGTTGCAATGACGAGCATCGTCAGATTTTTTAACGCATAGAAATAACGCAATACTAAAAAATATAAACCCGTGAGTACCGCCACAGAGAAAAAGAAAAATATAACTCGAAAAGGATAAACAAGATAGAAAGAAACACTAACAAACATCATACTGCCACCAATAAAAAGCAGTAACTGCTCTTTTTTTTTAAAACTGGATATTCCTGGTATCTCATAAACAGACATAATAAAAAAAGGAGCGGTAAAGGTAGTAAAGCTTACTGGTAAAAATAGCCAATAGACATAGGTTAGTATTGTGGCTAAAAACACGGCCTTATAAAAGGCAATTCGTTGGATGGCATAAGGATCTACGGTATCAAGCCACTGCTTAAACTTTGACATAGACATAGGCACTTGTTCCAACCCGGAGAGGATATTTAGGATCAACATCAGTTACCCGAATAATCACGGGCAGACGTTGTGGTAATAAGATCCACTGATTTTCGTTAATAACATTTTGCAATTGGGTACGCTCATCAACTAGTTGCCTATTCGCCCCCCAATAATCCGATTCAATTTCTCCATGAAAGACTTTCCTGCCCAGGTACATCCTTGGAAATATTAATACTTTTGTGCCCTTACGCACATCACGTAAGTCGGTTTCGTTAAAATTTGCCTGAATATAGATATTATCTGTGTCCACCAAAGAAAACAGCGGCTGATTGATGTTAACCGGTGTTCCTAAAGTAAAAAATAAATTTTGAATAATGCCATTGCCTTGAGCGTACACATCAGTAAGTTCTAAATTAACTTCGGCATTCTTTAATTTAGCCTCTAGTGATTTAATTTCGTTTCCTTGGGCAGCGATCTGATGGGTGTCAATTTCCAATTGTTTTAAAGAGGCTTGCCATTTATCTTTGGCTGCTTGTGTTTCTTGTTGTGAATTTTGCAAGGTAATAAGCGATACCGATTTTAATCGATATGCTTTGCGGTATTTCTCATCGTCTTGAGCCAACTTAACGTACATCCTGTGCTCATTTTCACTAAGTTTTTGGTCCCGCTCATAGGTCATTTTTAAAGCGGCCAGTTGCGCTTGAGCAACAGCCAGGTCAGCGCTTAATTGTTCCACAGTATAAATGTAGGGTTTCTTGAATACGGTAAATAATTTTTGCCCTTTACGCACCACATCGCCGTTTTTAACATAAAGTCCAGTAATATAACCATTGGCCAGAGCCGCTACAGGGCGCACATTATTGACGACAAAAGCATTATCGGTAAATGGAAATAAAAATGAGAAGAGATAAATAATGGCGGTTAGAATACCGATAAAAATGATAGTATTAGCCGGGGTAACATTACGTTTTAAACGCCGGAAAAACTGCTTAATCTTTGTTCGCACCAAGTCAAAATTTATCATATAAGGCTCAAAATAGAATAACAGACGACATCCTCAATTCGCAGCATATCCACCGGCTAAGTCTTGATACAGAAGGACCAGGGACATTGCTAACTCCAATTTGGCCTGATTGCTAGAAAGGGCCAAGTTATCCAAATATATCTTACTTTGTAGTAATTCTTTATATGAGATCAATCCTGTTTTTAATAAACCTTGCTGCAATTTATATTTATTTCTATAGTCGTTTTCTGCTTGTAGATAAGCAAGGAAACGCTCATTCATCCGTTTGTTTGCAGAATAATCGGTGTCGACTTCTTTTAAAATCTGCCTCAGTGTTTTATTAAATGCAGCAACTGAAGCATTATAAGCTCCTTGACTAGCGGAAATAGTGCCTATATTACTTGGATCAATATTTAAATTAGCATAGGCATCGGTAAACTGGCCAAAAACAGTGTGAGGTACGTGTAATCCACCAACAAATTCATCGAGTTGCAACGCGGGGAAAAAATTAGTGTAGGCAATGGTAATCCCTGTTTTTGCTGCTTTTAATGCATATTCCGCCATTTTTAGATCGGGGCGATTATTTAGCACTTGAGTGGGTAAGTTGCCTGGTTTGAAAAGACTGAAATCCAATTGGGCAAAGTTATTTTTGTTTTTTATACGACCAGGATTTTCATTCACTAAATAATGCAGCGCGTTTTCGCTCGCCACAATATTATGTAATACCGGTTTGATCTGAGCAGCAACTATGCGTTCATCGGAGCGAAGTTGGGCTAAGTCAATGTTATTTTGTAAACCAATCTGAATGTCTTGCTCACTTAAAGTAATTAGCGATTTTAAATCTTTGTTTAACTGTTTTAATAAGCGTAATTGTTCCAACTGTGCCATAAGGGTAAAATAAGATCCGGCCACTTGCCCAATAGTCACTAGTCTTATTCCATCAAGTGCTGCTTGATAATACACTACGTTATAGTTCGCTTGTTTCTGTTGGGAATAAAGCTGCATAATATTTAATGTATAATAAGGCCATGCCCCAAAAAATCCGCCGGGAATACCAAACGCAGGATTAGTGGAATACCCTGCCAAAAATTTTAACGTGGGTATCCAACTCAATTTAACTTGCTGCAATTCACCTTGGGCTTGCTGTAAGTTGCCTATAGCCATATGAATGTCCATATTACTTTTCAAGCCAGCGGCAATTAATCGATTGAGTTCGCGATCATGAAATTGCTGCCACCAGGCGATTTCGGGTAAATTGGCAACCGGTTTATATGCATGCGTGCTTGAAGGAAAAGTCTTTGGCGCAGTAGTAATCTGTTGTTCTACTTTTTTATTGCAACCGAATAACCCTCCCATGAGTACAATAAGGCATATTATTTTTTTGACCATGGGCGCATCTTGTTGAAAATTAACAATTAGAGAATCTGATTCATTATGCTATATGAATCAACACAATCATGATAGTTATTTGATAAAACATAATAATGGGCTTCGCTCCATCGCCTCTCCTCGCGCGTCATCCCCCTTAGCCACGGGCAACAACGTCGGGCAATTTGTTGCCCGACCAATACCTACGTACCACGACCTATCCGGTATCCAGGAGAGTCTAGTCGATGAGCAACCACTCCTAATAAAGAACCAACTCTCTTAATAGCGCCGTGGCATAAGAGCCCGCCGGCAGAGTAAAAGCCAACTCAAGCTGTTGCTCTTGTAGGGTATAGTTTAATTGTTTGATGTGTAAAATATTAGCGCGCCAGCTTTCCTCTAAACCTAATCGCTCCAATCCCGCCAACCAAGGCTGCCAATCACGATAAATGTCTTCAATCAGTTGTAAGGCGGCTCCTTTTACCTTATTTTTTGTTTTCCCAGGTAAAGGACTTGCCGGAGAGATGTCATTCTCTTTAATGCGACGAGTTATCTCCTCATCAACTTCATCAATGACAAAAATACTATTTGAACCACTCAATTGCATCACATCACCCAAAAGGGGGCGATTCCAAGTGGATTCATTCACTCGTTTAGCCAGAATTAAGTTATACAACCAAGAGCGCGCGGCAGAGCAGTACATCCCTTTAAGAAAGCGGTCTTTAACTTTCCGTCCGTTCACTAATAGTTCCTCAGCCTTTAATAAATTACCACCTTCTATGCCAAAACGCTGTTCGCCAAAATAATTGGGTACCCCGGTTATTTTGATCTGTTCTATACGTTGAATGACATCCTCTGGGTTAGAAACATCACGTAACCTCATAACAAAATGGTTACCGGTTAAAAAACCAGGCTTGAGCTTTTTATGATGACGGGTACTTTCTAACACCCGCCATCCCGGTGCAGCCAAAGAATCGACGCCTTCAATATGCTCTCCGGGGGCATGAATACTAAGCCATTGGGTAGTCAATGCTTGGCGATCTTTTAAACCCGCATAACTGATGAGCTTAGCCGGTTTATTAATGAGTCGTGCTAAAGATTTCACGACTTCTTCTGTAGTTAATCCCTTTTTTTCAATTTTAAGGACTATGTGCTCTCCCTGCCCACTAAATTGGCTATCAAAAAACTCATAGACCTGAAAATCGTCAGGCACCGATTTAAAACTCGCAGTAGACTTGGGTTGGCTATAAACCCGTGGCCAATCTATTAAATGCATCGCCAAGATCCTTTAATTAACATCAATGAGACAGAATAGACTTCGCTCCAAGCTCGCGGTGGTGAGGAAAGAAATCTAATGGAGCCTATTATGCCTTAATCAGAAGACAATTAGGTAAAAATTTATTGCTGCAAATTGGCCTATTGCCTTGTTTCCCAAGGATTGGGTCGACTCAACCATTAGAGCCAATAGGCGAGAAAGAGGTCTAATATAAAGATTATAGAGAAAGAACATCAATTGTTACTTGGATTGCTTGTTTAAATAAGATAAAAAATGATCGATGCTTAAAGGCTCCGAAAAATACCATCCCTGTACCATATCACAACTCAACGAACGCATGACTCTCAGTTGCTCCTCTGTTTCGATCCCTTCGGCTACCACCCTTAGTTTTAAGGTTTTTGACATAGCGATAATGCTATTAACAAGACTTAAGTCATTACTGTGATTATTAATCCCTTGAATAAAGGTTTTATCAATTTTTAAACTTTTAAAGGGATAAGAGCGTAAAGAATTTAAGGAAGAATACCTCATACCAAAATCGTCTAACGAGCAATGGATATTCATTTCATTAAGTCTATTTAATTGCGACAAGATAAATTTTGTATCATCAATAAAAGCTGATTCTGTAATCTCAAAAATCAATGACTCTGGAGTCACTCCCATTTCCTCGATAATCATTTTTACTTTATTAACAAAGTCCTTCTGCTTTAATTGCATGGTGGAAATATTGACCGCAATTTTCAGCTCGCTGCTAGTCAACATCTGCCACTCTTTAATTTGCTTGCATACTTTGCGCAATATCCAATAACCCAATTGAATGATTATCCCCGTTTCTTCCGCTATAGGGATAAACTGATCAGGAAGAACATCACCCAAAGTAGAACTATGCCAACGCAGCAAGGCCTCGGCTGCAATCAGTACATTATTTTTAATATCCATGATGGGTTGATAACAAAGGTACAACTCATCCCGAGTTAATGCCTTATAGAGTTCTGTTTTGATCCGAATATAATTAGAACCAACTTCATCCATCGCTCGTGTATAGACAGTCCACGGAGCTTGATGGTGTGTTTTATTGTGATACATTGCCATATCCGCGTTACGCATTAAGGTTTTGGCATCTTTTCCATGCTCAGGAAAAATAGCAATGCCAATGCTAGAAGAAACCATAAGCTCCTTTGATTCAATAACGAAAGGCCGCAAACAGACTTCATAACATTTCTTAGCAATCAGCTCCACATCAGCAACATAATTCAAGTTTTCCAAAATCATCATGAATTCATCGCCACCAATACGAGCAATAGTATCCGTTTGTCTAATAATCGATAAGTAACGCTCGGATAATGCTTTTAATAGCACATCCCCCGCTGCGTGTCCCCATGAGTCATTAATTTGCTTGAACTCATTCAGATCTAAAAATAAAACAGCTAATTTATTTTTATTTAAATACGCATTGGCAATGGCATGCTCTAAGCGATTATAGCCATAAAAGCGGTTAGGTAAATTAGTCAAATTATCATAAGTCGCTTGATACTTGAGCATTTCCTCATAGCTCTTTTTCTGTGAAATATCTTCCATCACCGCTAAATAATGAGTAATGCCTTCACCCTCATCCCGCAATGGAGAAATAATTGCTGAGACCCAGAATAACTCCCCTTGTTTGTTTTTATTTAATAACTCACCACGCCATTCTTGTCCTTGATGCAATTGCTTCCACATGAGTTGATAGGTCTCAGCAGGGGTATGGCCTGACTGTAAGATACGTGGATTCTGCCCTAAAAGTTCTTCAGTACCATAACCAGTTTGCTCTAGAACCTTGGCATTAGCATATTCAATTGTTCCCACTTTATCAGTAATCAAAACCAGAACAGGACTTTGCTCTAAAGCTCGAGTCAATTGTCGAATCACCGCTTGAGAGCGCCTTTGCTCCGTGAGATCTCTAACAATCGCAACGACTAATTTTTCATCTGTAGCCGTAAAAAAACCTAAGTGAACATCAACTGGGAACACCGTGCCATCTTTTCGTTTATGCTTACCCTCCACGGTTACCAGTGTATCTTCTTGTAACGTTATCCACAGTTGTTGTAGTTCTTCCTTAGAAGGGCCAACCTCAACATCCCAAACATACAATTGACGTAGCTCTTCGAGGGTATATCCCAAAGATTTACACGCAGCCTTATTAGTCTCGATAAATAAACCATTTAAATCGTGAATAAAAATGGCATCGGAAGCCGCATTCATCAGATTTCTATAACGCTCTTCACTTACTTTTAGCTGATTGAGATGATTTATCTGCTCAGTAATGTCTTGTTTAATAGCAATATGTTGTTTAATTTGCCCGAGCTCATCGTCAACCACGGGAACAATAACCGTTTGCGCTATCCAGTCGCTGCCATCTTTCTTTCTCGATTTTAACTGGCCACGCCAGATATTACCGGCTTTAAGTTCTTGTTTAATATGCTCAAATAAACGGATGTCTTCTTTAGGTGAGCGTAATAGAGACGCCACCGTCTTATTTAAGGCCTCCACCTCTTTATATAAAGTAATTTTTTCAAAGGCAGGATTAACATATTGAATCACGGCGTCTTCATTGGTAATTTCTACAGAGTCTACTGCCTTTTCCAGTATGATTTTTAATAGTTTTGTTTGCTTTTTATTTAATAAACGCCCTAAACACAAATTAAAAACCCCAAAAAAATCCTTTAAAAAAGGGGTTAAAGGAATTAAATCGTCTTCAGACAGATTGCTCCAAAAACTGAAATAAAATAATGCATTGTTTTCTTGTTCGAGGCAGATATCAACTCGACTGGTAATATCGGATATGGAGTGACCTCCAAGGGCTCGATAACGGATAGCTAAGGGTTGCCACTGTTCTATTCTAGTACGTTCATGCAGTTCTTGTTGCCTATCAAGAGGGAAATCATAGGGGGCAATAATATGAATAGAGTTCGCATCACATCGCCAAAAGCTCATTAATTTATTGTTTAAAGCGGGATATTCATTAATAAGAGTTAAGGTATTTACACTAAAGGAATGCACACACTTACACTCGTGATTGTATGCGATTAATCGACTAAGCAATTCACGTTCGAACTCATAGGTACTTATACTATAATTTTTAGTTCTTTTAGGGAGCAAAGATACCAATTTTTTAATGTGCCCTTTTTTATCTAACATAAATTAGCTACATGGATCATAAAATATAATTATGTACCTTTAAGCTTAGGATCGAATCGAGAAATAATCAAAAAACGGACACATTGTCGTTAATAAAACAACGCGTTTATTACTCACTTTACTGAGTCATTAATGAATAAATACCCATGCCTCAATTGCTAAATTAAGTTCGTCCATAGACCGCTAAGGCGGCCTTAATCGCAGGCCTTTCGTTAACATGTTGGTACCACTCCATTAAATGAGAAAACTGTGTTGCATCAATGGACATCTCATAAAAAAATTGATAACAATATATCCAAGGCCATATTGCCATATCCGCAATAGTATACTCAGAGCCACTTATATAAGGATATTGAGTTAATTGGCGCTCCATCACCCCCATTAAACGCATGCATTCATCAGCATATCGTTTCATTGCATAGGGGACTGGTTCAGGGGCATAACGATGAAAATGGCCGAATTGACCAAACATTGGTCCTATATGGGCTGCCTGAAAATAACACCATTGCAAGACTTTGTATTTATCTTTTAACGCTTTGGGGAGAAATTGCTCATGCTTTTCTGCCAAATACTGCAAAATAGCGACACTTTCAAACAGATATAATTCATTAGATTGATCATACAGAGCAGGTATTTTGTTATTAGGCGAAATTTTTAAAAAATCAGGCTCAAATTGCTCACCTTTAGAAATATCTACCATTTGTACGGTATAGGGTTGTTTTAATTCTTCTAGCATTACGGTAGGTTTAATGCCATTAGGGGTACCAAATGAATAGAGCGTATACATTGAATGTCCTTATTCTAAAAATATTCGTCACACCAAAAACCAACAACTTATGTTACTAGTCAATTTGTTTGGCAAACTCTAAGAGCTTGTTCATTTTTAGTGGAATTAATGAACAAGCTCTTAGAAGAGTATAGCCGATTTTTCTTTTTAGTATATGCTTAAAGAGTAGAAGCCAATTAAAGGAGTGGCCATGAGTTTTGGTAAAAAAGTAGCTATCCTTGGCAGTTCGCGTACCCCATTTGTCAAATCGCAAACCCAGTATTTGGGAAAATCAAATCAAGACTTATTAGGGACTGCCTTAGCTAATCTGATTGATAAAACGCATATTCAAGGTCAATTATTAGGTGATTTAGTTGCTGGTGCAGTAATGAATCATCCTTTTGACTGGAACCTTGCTCGAGAGGTGATATTAGGCAGCACCCTATCGCCAGACACACCTGGTTTAACAATTCAACGAGCCTGTGGCACGGGACTAGAGTCCATCAATATCATCGCCTTAAAAATTGCAAGTGGCCAAATTGCTGTAGGGATAGGTGGCGGAACAGATACCAATTCTGACATTCCCCTTATTGGTCAAAGAACACTGACGCATTTTTTAATCAAATACAAACAGGCAAAAGGGTTTAAAGAACGCTTTGCTGTGCTTAAAAAATTTCGTTTCAATATGTTAAAACCATTATTGCCTGAAGTGCGTGAGCCTAGGACTAAGCTGTCTATGGGAGAACATTGTGAGCTCATGGTTAAGGAATGGCAAATTAGTAGGCAGGCTCAAGATGAGCTTGCCCTACATTCTCATCACAATGCTGCCCTAGCTTACGATGAGGGCTTTTACGATGATTTAATTGTTCCCGTTGCAGGCTTAAAACGCGATGGCATTACCCGTAAGGACACAACCTTACAAAAACTTGCTGGATTAAAAACCGTTTTTGATCGCTCTGATAAGGGTAGTTTAACTGCAGGGAACTCAACTCCTTTAACAGATGGTGCAGCATTAGTGCTTTTAGGCTCTCCCCAATGGGCTAAAACCCATAATTTGGATATTCTCGCCTATTTTGTTGATTGTGAGGTAGCTGCTGTGGATTTTGTTCATGGCGCCGGCCTATTAATGGCACCTACTATAGCGGTAAACCGCTTATTAGCAAGAAACAAGCTAAGCCTTCAAGATTTTGATTACTATGAAATTCATGAAGCCTTTGCAGGGCAGGTGCTTTGTACGTTAAAAGCCTGGGAGTCTGCCGATTATTGCCAAAAAGTACTAGGCCGAGATCAACCTTTAGGTAGTATTGATCTACAAAAAATGAACGTTAAAGGAGGCAGCCTTGCTTTAGGACATCCCTTTGCAGCAACAGGGGGGCGTATCATTGGCGCTGCAGCAAAAATTTTAGCGAATAAAGAGAAAGGTCGGTTATTGATCAGTATATGTACTGCCGGGGGTATGGGGGTAGCTGCAATTATTGAGCGTTAATATATTAAATCTCATCCCTACGTCCCGTGGCTTGTCTGCAGGACGTAGGGAAAACGATTAATGATAGTGCCGCTTCTTAAATAACCTACTTTGCTGTGACCTTTAATTCAACATCAACATTACCTCTTATCGCATTAGAATAAGGACAAACATGGTGCGCTTTGTTAACTAAGGCTTCAGCATCAGCCTGATTCAACCCTTCAACAAAGGCATGCAAAGCAACACCCAATCTAAATCCTTTCTCTGGGGTAGGATATAAAGATACAGTAGCAGTCATTGACGCGTCTTTGAGTGCAATTTTTTCCATTTGAGCTACATAGCGCATAGCACTTTCAAAACAAGCAGCATATCCGGAAGCAAACAATTGCTCTGGATTAGCACCACCGCCCTTTCCACCTAACTCTGGAGGCATAGCTAATTCTAGTTTTAATGTTCCGTCGGCTGTTTCTACATGACCGTTGCGTCCACCATGGGTATGGGCTGTAGTCGAATAAAGTGCGTTCATAGTTTCATTCCTTGAATTTAATTAAGGCAGGAGTTAAAGATAGTCACGATTTAAAATGTTGTCAAATTTATTATCTTATGGACGATTGGCAATATCCCCATGTTGACAAACTAGTCATCAAGACGAGGAGTATTCTATTGAGCTTAACGTGATTCAAATTCTCTCATTGACGCAAGAAAATAATTTACACCCTTTTCAAACCATCAACGGAGACATCCTGATGGTAAACATAATGCTTAATAATCTGCTCTGCTTGGGTGCTGGTTAACGGTTTAGTAATAGCCCCCTCCATGAAGTACTGCTCGCAGTCGTATTTAACAACATCTGCTTCATACCCTGTCAATGCGATTATGGGAACATGATGATCTGTATCTTTTTCCATGCTGCGTAATTGTTTCGCCACGACATATCCAGAAGTATCTTCCAAGCCAATATCCATTAATACTAAGTCATATTTTCCTGGATCAAATAACTTCAAGGCTTTATCACCGGTATCCGCGATGTCCACATGGCAATTTAAACCAGTCAACAAAGCTTTTTCGACATTTTGGGCAATGATATTGTCTTCGATCATTAATATGGTAGGTAGACGCCCATTTTTGACTAAATTGTCGTGAAATTGTCTTTCTTGCTGAGGTTCGGGCTTTAAACGTTCCTCCAGTTTTTTTATCGCACCAATATCAGTTAACACCACGACCATGCCAATCACATTTCTCCCTTCATCAAACATAGGAACTCGATTGGATTTAAAATATAAGGTTTTACCTTTTTCATCGATAATAGGCTGCTCTTCAACGTTAGTACGTGCCTCGCCTGAAAAAATTACCTTCATATCATCCAATCTGAATGTCTCAATACGCTGCTCCTGCCAATGAGCACATTTATCCATTTGCTGATAGGGGGTGCCTTTAAAATCACGTAACTCCTGGATTCCTAATAGATTAACAAAATTATTATTACATCCTATTAAATTACAATTAACGTCAACCCAGTAAACAATATCAGCAAGGGCATTAATGATGTCCATATAATGTTGATGAATCACATCGCTATCCCCTGGATACCTCTTTTCGCGTTTGACGGACATGCTTAATCTCCATGTTTCACTTTCATCAAAATTATAGTACATATTGAACCACTCTGTAGCTCGCAACAAACAAAGCGGAAAGCTAATCTGCAAACCATTAACAATGTGTCTTGTTAACTCTCATTTAATATTAATTTGCTATTATTTATTCAATACAATTATGCTGAGACAAATAATGGCGGTTCTTACACTTTATAGCTATGGCACTAATGAAATTCATGGGGTAACAGCTAACATTATTTCTCAGTTTTCTAGCTCCAGTGCTGAAACCACCCCCAATAAAGTACTCATTATGGATGGTCCTGATCTTTTAGGGCGACAAGTTCCTGTTAATGCTCAACTCGGAGCCGATGAAATAATTACCTGGTTAAAGGAACAAGAAAGCGAACAAAATACAATCAATTTAACTGGATTTAGTCGTGGTTCGGTGATCTGTATCCGTATAGCCAATATTCTAAAAGAAAAACAAAAGGACTTAGAGAAACAGCAAACGCTAAACGAAGACGATGAAAAATTATTAAGCTTATTGAAGAATATCGATTTAAATTTATTTTTAATAGACCCTGTCGCCGGACTTACTGATAAGGGCAATCTTTTTGGCAGAATTATTCCAGACAATGTAAATAATTGCGTCACCATATTGCAAAAGGACGAAAGAAGAAGGGATTTCAAACCCCAAGATATGACACGGATTATCATTGCTGATCCACGTAAGACCAAAGTAAGCATGTTACCTATGTACGGTAATCACTCAGACACCACCAAAATAAAAGATACGCAAATGGATAGTGGCCCCAA
This sequence comes from Legionella fallonii LLAP-10, assembly GCF_000953135.1. Classification (NCBI taxonomy): domain Bacteria; kingdom Pseudomonadati; phylum Pseudomonadota; class Gammaproteobacteria; order Legionellales; family Legionellaceae; genus Legionella; species Legionella fallonii. The sequence goes on along the minus strand of NZ_LN614827.1, from coordinate 39,180 downwards.
ATTACTTTGGTATGTGCTGTATCATTTTTTAACCCAATATGGCGCAGAATTCCAAAATAATCAGATACCACAAATTATTTCCTGGGAGCATGAAACCAGTGACTTACCCTCTCTCTCTAGCGCTCAGGAGTTATTAAAAATATTTAGTGCTCATCACGCTCAACGGAATTACTATTTTCAATCAGGCCAGGTGGGTAACAGCTTTTTTGACGGACTCCCCGCACCACGAACGGAAAGAACGTTACAGCAACACACAAAATATTATGTCAGAGACCCTGCGTTTTTTATTAATCAACTAGAACGTGAATTATTCAAAATTGCCTATCCTAGAACATTTAATTATCTCTTTGAAAAGAATGTTTTCGATTCTCGCTTTCCTAACGACAGCCATTGCACCCAAGACCAAGTCATTGAGGAATTACAAAGAATAAATATTAATGATCCCTTGTTATTTAATCGCCTAAGTGTCCGCGGTGTAACAAAAAGCGAAGCCGAAGGTATTTCCCTAAACGCCCCTCGTGGCTATAGGACTTTAGAACCTTGCGCGACCACGCAACAAATATTCCCTCACTTGGCACCGATATCTATAAAAATACAGTCAGAGCAAATGAATAAATTAAATTTACTTGAAATGGAAGTTTATCGCCTCTCGTTTCAATATGAGCGAGAAAAATCGGAGTTTAATTTTGCGGGAAAAAGAGCCCAAGCAGCGAGAACACAACAACTACGTGAAGAAATCAATGACATTGTCAATAATAGTCTTTTAAATGAAGAGAGAACAGAAAACAGAGAGGGCAAATACGAACAAATTCTCGATAAACTAGAACAACATTATAAAGAATTAGCCCAGAGTAACTCAGCCTCTGAGCTAACTCTTATGTTAGAACGAACATTAGCCGATCACCATCGTGTCTATAGTGTAAAACAAACATCCCTGCTCAATCAGATTGTGGTAGGTTTTATTCGTAGTTGTTTCACATTACTTAAATTCTCAGCGGGCTTTGTAGGCCATCTGGGATATGCAGGAGGAGCAATTTTATTTGCAATTGGCTCAGCTCTGGAGAGTATTGGAGCACGAGCTAATGAATTGATAGGTGATCTGGAGTGGAATCCATTAAAAATATTGGCAACTATGGTTGCAACAACAATGGAAATAGTTGGTTGGTTGATAAAAAACAGCTTCGGATTAAAACCTTTAACTGATAGCCTCATTTTGGGTATCAGACAGGCCAGAGATTGGATAATCACAACCATAAACACAACGACTATTAACCGACTAGAATCTCAGACAGTCGATGGACTACTCCTTGTTCTTGATGAACTGCAAGAGGATGCAATGCCCCCCCTAATTTTTGATGCAGAAAAAGAGACCAATGAACTTAGTGAGCAATCGCTGTAAATGTAATGATCTCTCACAGAATCAAATTAACTATCTCAATGTCTTCAAACTCATCATTAATCCAGTTAACATAGATTTCTTAATCTCTTTAACAGAGAATTGCTATGCGAACAACAAGTTTTCTTGATACATTAATTGCCGAAGCGGATAATGCCCTTCGTACCTTAATCCCTCCGCAGAGAAGAACATCAACACGTCGCTCTCCAGCGGCTGAAATTAAAGAAGCCTCACTGTCTTCTTCTACTAAAAAGCACATCGCCGGATTAATGAGAGTCAACCATGCGGGAGAGGTGTGCGCCCAAGCCTTATACCAAGGGCAGGCACTAACGGCACAATTAACACAAATAAAACAACAAATGGCTCAAGCCGCAGCAGAAGAGGTGGATCATCTGGCCTGGTGCGAAGAACGCTTAGACGAATTAGGCAGCAAACCCAGCGTATTAAATCCCTTATGGTATAGTGGCTCTCTAATATTAGGAGCACTAGCTGGTTTGGCAGGAGATAAAATCAGCTTAGGATTTGTAGCCGAGACAGAAAAACAAGTCACCGCTCATTTACAAAAACATTTGCAAGACATTCCCATTGAGGATAAAAAAACCCAGGCTATTCTTGAAATGATGCAAGATGATGAGGAGTTTCATGCAACTCAAGCAATACAAGCAGGGGGGATAGAGCTTCCTTATGTCATCAAACAAGTGATGAGTGCTATTTCTAAATTAATGACTAAAAGCAGTTACTACATATAATCAGGAAGATTACGATTGGACAGCAATACTTCATTTATCCTTTTTGTCATTTTTATCGCATTCATTTTTGAGTTCATCAATGGCTTTCATGATGCAGCCAATTCTATCGCTACTATTGTCACCACTGGGGTTTTAACCCCCAGGCAGGCGGTATTGTGGGCCGCTTTTTTTAATTTTATTGCTTTTCTTATTTTTAATTTAATGGTGGCTAAAACTATAGGTAATGGGCTAGTCGATACCAGTCTCGTTGATGCACGGTTTATCTTGGCCGCTCTTATAGGAGCTATTTTTTGGAATTTAATTACCTGGTATTACGGCTTGCCCTCAAGCTCATCTCACGCATTGATCGGCGGCCTGGCTGGGGCAGCCATAGCAAAAGGAGGTTTTTCCTCGCTTAAATTATCCGGTTTTGCCAAAGTAGCTATAGGTATTTTTTTATCACCAACGCTAGGATTAGTTATCGGTTTACTGTTCACCTTTTTTTTAACCAAGTTACTTAGACGATATAGTGAGGAACAGCTCAATAAATTATTTAAAGGCTTTCAATTAGCTTCATCAGCCCTGCTCAGCCTAACGCATGGCGGTAATGATGCACAAAAAACCATGGGTATTATCGCCGTTTTGCTTTTTTCTGCTTCATGGCTTGATGGGCCATTTTATGTTCCATTTTGGGTGGTTATTTCTTGTCATGCGATTATAGCTCTTGGCACTCTGGTTGGCGGATGGCGTATAGTCCATACTATGGGTGTGAAAATAACCAAGTTGAACACAATGAAAGGTTGTGCGGCTGAAACAGGATCGGCGCTGACTATTTTTACAGCAACAGAATGGGGTATTCCTGTTTCAACGACGCACACAGTAACCGGAGCTATTGCTGGCGTAGGTCTACTTAGTGGCATTGACGGAACCCATTGGAAGGTTTTAAGAAGGATTTTTCTCTCTTGGCTATTGACCATCCCTGCAGCAGCAATGGTTTCTGCAGGAATGATGCTGTATTGTATTTAATCGATCACTATCCAAACCCGCTATTGTTTTTTTACACTCGTCCGCCTATCCAAAAACAGTTTACTGTGCTCACGACTAAAGGAAAAATAGATCATAAAGCCTATAAGCATCCAAATCACAAAACGTACCAAGGTTACCCAAGGTAAATGAGCAATTAAATAGACACAACTGAGTATTCCTAAAATAGGAACAAAAGGCATCCCGGGAGTTTTAAAAGGACGATGCATTTCCGGACGCACATAGCGTAAATATAAAACGCCGCTACAAACAATAATAAAGGCAAAAAGAGTTCCTATATTCACTAATTCCGCTAAATCACTAATAGGCACCATGGCGGACAAAGAGGCCATTAACACCCCACAAAGCAGAATAATACGTATTGGCGTCTTAGTATGCTCATTAGTCCTAGAAAAAATCTTTGGCAACAACCCATCTCGTGCCATGGCTAAAAATACCCGAGTTAAACCATAAAACATGACCAGCATCACTGTAGTCAATCCCGCTATAGCACCAACACCAATTAAGCCGGCTGCAGTTCTATACCCCAATGCCAATAGGGAGTGGCTAATAGGAGAAGAAACATTAAGTGTTGGATAATACGCTATAGCCGTTAATAGGCCTGCTACTGTAATGTATAAAATAGTACAAATAATAAGGGAGCTGAGAATTCCTCTAGGCAAATCGCGCTGAGGATTAATTGCCTCCTCTGCTGCAGTGGATATGGCATCGAAACCAATATAAGCAAAAAATATTAATGAAGCTCCCTTAATTACTCCTGACCAACCAAAAGGCATAAAGGGAGACCAATTCTCTATGCGAATTTCAGTCGATGCTATCGCAATAAATAGAAAAACAACGAAAAGTTTTATCATCACTATAACGTTATTAAAGCGAGTACTTGATTTAACCCCCATGATAAGTAACGTTGTCAAAGCAATAATAATCGCAAAAGCCAACAGATTAACAACACCACCATCCAAGGGACCATGTAAAAAATAATTGGGGACATGTATTTTCATGGACAAGAGAAAATCATTAGCATAACCACTCCAGCCAACAGATACTGCAGAAACAGAAATGGCATATTCTAAGATCAAGTCCCAACCAACTATCCAAGCAATTAATTCACCAAATCCAGCATAAGCGTAACCGTAAGCACTGCCGCACCCACCTATGGATGCAGCAAGCTCCGCATAAGATAAAGCAGCAAAAGCACAGGCGATACCCGCCACTACATAAGAAAAGATAACAGCAGGCCCCGCATAAGTAGCCGCAACGATCCCCGTAAGTATAAAGATACCTGCCCCGATGATGGCACCTACCCCTAAAAAGGTCAGATCCAGCACCGTCAGACATTTAGCTAAATGGGATTCACTATCAAATGAGTCAGCAATATCTTTTTTGCGAAAAAAGTCCATGGTAATATACTCACAGGTTTGCGACTTTATATTTCAACGCAGTAAAAAGTCAGATTAACATCCGTTACAAATAAACCTTTCATAATTAAACTCTAGCACTAAATATCCGTCAGAAGAAACCAAGAAGGGTTAAAATTTATATGAAAAGATTAAGGTCTGTTGACAATTCCATTGTTTTGGCCAAAATATCAAATTTTCCAGCGTTACAATACATGAAAACCCAAACATTTCAACCAAAGTTAACGAGCCGTCACCAGCGCTTAATTGCAAGTTCATTACTGTTTGTCTCTTTAAATGCCTTTACTGCAGAAGAGCCTCAAGCATGTAGCCACTGGCTGTCTTTTTTCAAGCCAGCTTGCCAACGCCTACATCAAATATGGACTGAAGGAGACACCGACCTCTATCTTTCTGGTTATGCCTGGCATAACCGCTATATTTATTCACGAGAAAAAATTCGTACTTACAATGAAGCAGCCTGGGGGGGCGGACTGGGTAAAAGCATCTTTGATGAGAAAGGCAATTGGCATGGACTTTATGCCCTTGCGTTCCTTGACTCTCATAAAAACGTAGAGCCTGCCGTTGGTTACGCTTATTCTAAAATACTGCAGGTCAATAAAGACATTAAGGTAGGGATAGGGTATTCCGTATTAGTTACCTCAAGAACGGATATTAATCATAACATACCGTTTCCTGGCGCAGTGCCATGGGCTACCCTATTTTTAGGGAAAGTATCTGTAGCAGCAGCTTATATTCCAGGGAATTCAAAAAATGGTAACGTATTATATATTGTTGGCAAATACACTTTTTAAATGACTCGATGAGACGATTATAACGTTCGACCTCTTTTTAGCTATGCGACTTCGCAACAAGAACTACTTTGGTAGTTCTTGTAATAATGTGCTATGTTTCCATAAGGAACTTATATTCAGGACGTCTAAAATGAAACCATTTGTAGAACAGGCTCAAATGTATGCGGGATATCATCAGAACATCACAACACGATATACCCATTTAGCAGGAGTACCCCTCATTATTCTTTCGATGATGATCCTCTTGGGATTCATTCAAATAATTATGCCTGGAGTTTTTTCCACTACGCTTGCCTGTTTAACTACTTTAGCAGTGTTAATTTATTATTTTCGCTTAAATTGGAAACTTGCTTTAGCATTAACCCCCATTTTGATCATTTTATTATTGTTTTCCAGCCTATTTAGCCATCATGGTCCAACTAAATTAGGTGTATGGGCATTCATTATTACTTTCGTTGTCGGTTGGGGTTTACAACTGTACGGCCATTATATTGAGGGAAAAAAACCTGCTTTTATGGATAATCTATCTCAAGCCCTCATCGCCCCGCTCTTTCTTACCGCCGAACTGTTTTTCATGGCCGGCTACATGAAATCACTAAAAGAGCAGATTTATGGCCCCGATGTAGTAGAGCCTAAGTAACTCATCAACTTAAAGGATGTAGCCTGGGTGAGAGCGTAGCCGTAACCCAGGCTACAATTTTCTCTTAAGTTGGCACCATTAACCGTTCAGGTCATGCCGCTAACATTTAGCCACAAAATGATTGGTTATTAATAAAACGATGCAATAAATCCAATAACCTTTCGGGTTGATCTGCTGGAGCGATATGCCCTGCCCCTCGAATCTTCACCTGAGTTAAACCTTCGGCAGCTTTAGCATAACCAGCGACCTGTCCCGCTGTACGCCAAACGCAGGTAGGAGCATTAGCAAATTGCTTTTTGCCAGGCCAATTAAGTGCCTCAAGCCATAGATCGGCACTAATGAAATTAGAATCTTTTGCATCCTCAAGGCCATTATAAATCAAGACACGAACCCCTGCTGCAAGCAACTGAGGATAAAGAGGCGCGACGGAGTCTTGCTCACCAATCTCAAGAAGGTCAGAGGCCATTTTACTAAACGACTTAAATTTTTTTATTCGTGGATCAACATGTAACGCTTTGCGTACCTCAGGACTATTTAAATACTGAATCATAGCCGAATCATCTAACTCTTTATCCGTTGCAATATTGGCTAAGTTAAGATCACCACTGACTTTTCTAATAAGGTCTTGTATCTTACTACACACTTGATTTGCTTGTCGGCTCGAAGGTGTTGCTTTATCTATTTCCTGCGTGCATTGTTGATAGAGCGCTTCTACTTTCTTGCGCGTGGTTCTATCGATCAAACCATGAGAATAGGCCATTTCCATATTAGCTCGTTGCTGTAATCGTGGGTTTACCCAGCCATCGCCTATGAGTAAACCTTTTAAATGAATTTTTTCGCCTGCCGTATTACCAGCTAAAATGCGTATTGCTAATTGCGGTAAATACTTCCCTGCATAAGATTGGCCTGCCAGATAGAGGTCTTTTGCCGCAAGCTCCGGATGACGCTGAAAAAATAGAGTTAGAGCATGATACAGCTGAGCCATTGCTTCTGCTTCATTAGCATAAGTTGTTGCTGTTCCATAAGAAAATCCGACACCTGCAGGCTGATCAATCATCAAATAATGCGCTTTTTCCGTCCAAGAAAATTTCCTTTTTGTGAGCCTTCCGTCAGTGCTAACACTATAAGGTCCATTTTCCATAAAAAAACCATACAAACTGGCGGCTCCTGGCCCACCATTAAGCCATAAAACGAGAGGAGCATCCTTAGATTTTGTACGGCTTTCAACGAACCAATAAAATAAATTCCCCGTATTAGAAGCACAGTGATCTTTAATACAATCAGGTCCCACAAGCGGCAGATAACCTGCCAGCTCCACATCGCTAATTGCCCCCAGTCCCGGGAGGTAGGAAAGTCTATCCGCTGCTTTTAAAAAGGAAAAAGGCCGAAGACTAAATGCATTCCCCATACATAAGAAGATCATACAAAGAATAAGAGCTTGTGCTTTAATTTGTTGCTTCATCTTCATCGGCGTCTAATTACTTATGTCTGCATAGACTAGTTGTATCCTGGCTGCTTGCAACCAACTAGGGAATGACTACTTACCAGCAAATTGCGGCATCACTATTTTAAAACAACGATGAATTTTAGGATTACGTTTAAAATCCTGATCTATAGTCTGGCTACTAATATCCTCTATCGCATATTTCTCTTCTAATTGAGGATCCATTTTGAATTGACGAAAATTAGTTGAAAAATAAAGAACCCCATCTGGATTAAGTAAACGCATTGCTGCGCTGATCAAAACAGCATGATCTCGTTGAATATCCAAAGTATCTTTCATCCGTTTCGAATTGGAAAAACTGGGGGGATCTAAAAAAATGACATCAAATTTGTCTCTGGTGATTTTCATCCACTCACGACAATCAAACTGAATAAATTGATGTCTGGATAAATCGATATGGTTTAGCCTAAAGTTGTCTTCGCCCCATTGTAAATAAGTATTGGAAAGATCCACATTAGTGGTCAATGCACCAGCTAGTGCAGCATGTACACTAGCACTTGCGGTATAACAAAAACAATTGAGAAAGCGAGTACCAGGCTTCAATTCTGCAAAACGTAAACGCATAGGGCGATGATCTAAAAATAAGCCCGTGTCCAAATAGTCATATAAATTAACCTTCAGCTTCGCGCGCCCCTCGGTAACAGCAATGGTCTGGCGGGTATGAGCCATTTTTTGATATTGCTCTGTACCCTTTTGTTGCTTGCGTTGTTTCATCACTAGTTTATCTACAGTCAAGCCCAAAGCGATGGGGACAACCTGCATCATTTCCAAACTACGCTTCTCTGCTTTATGTATAGGAATACTCGCTGGGGCAGCATATTCCTGTAACACAACATAATCATTATACAGATCAATAGCATAGGCATATTCAGGTATATCAGCATCGTAAACCCTATAGCAGGAAACATTACTTTTTTTAGCCCATTTCTGCAAATGTTTATAATTCTTTTGCACGCGATTCAGTAGCATTTGCGCATGGGAAGATAAGGTGCTTTCTCTTGTGCCTTTTAACTCATTTGCCGCAGATAAAGTAAAACAATAGAGCTTACATTCTAAAGGACCATTATATAGGGTGTATTGCTTATCGGATCGCAGCCCTATTGCCTTAGCCAATACCGGGTTAGATGTTAAAACAGCAGCATGCCAACCTTGATAATGACGGTGCAAAAGGGTTCCTAACTGTTGGTAAATAGGAACTAGCTCTGTAGTCGCGCCCAAACGTTCACCATAGGGTGGATTACACACCAATAAGCCTTTTTCCGCTGGCGCTTTATTATCCTGTACCGCCAAAACATCAAATGTAACTAAGGGTAAAACCCCAGCATGCCCGGCATTAGCATGGGCCAAGCTTATTGCTTTATGGTCGGAATCAGCTCCAGATAGTTTAAGAGAAAGCGGTTTTACTTGTTGTAATGCCTGAGTCCGTAATTTTTCCCATAAAGCACTCTCGTGTTGCGCCCAGTATTGCAATGATTGATCCTGCCTTAATAACCCTGGTGCAATATGAGCGGCCATCATCGCTGCTTCAATAACCAAAGTACCAGATCCACAAAAAGGATCGTGTAGACTATATCCTTGGGCCGCTAACTCAGGCCATTTCGCGCGGATCAGTAAAGCAGCAGCAACATTCTCTTTTATTGGCGCCATTCCCGCTTTATTGCGGTATCCTCGTTGATGCAAACTATATCCAGTGACGTCAAAACTAACGGTCAAAGTATCATTTTTCAAGTGAGCATGAATGCGGATCTGTGGTTTTTCTCTATCAACAGAAGGACGTGCCCCACTTAATCTACGGAAGTGATCGACTATAGCATCTTTTACTACTTGCGCCCCATACATGGTATTGCGTATATGTTCCGATGATCCATGAAACTCTACGGCTATAGATTTATCGTGAGTAAACACGGTTTGCCAATGAAATTGGGTACATAATTGATGTATCGCTTGTTCATTTGCTGCATAACCACTAAATAAAACCAATTGTACTCTGTTGGCTAAGCGTGACCATAAGCAGAGCTGATAAAGCACTGTAATATTGGCGTCACCGTAAACTCCCTGAGGACTGACTCGAGTCACCATAAGTCCCAGGCTTTTGACCTCTTCCTCTAATAAATATTCTAATCCTCTAGGACAGCTTATAAATAATGGATAATTCATTGTATAGTGGACCTTAAATAACGAAAAAGCGCTTTGGCTGCGCCCGAGTTTTTCTCTTTTAGCTGATCATCCACTGCTTTTTTAATCAACTGCCTTAATTGCTGTACGTCTTGCGGTTGATAAAGATCAATAAATTGGGTAAGCGCATCTTTCCCTTCATGAATTAATCGGTCTCGCCAAAGCTCTACTTCATGAAAATCTGCTGTGGCAGCATTGTCTTCTTCTTGCATTTTATGATAAGTCTCAAGAATGGCTTCATAGTCGGCAGCACGCATTAGCTTTCCAATTAATTGAGCCTGGCGTCTTTTTGCTCCGTGACTCTTAATCGATTTAGCATCAATAATTGCTTTACGCAAATTATCAGTAAGCGGCAGCAAGTCTAACTTGGCCAAACTGAGTTCAACAAATGCCACACCTATTTTTTGTAAGGCATCGGCTTCTCTTTTCTTTTGTGATTTACTGACTGGTTCATCCATAGCATGCACTATTATCTGTGGGACTTACGTAAAATTTCAGTTTCGCCACTAAAATCAAATTGTAATGACGAAATAGTACTTTTTTGTAAGTCTTAATCTAAAAATTGAACTGATTATACTATAGAAGCCTAAAGCCTGATACCACAGGCTTTAGAGAAGTTACATTATAAGTAAGCTCCTTCTCACTAATTTAACGTCATTTTCGGATAAGGAACTCAGATTTTACCTTGCCCGTTATCCCTCCTCAAGCCGAACGGATCGAGATAGAGACCGGATCTAATAAGCTTCTTATCCAATACTGACGTTAACTTAATGGCTTAGAATGGCTATAAGGCACAACCCCCGGGTGTTTTATCGTAGAAGTAAATGCAGTCAAACCTGCAGAATCTAAGGCTTCACGCGCCTTTTGCGCAAGATAATAATGAACGCGAGAGGAAGGATGGACATGATCCCAAAATACATATTCTTCACAATTAAGAGGCTTCGCTTTATTTTTTAGAGGCAATAAATGATCGACTCTATATTGGTTGGTCCATTAAGATAATTATTAGCCCCAATCCAAATGGTATATAAGGTGGTTGCCTTTTTACCATACGTATTCCAGTACAAATAGTCACTTACTTCTCTACCGAAGGTAAACGGTAAATTTTGCTTATAAGAAAATACCGCGCCAGTTCCGCCAACCGCGTAGTTTTGGAAACCATCGACATAATCTTGTGGAGAATAAGAGCTATAAAGTTGCTCTATCCATAACGGGCCATTTGAAAAACGGCCTTGATAATAAGGAGGGGAGATAGGTAATTTATTCCACATAAATCGGTATAAATTACCTGTATCAGAGATGCTGTCACCAAAGATAACCATGGTGTCAAAACGGTTATTTGCTACAAACAACAAATAACAATCAGAGAACAATAACTATCATTTTTTTCATACGTCCATCCTTGACTAATAGTGCAACACAGATCTTTATTAAGCCCCGTGCATCACCGAATCCATGGCTTCTTGCAAAAGGTCTATTCCGTCGCTGGAAGAGACCCAGAGACTAAAACAGGTTTCTTTGTTGGCCGCGATTTTAAATAGGTACGACCAATAGCGATTAAATTGTAAGTCAATATACAAAGTAACAGCATGTGCAACCAGGTAACGGTCAATTGAGTAAAAACAGGGATGGTAATTAACACACCGACACATCCAGCAAGACTCAAAATCATTGTTTTCTTTAAAGGGATTTTATTTTTCTGTAAAAAAACCAGCGTCGTTATAGGTTGCTGCATAGCCCCAGCAGTAGTCATAATGGGAAAGGCCACTACAGGAGAAACATTCATCACAAATAAAACACCTTGCACCATCACAAATAAACCCACGCCCACTGAAGTTAAAGCGCCGCAGATGGCTAAAGCAAAAAAGCCAACTACTAATTTCCAAGAATGCAATACCATTAAATCACCACCTACCGGCAACAAGCGAAAATAATGGGAAATCAACAGCAAAATAATTAAAGTAAAAGAGCAAATCATTGCTAGACGAATAGCCTGCTTGCTCATTTGACTCACGATAAATCCACCAACAAGCCCACCAAGGCAGGTGCCAGAAACCAAAGTTAACAAAGTAGTTAAATCGACATCAATCAGGTGCATAAAAAATAAAGACTCAATCGCACCAGGAATGACTTGCGCACCATTATTTACCGCAGGCAATTCATCATCACGAAAGGTGCCTAACAATTTAGCTAAGGTTACATTAACAGCAAAACTGCCCACCCCCAAAGTATCGGCAATAAAAGCAACAATCCCACTAAATATCAATTTGATACACTGAATAAAGGAAAGAGGCTCTGCGGGTTGTCGAGATAGTTTTAAAGCCATCATGGCAACACAAAGAACACTCAGTATTAATATACCTAGAGTAATTAAAAAAATGGTCATTCTATATCCCAATACTAAACCCAAAAAATGACAGGACAGCATTTATCGTCCTCGGACGATAAATGCTCAAAACAGTATATATCAGTTTTTTTGTCTGACGAACATCATTTAGAGTAAAAAAAATCCTGTGTGCATTATACTAACGCAACAAACAACATCCATTTATCTTATGGCGTCAACTTAAGCTTTTGTAACGTAGGTTGAACGCCATGTTGGACCAAAGGATCCAACCTACGTATCTATTCTAAAATAAGGATACTCGTGTTTGTTTTACACCGAACACTGGCTAGTTTCGACACCAACTTGGCCAAAAATATTTTTAACAAGGCCAGTATCTACTGCTAAATCTTTAGCTGCATAGATAACACCACAGGCTCCTGCTTTAAAATCAGTACTTGGAGTCCAATATTTAGTATTAGCAACGATCATCACATGATATGCCGTTTTAATACCAATACTTTGCGACAATAAATAAAATGCCTTATTAAATACGCCACTGGCAGTATGAACTATAAAGCTTTGCTGATCTTGGGGGCTCATAATATTGGCCTTAGCAAAGGCAACAATCTCATCATAACTGATAGCACAATAAGCACCGTTACTTTGAGCCAGTTGTTTATCTAAACAATCCGCAGAACTTCCATCAGAGGAAGGATAATCCATAAAACGTAAGGCCTTACCTACTGAATCACGCACTATAGTCTCACCGATACCCCAAGTGACTACGTTAGGTTGTAAATAAGCTTTACTATACAAAAGTGGTGTTTTTTCTAAAAGATATGATCTGGATGCTTGACCTGCCATATCAGACATGGACTCATTAAGAGCACCAGGTTGATCATGATATTCCAAGCCGGAATGTTGTTCGGTAAAGCCATGAGTGACCTCATGTCCAGCAATATCAAGAGAAACCAAAGGATAGAAGTCTTGACCATCACCGAAAGACATCGATTGACCATCCCAAAAAGCATTATCATAGTTTTGGCCGAAATGAACACGCATTACTAACTTCATCGGCGAACCATTAGCCAATTGTAAGGCATTTAACCCATACCAATCTTTATACATATCGACAATAGTATGACCAAAATAATAGGCGTCATTCGCTGGTGAAAAAGCACCATTGGTGTTTTCAGCCACATTATTATTACAAGGATATTGATGAGGGCTCAACCTACTGTTATTCCAATCCCAAGCAGAACCCACATTAACCAACTTGACTTTAGGATTATCCATAACGCATTGACTACCACTTTGAGTTACCTCAAGCGACGGAAGCCCATCTTTACCATACCAATATTGATGAACTTTTTCATTCCCTCCAGGGCCATGATCTAAATAATTTTTAATATTATTCCACTGTTGTATTACGGTACCAGTTTGTGCATCAATAACAAAAAAAGGCCAAGCCGGTTTACTGTCTCCTTGCACTGTTTTGAATGAAACCAAATAAACCAGTTTTAATTGCTTATCATCAGCAGGCCTGATTTGTAGCTCGCTAGCCTCTTCCTGGATTTCCGCTTGAGGATTAGCACTAAAATAAGATTTTTTAGCTAACTCTATTGCTTGTTGGGCTTTAAAAGAGGGATTAATGTCTATTTGGATGTCATTTAATAGATGTCCATTGGCTAAAGCATCTTTGGAGGCATTAATGCCCTGGTTAGTGCTCTTAGTGATCATAATTTGTGCGCCAACAACAGGAATGCCTTTATATAGTTGTTGATAACGAACTATGGTTTCATTTTCTTCCTGAGTTTGACTCACTTGTTGTAGCGAATTGGCTACCGGAGCACTATTTCTTGCCGCCGGGAAAGCTAACGAACGAGCTTGCTTTGGGGACGCCGGAGCACTCTTTGGAGTCTGCTCTAATTGAAATTGTTTTAAACTACTTACTGGAGTTTGATACAGATCAACCGCCTCTGCAGCTAAAAGCGCTTGAGAAGTAACAGCAAGTGAAAAAATTAAGCTCTTCTTGAACATAAAAATACCTTTATTATGTGCACAATGTGCCCCATGATGCCACAAAATAGAACACAATGCAATTTTTGGCTGCAACATGGCCTCATATTGCCACATCCCTATTTTAAAAAACACGTCTCCTGTTAAGCAAGCAAGCTTATGTATTTTAAGGACTTTTGTAATCGATCACGTCATAGATAACGGAGCCAATTGTCAACAACTCGAATAAGAAATATTATTAGATCTCTTGCATCACCATCAGAGGGTGCTTGGGATGTTCATAAACGAAATCAAGGATGATAATGAATATGTTTTTTAACAAAAAAGCGATAATAGTAGGATTTAGTCTATTAGCTAGTTTATCTACCTCTTTTGCTGGCCCCGTAGCTCTTTATCTGCAAAGACAAATAGAAATGGCTCAACCTTTAGTCGCTACAAAGAGCATCCGACAAGGACAATTTATTCAACTGATAGATCACAATACCCCATCATTAGGAACCTTCTCACAACGTTACTATATCGATGAAACATATAGTAAAGCTAAAAATGATCCTGTATTTTTTTATCTCTGTGGTGAGGCAGAATGTACGAAAAGAGCCCTCAATGGTGCCATTCGTAACTATGCACAAAAATATCATGCTAAATTAGTTGCTTTGGAACATCGATATTACGGCGAAAGTATTCCACTCAATACTTTTTCCACTACCGACTTGCGTTATTTAACTACGGAACAGGCTCTGGATGACCTGGCTTATTTCCAACGTCATTTACAAAAGAGCAACAAGTGGAATGGTAAGTGGATAGCCTTTGGCGGCTCTTATCCAGGCTCCTTATCCGCCTATTACCGTCTGAAATTCCCTTATTTAGTGGTAGGCTCTCTCGCCTCATCGGCGCCAGTGATGGCCAAAGAAGATTTCTTTGAATACGATACTCACGTCACCCACGTTGCCGGATCGCAGTGTGCAATGCAAATACGTCACGTAGTGAGGGAGGTTGAGGCGACATTGAATAATAAAGCCAAATTCAAGCAAATGAAGGCTTTGTTTGACGCATCCGCTGTCAATGACCCTGTAGATTTCTTATATCTTATAGCAGATACGGCAGCTGCTGCCGTACAATATGGCAAAAGAGACATTTTTTGTTCTGCTTTATCCTCTAGTCCAACGCCGCTAGAGGGCTATGCCGAATTTGCTAAAAAGCTGTATCACGAAATGAAGGTATCCGCGGTAGAAATGACCGCTCAAGGGGCAATGAGTGAAGATCCTGGCGATTATAAAAAAGGCGTAGGAATGAGACAATGGTACTATCAATCATGTACGGAATACGGTTATTGGCAAAATGCCAATCCAGATAGGCAACAATCTACGCGCTCAGCCTTAATTGACTTGGCCTATCACCACCAAGTATGCCACCGTTTATTTGGATTAAATGAACCAGCCCAAACAGCCTCGTTAAATAACTCATTCTATTACCCACTGATGGATGCTTTGGTTTCCAATATCTATTTCACCAACGGAGAAAATGATCCCTGGTCGCTTTTATCTTTAGCGGAAAAAAATGGCAATGCCGTTAATGAAAAACTGAACTATTACCTGATTGAGGGAAGTGCCCATTGCGATGATTTGCATTCGCCCGCAGCAACGGATTCAGAATCCTTACAAGAAGCACGTAACACTATGGAGTCGTTAATTGCGGTATGGCTCAAATCCTAAATGTTATAGCAAATTACCGGCGAAAGCCGGTATCCATAACCCAATGGCTGCGAGCCACTTCCTATAATAGCCATGGAGCAATAGGAGAAAACACGATACCCATTAGCAAGTCGTAATGATGCAGGGTTTGCACCGAGATACCAGTTAATTGTGCCAGATCTTTTACGAACCATTGAGTCATTGTATTTCCTCCTTATTGGCAAAGATAAGGTATATAGCAACAATAGAGTCAAGCATTTTATCGGCACTAGGCAAATAGCAACGAACAGTTTTTTTATTAGTCCTTAGCGGATGTAACCAAGCAAATTTGGTTTAATTTAATAACAATTTAAAATAATGTATTTTCCCTTGGTAGCGATTACTTAAGGAGGAATAATACTGGTGCATGGTAATCACGAGGGTATTACAGAATAAACCCCAAAATTGAAAAAGCTAGGCATCTGACCAACCCGTTCGTGCTGAGGAGGGGGTAACCCCATCGCGAAGCATCCACCAAGCCAAAAATCTTGTGCGTATGCTTCGAAAAAAAGCGCCTCCTCAGCACGAACGGCTCCGAAATAGGTGACATTCTTATCCAAAACCGACTTTAATTTAACGATGATGAGAGATAGACTTTTCTCGTTCCTTCCTCAACCTGACAGCTCTGGATCAAAATGGCTCAAGCGATACTCTAAAACACCCGCTCTAATCATCAAAATAAATATCACTAATATCCATAGGATAATATTCATTCCACAATTTGATAATCAAATCATCAAGATAACTAGGAAAAGGATGATATCCAGGCCTTAATTGATTTTCTATGAGCAATTGGGCTCCTAAATTATGAGCATAAAAAATAGGATCAATAAAATGTAATAGCGTAGGGTGTTTTAAGGAAAAATTAATTGCCATTCGCTTACATAATACTTTTTCATCTGTAAAATTAGGGCCAATTTCATCAGCAACGCCCATATTGGCAATAATGGCCTGTGGACAACTATCCGAACTAAGCCATTGCGATAAGATATGGTGCTGCCCTGTTGCTGTTACCAAACAAAAGGCGTTTTTGGCACCATTTCTGATAGCGTCTTTTTGCGCGACATGCAAGGCATTAACTCCCATTTTTCTAGCATGATCTAATTGTTTTTCAGATTGATCCACAACCGTGATATGGGGTGTTTCTTTTAATAGATACTTCACTATTCCCCGTCCCACTTTACCAAAACCAAACACCATAAATGACTCATTTGCGATATCTTGGCCGGTTCTTTCTTTAAAAGCTCTGATAAAGCTCTCGCCCGTGCCATACATCCCTTCTAATTTTTTTAGATTAGAATCATCGACATTGATTACCGGAAAAGAGGTTTTAGTTTTTTTAAAAACCTCTCCGCCGCTTTGCGTGAGTTCAACTAATCCTTTAGTAACCGTTACCTTAGACATATCCATGACTTCGGCACAACAATCCAAGGCAATATCAAACTCTCCGGCAATTTCCTCATGTTGCGGAATATAAGTTACCCCCAATTTATTTAATAAAGCGACGATATTGGCTTCCGGTTGATTCGACACAAATTTAACTTGCGTTACAGTCACATTCGCCCCGGCAGCTAATAAAGACTCCAGCTTAACTAAAGTTTCATAAGTAAGAGGGATGTTATGTAAAATCTTCACTCCGGCTAAAGGCTTTGTTTTAGACCACAACCGCTTTAAATTATCTAATAACCGCGCCTTTATATCCGTAAATACTGCAGAATTATGGTGTTCTAAAAGAGATAGCTGCTCATTGCTTAACATAATACTCGACAAATCCTTTGATAAAAGTGAGCTTATAATATCCTTTTGCTACAAACAAAAAAACTAGCTTTGATGATATTTAATCTTCTTAGTTGTAAACATAAGGCGCCCCACAGAGAAAGGAATAACACGAAAAATAATAGACCTCTTTCCAAACTCGCTGTAGTGAGGAAAGAGGTCTATTTAAAATCGACCACTACGAAAATCATCCATTGCCTGAGCTATCTCTTGTTGCGTATTCATCACAAAAGGACCATAACGCACTATAGGTTCATGAATCTTGGCCGCAGCAATCAGCAGGCAACGACTTTCTTGATCCCCCTTTAATGTCACGACGTCACCGGTACCAAGGTTTGCTAGAACGTGTTGTTGAACCTTACGTCCAGCAATGCTCACTTCTCCCGATAGGACAAATAAAATGGACTGATAGTCCCGAGGAATTCGCTGCTTCGCACGACTACCTGCTGGCAAGCTCATATCAAAAAACAAAGGATGTGTTGCTATATTATTAATAGGGGAACTCGTTCCCTGATCCGTTCGGCCAGCAATAACTTTAATAACGACTCCCGAATCCATCGTTTCAACAGGTAATTGTTCCTGAGCTATTTCTTGATAACGCGGTTCACTCATTTTCTGTGCAGCAGGTAAATTTAACCACATCTGTAATCCTTGTAATCTGCCACTGGAGGAGGAAGGCATTTCAGAATGAATAATTCCCTTACCTGCTGTCATCCACTGCACACCTCCACTATTGATAGCCCCTTTATGACCTTGATTATCTTCATGCGCAATAATTCCATGAATTAAATAAGTGATGGTCTCAAAACCACGATGAGGATGAGGAGGGAAACCCGCTATATAATCTAAAGAATCACTACTATCGAAATAATCAAAAAGCAAAATGGGCTCAAATGCATTAGTCTGCTCTACCCCTATATAACGATGTAACTTAACTCCTGCACCCTCACGCACTAAAGTCCCTTTAACTAATTGCCTTATCCTTATTTCTTGCATATCAACACGCCATTACTATTGTTACTCTAAGCATAGTTCAAAATATCCGTCTTTCCTATTAGACTTCGAGGCAAAACAATCTGGGATACCGCTTAAAACGTGCTAGAATAACAGCCTAAAACCAAGAGGTAGCTATGAAATCTATTATAAAATATGTGTACTTAACTCTGATATTGATGACAATAACATCGATAAGTCAGGCCGATGTTTTATTAAAAGATACCCATGGTCAAAGTACCTCATTTTCAGCGCTCAAAGGAAAATGGGTACTTATTAACTACTGGGCCAGTTGGTGTCAAACCTGCGTTGATGAAATTCCAGAATTTAATCGCTTTTACAAACGTCATAAAGAAGAATCCGTCGCTTTATATGCAGTAAACTTCGATGCATTACCCTTATTTCAACAAAGGAATCTGATTAAGCGATTTAATATCAATTATCCTAATTTACTGAAAGATCCCTCCAACGAATTACGTCTTGGTGACATCACAGGGGTACCAGTAACCTTTATTTTTAACCCTCAAGGACGATTGGTTAAAACCTTATATGGTGGACAAACGGCAAAAACACTGGAGCAAGTGATCGCAGCAAATAGCTGATAAGGTCGGGCAACAAATTGCCCAATGGCGCTACCTTAAGCCTGGATGAGCGCAGCGTAATCCGGGATTTCAGTGCACTGAGCTAGGGTATTCCCGTATTATGCTGCACTAATACGGGCTACGATTTTTTCTTCCTTTTATTAAGGTAGCGCCATTGGGCAATTTGTTGCCCGACGCAGCGGTAAACTACTTGCGGCAATTAGTACTCACATCCTAGAGGTAGACTGTACCAAATCATTTGTGTTCGAAGAGTCACTAGGGGCAGTACTCGAAGAAGCACTCGAAAAACAAGAAGAAATCGTCGAGGCCAATGCAGAAAACCCATTTTTAATGGCATAGCCTATTCCAGATGAAATTGCCCAAAAGCCACCTTGTTTATAACCATAAATTTTAAAATAAAGATCCATTTTTTCTTTATCCAGATGCTCATCAAAAAGAGTAATGTTCTCTTTAATCTTTTCTATTTCCTGAAGCAACACCTCTCCAATGCTTGTATCAATAAGTTCACGTAATTGTTCTGTACTTGTTAATGGTGCTAAGGTAGTTATCATTTCTTGAACAGCGGGAACATTATTAAGTGCATGGTTTCGTTGCTGTTCCACATTAACATCACCAAGAACCCAAAGACAGCTTTTTGATAAATTTTCAAGAGCACTAGAGTGTTCAGCATAGGCATATTGTCTTTGAGCTAATTGATAAGAACCATAAGCAAAACCAGCTATAGCAACTAGAGTAAATGGCAAAAAATACGATAAAAGAAGGGCAGCAATTCCTATTGCAAAACCAGCAGTCATTTTTATATCAATACTTTGTAAATTAGCTAGTCTTTCCTTAACTGATTGAGCACAGGAAGTAATTAACTGAGTATGTAATGGGTCATTGGGATTAAATTTCACTTTTCTAGCGAGATATTCAGCCAAAGTTAACTCATGCTCTATCAAAATGTTCGATGGTTTTGTAAAAAAGTGAGGCATCATTACTCCTTAGTTATTACATAAATCAATAATTCCAGGAATAATACTATATGATCATATTTAAATCTACATGATTTTTTGATGATCATTATGGAGCATAACATTGCCCCCGTTAACTATCGCTGTAAGTCGATG
The DNA here is from genome assembly GCF_000953135.1 of Legionella fallonii LLAP-10. Taxonomy (NCBI): domain Bacteria; kingdom Pseudomonadati; phylum Pseudomonadota; class Gammaproteobacteria; order Legionellales; family Legionellaceae; genus Legionella; species Legionella fallonii. Next base: position 18,929 of record NZ_LN614827.1, on the reverse strand, counting down.
TTAATTCATAAAAAAACAATAAGCCCAATAAAGAACCATATGGGATTTTTTTTAACAACCCAACACTATTTAAAATAGCCTTTCATGTAACGAACCAGTATTTCTCTATAAATAACTACCAATAGAAATAGTCTGAGCAGGAGGCAAATGGAAAAACTCTATACTGAGTTGAGAGTTGCGTAACAAAAGGCTAAAGAGTCTTTTCTGCCAATTAAAAAATCGCGGATACTTTTTTTTGCCCACAGCAAAGTGGATGATTTCAACCAAGAATGTGGCTGAACAAATATTCAAAGGAAAAGGAAAGATTTTATTTTTCACTCCCGCATCAAGCGTGCGAGGAACATTAATAGACTGCATAAAACCATAGTGTAGTGTCAAATTATAATAGCCATCTATTAATGAAGTTAACTCATAACGATTCTGCTCTCTAACAAAGGGGAAATCATCAACAACAACTTTAACAATCAAAGTATTTTTGGGCATAATATGATTTAGCTTCACATAATTTAAGAAGCTACTAGCACTGTTATCATAAGGGTCTGTAACAAAAATCACCGTTAAATCATCTATAGCTTTAAGTTGGGATCTATCCATGCCCTTAATGATTTCGGCTAATGGCGCTTTATTCTTATAAAAATAAGTTCTAACTATCTGCATGCCTCTTTGCCAGGTAATCATCAAAGTACTAATCAGAGCGGCAAAAACTAAAGGAATCCATGCTCCCTCATCAATTTTAGGAATATTTGCTCCAAGAAAAATAAGATCGATGATAATGAGTGGTAAAAAAATTAATCCTATTTTGGTATAAGTCCATTTCCATAACTTTAAGGCGACAAAAAATACCAACACAGCAACAATAAGCATTACCAAATTTACGGCCATGCCAAAGGCTGCAGCTAAACCATCAGAGCTTTCGAATATAACTACAAGCAGTAGTGTACCTAAAGCAATAAAGAAGTTGACTTGGGGAACATAAACTTGCCCAGTCTCTTTTTTAGAGGTATGAATAATGGACAGACGAGGACATATCTCCAATAAGATCCCTTGCCTGGCCATAGAAAAGCTCGCGGAAATCACTGCCTGTGACGCAATAATCGTTGCGAAAGTAGCGATGACTAATAAAGGATAGGCAAACCATGAAGGAGCTAATGAGTAAAATAAGTTTGAAACAGCTTCTGGATGACTTAGAACATTAGCTCCTTGTCCGAAGTAATTAAGTAACAAAGAAGGAAGGGCAATAAAAAACCATCCGATGCGAATAGGATTTTTGCCAAAATGCCCCAGATCAGCATACATTGCCTCCGCACCAGTAATAACTAAAAAGATACCACCCAAGAGCAAGTAAGCATGCCAACCGCCCTGATAAAGAAAATCAACGGCATAAAAAGGATTAATTGCTTTTAAAACCACGGGATTATGGGAAATAGCTATAGCTCCCAAAATAGCAATGGTTATAAACCAACACAACAAGATAGGCCCAAATAAAATGCTGATAGCATTAGTCCCAAAACGTTGACAAAGAAAAAGGATTAAAAGAATAACAAAAGCGATTGGCATAATAAGATGGGAAAAATGCGGTGAAATAACATGTAAACCCTCAATAGCACTAATCACAGAAATAGCTGGGGTAATCATGCCATCGCCGAGAAGCAAGCCCGCACCAATCATCCCCATTAGAAAAAGAATGTGTGGAAATTTTTTGTTTTGTCGTTTTAATAACGATAATAACGCTAAGATGCCACCCTCACCATCATTGTCTGCACGCAAAAAAACGGTCACATAGCCGGTAGAAATCACTAAAATAAGAGACCAAAAGACTAAAGATAACACCCCATAAACATGGAGTGGGGTAACATCGACTTTAGTCAATACTTGCTGCAATGCATATAATGGACTTGTCCCAAGATCACCATAAACGATACCAAGAGCACCTAAAGTTAAGGCTGCAGTCTTTGTGTTATTCTTCATTACTATCCCTGGTCAATAATTTCTTTATTCCTAATTTTGCTCCGCTTCCATGGCAAATAAGCGTTGTTTTTGCGCCTTAGTAATCCTGATCTTTAGCAGCCAGTCCCCTTCTTCAGTGATGGACTCTGTTAGCACTGAACCCAATTGATATAATTGCGATCTTAATTTGGCTTGAGAAGATTTAATTAATACCTCTTCTGTCAGAATCGTCCCATGTAATTGAGCGGCAATGGCTTCTTTCAAAAGATCCAACCCCAGACCAGATGCGGCGGAGATCCATACTTTACAAGCACCCTCAGTATAATCTACCTTCGGCTGCCATCCTTCTTGTAAATCAATTTTGTTAAAGACTTGAATAACAGGAATATCCCTAACCCCTAACTCCTCTAATACTTTTTGTACGGCTAAGACCATGTCTCGCCAGTAAGGATCCGATATGTCGATCACATGTAATAATAAATCGGCCTGTTGTGTTTCTTCTAAAGTAGCACGGAAGGCCTCAACTAAATGATGAGGTAGGTCGCGAATAAATCCTACGGTATCCGCTAGTATGGCGGCAGAAGCACCAGGCAAATCCAATTTACGCATAGTAGGGTCTAGGGTTGCAAATAATTGATTGGCAACGTAAATATCCTCACCCGTCAGAGAGTTAAATAAGGTTGACTTCCCTGCGTTAGTATAGCCGACTAAAGAAACCGTTGATAAATCAGCCTTGCGCCGTGACTGCCGGTTTTGATCCCGACTACTACGAACTTTTTCTAAACGTTTATTGATGGCTCGAATGCGATCGCGTAGCAAACGTCTGTCCGTTTCTAATTGTGTTTCTCCTGGACCACGTAAACCAATTCCCCCCTTTTGTCGTTCTAAGTGAGTCCAACCACGAATAAGGCGAGTCGATAAATGTTGTAATTGAGCCAATTCAACTTGCAGTTTACCTTCAAAGGTACGCGCCCTTTGCGCGAAAATATCTAGAATTAATCCACTGCGATCGACTACACGACATTCGAACAACCGCTCCAGATTTCGTTCTTGTGATGGGGACAACTCATGATTGACCAAAACTAATTCTGCATTATGCGCTTTAACCAACTGGCTAATCTCTTCTGCTTTACCTTTTCCTACATAATACTTTGCATCAGGAGTAGCTCGAGTTCCTAAGACGCAATCCAATACCTCGGCATTCGCTGATAGAGCCAATTCCTCAAATTCAGTCAATGCCTCATCAGCGTCAATGCCTGGTACTGCTAATTGCACTAATATCGCGCGCTCACCACCTTGCGGACGTTCAAACACTATGCTACACCCCAAAAACAAATTAGCTTAGTCTGCCACAGATCCGTCTTCCCCACCAGTCGCATCATCCATAGGTACTTTCACCATACGAGAAGGAACCACTGTAGATATAGCATGCTTATAAACCATTTGCGTTATGGAGTTTTTCAGCATAACTACATACTGATCAAATGAATCAATGACACCATGCAATTTAATACCATTCACTAAGAAAACAGACACAGGCACTTTTTCTTTGCGTAATTCATTTAGGAATGGATCTTGTAATAAATGATTTTTAGACATTGCCTACTCCTTATTGTTATTGTAATTATTTAAGGCAAAAAAGGAATCTATCTACTTATTCGACATCCTCTAATAAAAGTTTAGTACATATTTTAAAAAATTTGTTGTCCTTCGTATGCTCTTACTTTTTAAAGATAATTTCATGACAGTTTAAAGTGAATCCGTTAATATAACTTCGGCCGTATTCTGAAACATCCCCAACAATAAATTTCAGCCATAGCTAAACTTATAAGGAGATTGACATGACGTTCACCTGCGAACAAATAAAGCAATTAGATAATCCATATGAAAAGCTTAATACTGCCGATGTATTAGCAGAACACCATAGTGAACTAGACAAATTATCTCCAAAAGAGATGCATGACTTAGCTGTAAAAATATTAATGGCCTGTCCGGCAGAAGAAATGGAAAATTTTGCTCATGAGGTCGATTCTTTTCAATCCTCGAAGTCAACCTTTAGTGTAGTACTTGCCAGGGCATACGAAACCAAAAAATGCATCCTTGCTTTGTCGAATCCTGAACAAACTAACCCCCACGAATTACTCATGGATGAAGAAACCAATGAAGGAATATTGAATGAATTTGACGATCTGGCTTTAAATTTATTGAGCGGTAATGAAGTGACTATAGCCACAAGACTCGCTATAGCCACCCCGATGAAAAGCCGAAGCGCTCTCTCATTCAACGTTAGCAGAGTATTTACTGAAAGTGAATTTGCCGAAAAAGTAGGAGCTGCTTTAACTTTACGTCGAGAGATAGATCGTTTTCTATTAGGAAATAAACCCCAAGATTTTTTCACCAGCAACGAATTTAATTTAGATTTATGTCATGAGTTTTCAATACTGTTGATGTCACTGTTGGAAGGTCGTGAACAAGAAATAGGGGAAAAATTAGCGCCATTAGAGCATCAGCAACGCCATCAGATTAGCCGTCAGCTAGATCAATTAAAGAACAAAGCTCATGATAAGCACTGTCCTTTTAAATTGATTATTGCAGCAATGAACTCTCCAACGGAATCGCAACAAAAAATCACAGTGGATGAAAGCAGTGTTAGTAATCCATATCGCCAATTTAATACATCACCTAGAGCACGGGCGAAACAACCCGCTGAAACAACTCTTACTGCCGCACGTTCAGATGCAAAAACAAACATAGAATCCGAAGATGAGAAAAAAGAAGAAAGTTGTGCTTCCTCATTCTGTGGCTTATTAAAATGGTAGTTTATTCTCCCTACGCCCTTACTTTGTAAGGGCTAAAACGCATCACCTACATTTTTTATAAAGAATTCACATTAAATAGTTGTTTTCATCTCATTACCCATTAAACTGCGCTAAAAAAATTACACATAAACTACAATTAATGCTAGTACAATACGGGTTTTTTTTGATAATATAGGCTTATTTTTAGTCTAAATTTCAATAAACCGAGAATTTGTTAACTAATATGCAAACAAGTTCTTAAAAACAGGGGAGTTCAGTATTAAGAACTGAACTTAAGTGAGGAAAATCACTTCATAAATATTGTAAATGGGAAAGCTAATGAAACAAAACAAGTTAAAGGTAGGTCTGGTGCAACAACAATGGTATGAAAATGCCGAGGAACACCAGGATAATTTAGCCGCGGGAATAAAGTCTGCTGCCCAGCAAGGCGCTCAACTCGTTTGTTTACAAGAACTGACCCTAAGCCCTTATTTTTGTACCCGACCCGATGTGGATGGTAGCCCATATATGGAAGATATCCATTCGGGACCTACGGCTCAATTCGTTGGACGTGTGGCTAAAGAAAATAATGTGTGTATCACTACATCCCTTTTTGAAAAAGCAGGTTATAACACTGCGGTAGCATTTAATAACCAAGGTGAACTTATTGCTATTACCCGCAAACAACACATTCCGAGCGGGGAAAAATATCATGAAGACTTTTACTTTAAACCAGGGGATTCTGATTATCCGGTTCATTCTATTGCAGGACACAAATTAGGCTTACCAACGTGTTATGACCAATGGTTCCCTGAGTTATCACGCATTTATGGATTAAAGGGTGCGGAACTCTTAGTTTATCCTACAGCCATAGGCGGAGAACCAACTGCACCAGGTTTTGATAGTCAACCGATGTGGCAAAAAGTTATGGTGGCTCAAGGCATTATGAGCAATACTTTTGTTATTGCCATAAATCGCATTGGTTGTGAAGATGACTTACAGTTTTATGGCAGTAGTTTTATTAGTACGCCAACGGGTGAAGTTTTAGTGCAAGCTCCTCGCAATGAACCCGCTGTTTTGGTAGCAGAATTGGATTTTGACCTGCGCGCTTTATGGGGACGATTATTCCCATTTTCCCAACAACGTGAACCGGAAACCTACCAGGAATTGATTAAACCATTTGCATAACGAGTAGATATCTCCTGGACACAAGAGTATGTGTTGCTGTGACGCTTATTTTACTGATGAGTCAATGAGGCGGACATAGAAACACATTCAACATCGCAGGTAGACAAAATACTCGGCAATGTGGGGAGCATTTAAATCAGATTAATCCATTTGGAACAACAGACAATGAACAGCAAAGAATCTACAGACGAAAACTTATATAACATCGAAAATTGGGGTGAAGGCTATTTTAGCATCAATCCCAAAGGAAATATTGAAATCAGCAGAAAAGCTGGAAAAAAAGGGGTTGAGTTACAAGCAATTGTAGAGGCAGCGCAAAGATTGGGATTACATTTGCCCCTTCTAATTCGTTGTAGTGATATTTTACATGATCGCGTACACCGTATTTACCAAGCCTTTACGCAAGCGCAAGAAGATACTGAATATTCTGGTACCTACAAACTGGTTTACCCTATCAAAGTTAACCAGGAACAAAGTGTTGTCAGGGAGTTGTTAAAATCTCCGGAAAATAAAATAGGACTTGAAGCAGGCAGCAAGCCCGAACTCATGGCGGTTATAGGGATGTTAGGAGATCAATGCAGCACTATAGTGTGTAATGGATACAAAGACAGTAGTTACATCCGTACAGCGCTAATAGCCCAGCAAATGGGACATACCGTTTTTATCGTAATTGAAAAGAAATCCGAGCTAGATATCATTTTAAATGAAGCAGCACGTTTACAAGTCAAACCGACGCTTGGTGTGCGTATTCGTTTAGTCAGTAAGAGCGCCGGCAAATGGGAAAATACCGGTGGTGCTAAATCCAAGTTTGGTTTAAATGCCAAACAAGTATTGGAGTTAGTAAATCAATTAAAAGCCCATAATATGCTTGATTGCTTGCAATTAATGCATTGTCATCTAGGTTCACAAATCGCTAACATCCATGATATTCGTCATTGCATGCAAGAAGTTGCTCGCTATTATGTTGAATTACGTCAGTTGAATGCCCCAATAGATACCATAGACGTAGGCGGTGGCCTCAGTGTTGATTATGAAGGTACTCGAGCGAATAAAGGTTGTTCTATGAACTACAACCTCAACGAATATGCTACACATATCTTATTAGCTTTAAAACATTTGTGCCAAGATGCTGACGTTCCTGAACCTAATATTATCTCAGAATCTGGTCGAGCACTAACGGCACATCATGCGGTGCTCATATCAAATATTACTGATATAGAAATAATTGATAAGGCGCCGGTTCTACCAGAAATTGAAGAGGAGGACTCTCACGTCATCCGCGATATTTATGATACCTATCAAGCGATTACCGATAGCTCTCCCTTAGAAATATACAATTATGCAGAACATTCTCTAAATGAAGCTCATTCTTTATTCAAGCATGGAGTGATCAGCTTACAAGATAAAGCTAAAGTTGAGGCCTTCTATACTAATATCTGTATGGAATTAAAAGAACGATTGGATGAAGAGAACCCAACGGAACAAGCGTTGCTATTTAAAATCAATGAAACTATGGCGGCAAAAATCTTTTGCAATGTTTCGTTCTTCCAGTCGATACCCGATGCCTGGGCTATAGGACAAGTTTTCCCTGTAGCACCCATTTCTCAATTGACTGAACAACCCAGCATGCACAGCATTCTGCAAGATTTGACTTGTGACTCTGATGGCACTATAAAATTGTATCCTGGTAGTTCCTGTGTTACATCAACTTTATTGTTACCACCCTATGATGAAAATGATCCTTATGCTATAGGCTTTTTCTTAGTAGGGGCATATCAGGAAATACTTGGTAATTTGCATAATTTATTTGGTGATACCAATTCTTTAGATGTAAAACTTTCTGATGACGGGCAGTTTGAGCTTAATGATTTGGTCAGTGGCGATACGGTAACTAATGTGCTGAATTTAGCTCATTTCGACACGAAAAAACTGATTCAATCTTATGAAAGACAGTTAATTCAAGCCGAACTACCTAAAGAAACCATGCTTTCTTATCTCAATGAATTAAGAAGTATCTTTTCCCAATTAACTTATCTTGATGGACGCAGACCTTAATGAACAATACACCAAAACAAGCAGGATTTTCCATGCCAGCAGAATGGCATACCCATGAGCGATGCTGGATGGCATGGCCTTGCCATCTGGAAACTTGGTCTAAAATAGGGCTGGAACGAGCACGGTCCGCCTATGCGCTCGTTGCCCAATCTATAGCGCAATTTGAACCAGTTACTCTGTTAGTTAATCCAGGGGATGAAAAATCAGCCAGGCAATATTGTAATGACAATATTAATATGGTCGTTCTTCCAATTAATGATTCATGGACAAGAGATACAGGCCCTACTTTTTTATTAGATAATAATCAACAATTGGCTGGCGTTGACTGGATTCACAATGCTTGGGGCGGCAATTACCCAGATTGTGCTTTAGACAATAAAATTGCCTCTGCGGTTATAGAATTGACTCAAGCCAACTATTTCCATGCTCCACTAGTAATGGAAGGTGGTTCTTTTCATGTTGACGGCGAAGGCACGGTTTTAACTAGCAGGGAATGTTTACTCAATCCTAATCGTAACCCTAACTTATCGCAACAAACTATAGAGCAATATCTCTATGATTATTTAGGCTGCGAAAAAATCATTTGGTTAAATCAAGGGTTATTAGGTGATGAAACTGATGGGCATATTGACGAGATAGCCTGTTTTGTTGCTCCAGGCAAAGTATTGTGCCTCATCACTAAAGATCAACACGATCCAAACTATTCTCGATTACTAGAAAACTATGAGATTCTTAAATCAGCTAAAGATGCAAAAGGACGCTCATTAGAAGTCTATACTGTGGAGCAACCACCAGCGACCTATCTTGATGGCGAGCGCCTCACTTTATCTTATATTAATTTTTATCTAGCCAATAAAGGTATCGTTATGCCAGCATTCGGCCATGAGGCCTATGATAAATCAGCCTACCAACTGTTTACCGCAATATTCCCTGGTTATCAGATAACACAAATTGATGCACTTGACGTATTTGCTGGAGGTGGGGGCATTCATTGCATTACCCAACAACAACCGGTAAGCAAATAAATTGTTTACTTAACTAGCGTAGCATAATACGGGAATGCCCTAGCTCCGTGCACTGCAATCCCATATTACGCTGCGCTAATCCTGGCTACAAAAGCTTAAGATAGCACCATTGGGCAACCAATTGCCCGACACAAAATTTGCAACCTGGTATAGCTCCTGCCAGTCCAAAATACCAATGACTAAAAGTTCTTTTATTTTCAATAATTAATAGAAAGAAAATACCCACTGCTCTTTGAGAAATATCTTACAACTCTGTAAGCGATCTACGCAATGACACTGACACCCAAGAGTGTATACTTAAAATACAAAGGGATGACATGGACATGTCTGACAGGACGTCAAACACAGGGACAAGTACAATGGATGTACTTCGCTGCAAGGACGCAGCACTCTTCAACTGGATTCAATCCTTAACTAATCATTTATCATCACCGTAGTAACTGAGTTAAGTTAGTCCTAACTGAGCCACAATTTTACCATACCCTACATTGAGGCGACATGAATGTCTATTCTCTTAGAAAATTATTGATACAGTAAATCCTTAATCAGTTAGTTATAGCCCTACTTCCAACCTACCTCTTAAATTGTTGTTATTGGTTGAACAGTTACTCCCCAAAAGCAACTACTGAAGTACTTCGTACCACTTTTGTCGTGACATATTGATACAAGCAGCATACAATTCACAACCATTTTACTCATCAATTAAATAATATGATTAATGCAAAAACATTTTAATCGATTATGAGCGTGATTAATGTCCTTTTACATACATAATATAGAGGTGTCGCTATATGTTTTTTTCTAATAAGAAGAAACCAGATAATGGTTTCTTTAATGTGGTTCCCAGAGAGGTCACTTATTTAATAATTTCATTAATTTCAGATGATGTAAAATCGTTAAACCACTTAGCTATGGCTAATTCATCTTTTAAAGAATTGGTTTCTCATTTCCCCCATGAAATACACGCTCAAATTGGCAATACATTATTTAAAGGAACCTATGCGCAACTGATGGATCAACAGAAGCAATTGTTAGATTTTCAACATACAGTAGAAGTTGTACGGCAACAAAAAGATGATGAAAGAAATAATATTGCTGAAGAAAGAAAAGTGCTTGAAGCAAAAGCAAAGGAGATAAAAAATACGTGGACTCCTCAAGATGGAAAAGCTTGTTTCCTTCTTAATGAAGAAAAAGGATGCACTGTATGTTGTTGTCTGACAGGAATAATTGGTGGCAGCATTACTTCTTTCTTTATTTCTTGGCCATGTTATGCTGGTGCCTTTCTGGGAGCAACATTAACAACACCTATCCCTATTATTCTGTCACGAGGGACTCAGTGCTGTTGTAATATGTGTGTGCAATGTGGAATTAACGCGGTTAACAGGCGGGAAGACAACTTGGATGCTAAGTTCCCTGAACCTCAATTTATGCTGAAATAGTTGGGACGCAAGCGAGGAGAAGGTCCCTGACCATCGCTTAAAATTCTAGCATCAAACGTTGCTCGTACATAAAAAATATTTAGAATGGAATTTGCATCCTTGGGTAAAGCGATAGAACTGAGTTTCTGCAGACGGAGACCAGATATTCCCCATGGATCAAAGCTCCATTTAACTAATTGCTCATCTTGGTTCACTACTAGAGTAGAGCTTCCACATATCAAGTGTTTGACGGGCTCAAATGCCCCTAAATCTACTTTCTCAAAACCCATTTTATCAAAGAAAAAAATTCATGGTGACGTGAAATATATACTTCGCCCCGCTCATTCAGCCGAAATCATTACTCTCAAAGAGATAGAGTCAGCCACTTACTGTCAGTAGATAACCCGAAATAGTGCCTGTGTCTAATATGGGTACTTTAGGTTTGATATATATAGCAGCAATGGATTCGTCAGCTTTAATTTTCCAATCTTACCTGTTTGCCGATCCACTTGAGTAATCTCATGTTCTTCAGCAAAGATAATGTATTGATCCCTAAAAGCATAGAGCATACTAAGAGCCCTGAAACAAATAACCATTATCTAGAAAATAAATATCAATAACTTTCATTTACTTAAGTGTAAGAATACGGCTTCTCTCACAAACGGTCAGCCCGGGTTGAAGCCAAATACAACCCGGAACATCCCCTAAACATCTATATTTTCAGCATCTAAAGCATTAGACTCAATAAAATCTCTTCTAGGCTCAACATTATCTCCCATTAACGTGGTAAAAATAGCGTCTGCAGCCACGGCATCTTCAATGTTAACTTGCAACATACGTCTTACGGTTGGATCCATAGTAGTTTCCCACAATTGATCAGGATTCATTTCACCAAGACCTTTATAACGCTGAATGGTTTGCCCTTTTTTGGCTTCATCCATGAGCCAATTCAAAGCTTGTTCAAAATTTTCAACTGCTAATACTTTATCTCCGCGTTTAATATAAGCCCCTTCTTCCACAAGATTGGCTAGTTTAGTACCTAGACCAACCATTTCTTTATAATCTTTGGAGTAGAAGAATTCAGCATTCATAGGGATATAATGGTCCATTCCATGCTGAGTAACTATTATTCGTGGAACATAAGTATTCGTGTCGGCTAACGCTTGCACATCAACTTTATATTGTTCTGTTTTCGAAGCAACTTGCTGTAAACTTAGATCTAATTGCTTACACCAGTCTGCAATTTTTTCTTCTTGATTAAAATCATCATTTTGCAACATAGGAAGATAAGCTACGCGTTTTAAAATGTCAGAGGGGTATCTACGCTTATAACGCTTGATAATTTTTTCCACTCGTCTAAATTGTTGTACTAACTCTTCTAATGCAATTGCCATAATAGCTGGCGCATCTTGTGCTGGATAAAAAGCAGCCCCATCCAAGGCACTTTGCGTTAAATAATCAAATAAAGCTTCATCGTCTTTTACATACTGCTCTTGTTTACCGCGCTTCACTTTATATAAAGGTGGCTGAGCAATGTAGATATACCCTCTTTCAACCAGTTCTGGGGTTTGTCTGTAGAAAAAGGTCAATAATAAAGTTCTTATATGGGAACCGTCAACGTCAGCATCCGTCATAATAATAATACGATGATAACGCACTTTATCAGGATCATATTCATCTGGACCAATACCACAACCCAAAGCAGTAATTAACGTGGCTACTTCTTGAGAAGAGAGCATCTTATCAAAGCGAGCTTTTTCCACATTTAAGATCTTACCTTTGAGTGGTAAAATCGCTTGAAACTTCCTGTCTCTTCCTTGCTTTGCAGATCCACCCGCAGAATCTCCCTCTACCAAGTAAAGCTCAGATAATGCAGGATCTTTTTCCTGACAATCAGCTAACTTTCCTGGTAATCCAGCTATATCCAAAGCACCTTTTCTACGTGTCATTTCGCGCGCTCGGCGAGCGGCCTCTCTGGCTCTAGCTGCATCTATAATTTTTGCTACTATAGCCTTAGCTGCAGCAGGATTTTCCATTAGAAAATCATTAAGTTTTTCAGAAACACTAGATTCAACGACTGATTTTACTTCAGAAGAAACTAATTTATCTTTAGTCTGTGAGGAAAATTTTGGGTCCGGCACTTTCACCGAAAGCACAGCAGTCAACCCTTCACGCGCATCATCTCCTGTTGGTGATACTTTTGCTTTTTTGGCATAACCTTCATTTTCTATATAATTATTCAGAGTCCGGGTTAATGCCGCTCTGAAGCCTGCCATATGAGTTCCACCATCTCGCTGTGGAATGTTATTAGTAAAGCAAAACAGCGTTTCCTGATAAGAATCATTCCATTGCATGGACAACTCAACCACTATGTTATCTTTTTCTGCATTCATCGAAAACACAGCTGGATTAATTGCTGTTTTGTTTTTATTTAAGTGCTCAACAAAAGCCTTTATTCCCCCTTCGTAATGAAAAGTATCTTGACGTTGAGTCCTCTCATCAAACAGATGAATACATACCCCGGAATTCAGATAAGATAATTCTCGCAAACGCTTGGCTAAGATATCGTAATGAAATTCTATATTGTTAAAGGTTTCAGCACTGGGTTTAAACCAAATTTGTGTGCCTGTAGTGGTTGCATCGCCAGTTTCTGCTATAGGAGCGTCAGGAACGCCATGCCGATAATGTTGCTCATGGATCTTACCATGACGTCGAATTACTAAATGTAATTCTTCAGACAAGGCATTAACTACGGATACCCCCACCCCATGAAGCCCTCCAGACACTTTGTAAGAGTTATCATCAAATTTACCTCCAGCATGGAGAATAGTCATGATGACCTCTGCAGCAGAGCGTCCTTCTTCTTTATGGATATCAACAGGTATTCCACGTCCATCATCTTTAACAGTAATAGACTCATCCGAATGAATTGTAACAAATATTTCTTTACAATGACCGGCTAACGCTTCGTCGATTGAATTATCAACCACCTCGAATACCATATGATGAAGTCCTGTGCCATCATCAGTATCGCCTATATACATGCCAGGTCTTTTTCTTACCGCATCTAAACCCTTTAGAACTTTAATATTATTTGAATCATAACTGGCGTCAACGCTCATTAGGGACCCTCATTACCTTCATAGTGGTAGTTCAAATGAGGTATTATAACACTATTTACCTTAGGTTTATATCTTCCAGGAAGGCACCACCTCAAAATTGATTTTACCATTTATGAATTATTTTTTTATCATTATAGGCAAGCTAAATATCAGCAATAGAACATATTTTCTTGATTGCTGCCCTTTGTTTTAGATTAATTTGTTTATGAACCTGACCTGATTTTGTATGACAAAGTTAAGGTCAAGGCCTCTTCCCAATACATTCGTGCCGAGGAGACTTTTTTTTGCGCTGTATCGAAGCCTACGCACAAGATCTTTGCTTTGATGGATGCTTCGTGAAGAGTTACCTCAGCGTTTTAGCACGAGTTGTTCCCATGTAGATGACGTTCTTATCCGAAATAGATGTTAACTGAATACTTTCGTTTTGCCCAAAGAATAGATGTTTTCACTAAAATTTATGGGAAAATAGTGTTGCTTTATATTTAGTGAATGTGAGTATAATTATCCAAGTATTGACCTAAGTATGCATTAATATCTTATCACTCTAATCTAGATAATATATTTTCACAGATTTCTCTAAACATTGCTATGTACTGTTTACGAGACTCTTTTCTTCAATAAGGATTGATGTTTCACGTGAAACATTAAATTCTCATCGGTTAATTATAATTAAACAAGAATACTAGTGCCTATTAGCTTTTAATCCTTGAGATCGACGTGTCATTCATTATGAATGATCCTTTAGATGCAACAACACGTAAAATACTCCAATAATCGATGTAGAACATGGAACTTCATTTAATTAAATGAGTTTAGTCCATCATGGCGCGCTAGGAAGCCAGTTGATGTAAAAAGATATCGTATTGGTCAAGGCCTTCCCTAGATTCCGCACATAAAGCTCGGAGCATCAATGTCGCTAAAAACAATGTCAACAACCTATAGATACAGAAAATAACTCGTGCTACGTGCTCGTTGGGAATGAATTGTTTAAGCATCGTGCTAGGCCAAAAATAATAAAAGACTTTAAGCGTTTACATGGCCATTATTAATATGAAACGTAGCTGCGGATTCAGAACTAATTAATTGGTTGGTGGCCAATAAAGAAGTATTTGTTGTTATAAAATATTGGCCCTTGCGACCGAGGAAATATTTTAACAATTTCATTTGATGTATCTCATCAAGTTCGGCAGCAAAATCATCTACTAAATACATACACTCATGATCTAACAATTCCGATTGCGCCAACTTCAAAGCAAATAAGATAATTTTTTGCTGTCCACGGGATAGATAGTGTTTTGCCTTTGTGTGTTCGCAATCAATAATCACATCAGCCTGATGGGCACCATATTGGGTAAATAATCGCTGATTATCTTGTTCAAAATAATTTGCTAATATATCTTTAAGTGAATGACCGCAATTCTTTTTATCCCACCCTTTGTAATAGGTAATTGAACAATTAATATCAGTCAACTCTTGCAATATCCTAGCAAATGATACTTGCCAAAGAGAAAAATAATCTTCTCGTAACAAATTAATTTCATCTGCAAGTGAACTCAATTGATTATCCCATGGGACGAAGTGTGAATACGGAGCGTGCATTTTAAGTAACGCATTACGCTGTTTCAAAACCTTCTTATATTCCTTTAATAATGACAAATAATTAGGTTTCACGTGAAACAATCCCCAGTCGAGAACAGCCCTTCTAACCGAAGGGCCTGCATCGATAATCTGAAAAATATCAGAGTAAAACACCTGACAAGGGAGTGCATAGGCAAGTTGGCTAGTGCTAGTACAATATTGATTGTTTAATTTAATTTGAGTCGGTTCAGAACAGGACTTCTGTATACTGATGGTATCTTGGCTCAAGGATTTAGCAAAAATGGTCAGGGTTGACTCCCCATGAGAAACTATAGGAGAAATTTCACGTGAACGAAAAGAATGGCCACAGCTCAATATATAAAGAGCCTCAAGAATAGATGTTTTACCACTACCATTCGGTCCAACAATAAAATTGAACCGTGAATTAAGTGACAGATGTGTAGAAGAAAGATTACGTAAGTGATGAATTTTTAAATCAGTTAGAATCATATTTTCATAGGCATAATGATGTATTGATAAGAATCATTTTCTAAAGCTTCTATCAATATACTGCTATCAGTATTCGACATAGATAAACGAATCTGCCCCTCACCTAAATGATTTAATACATCAAGTAAATAAGTTGCATTCAGTCCTATTTTTAATTCATCACCGTCCGTTTCTGCAATTAAAGACTCAACTGCTTCTTCTTGTTCATTATTATGTGCAATTAAAGTCAACTGTCCTGATTGCAAATGAAGCAATACTGCCTTTGACTTCTCATGAGCTAAAATAACAATACGAGATAATGAACGCTTCAGAGTCGCACAATCAATAAGAATATGTTTGTCTTGCGCTCTAGGTATCGCTTTAGCATAGGGCGGAAAGCGAGCCTCTATTAGTTTAGATAAGAAAACAAATTGCTTGGTGATCAATTTTACATGAGCCTTGCCAGCAGCAAGCAGTACTTGTTCATCAGGAATACAATTTAATAACCTTAATAATTCTTGCACTCCTTTTTTGGGCAACAACAATTTATTATGAACCAAATTAGAGCAAGAATAACGACAAACAGCCATTCTGTGTCCGTCTGTAGCAACAGCGGATATAACATTAGGCTCAAACTCAAGAAGTAAGCCATTTAAAAAAACGCGGACATCTTGTTGCGACATAGCAAAATGAGTCGATTGCAATAATTGTAATAAATCTAAACGAGGTAAAGTGAGCTCGACATCATTACATTCATCTTCACTAGAAGGGTAATTATCAGCAGGTAAAGTAGTTAGTTTAAAAGAACTACGCCCCTGCTTAATAGTTAAAATACCATTATCAAAAATAAATTTAGGAGTAGGTTGCTCATCAAGAGAGCGGATAATATCAATAAATTTTTTCGCAGGAACAGTGATACTACCAATAGAATTATTTGATTCGCAAATAACCTGAGCAGAAATTTCAATTTCCAAATCAGTCGCAGTAATGAATAACTGACTATCAGATAGCTTTAATAAAAAATGGGACAATATCGCTAAAGATTGCTTTTTATCAACAGCCCCAGCAACAGTAAGCAAAGGAGTCAGTAGATCTTCTTTTTTTATGACAAACTCAAACAAAGGAGCCTCCCAATTAATATACATTTAAGCGTAAGGTAGAATTATTTTTACGCACAAACGAGTCTGTTTAGCTTAGAACTCGTATATATATATTATTCTGTCCATCACGGCAAAGAATAAAAATTACAAGATAACATTTATTTAGTCACATAAAAGATACTTTAACTATCAAACTTAAGTGTATTAAGAAGATAAAATTCGCATCAAATTTTTATAATCTTCTGCAAAATCACTATCATCCTGAATTAATTCCTTAACCTTTCTACACGCATGAATTACCGTAGTATGATCACGGCCACCAAAATGATCCCCAATTTCAGGTAAACTATGATTAGTTAATTCCTTACTTAAAGCCATAGCCATTTGTCGTGGTCTAGCTATAGAACGACTGCGTCGTTTAGAGAGTAAATCAGCCACTTTAACCTTATAGTATTCAGCAACTGTCTTCTGGATATTTTCAATGGTAACTAACTTATCTTGTAGTGCAAGAAGATCACGTAATGCCTCATGAACAAACTCAATGGTAATAGGCTTACCAGTAAAATGGGCATTAGCAATCACTCGTCGCAAAGCGCCTTCAAGTTCTCTCACGTTAGAACGAATACGTTTAGCTATAAAAAAGGCTACTTCATAAGGCAATTCAATATTAGATTGCTCTGCTTTACTGATTAAAATAGCAACACGAGTTTCTAATTCAGGTGGTTCTACAGCGACAGTTAAACCCCAGCCAAAGCGAGATTTAAGTCGCTCTTCCATCCCTTCAATTTCTTTAGGATAGCGATCACTAGTTAAGATAATTTGTTGCTGTCCTTCTAACAAAGCATTAAAAGTATGAAAAAACTCCTCTTGAGAGCGATCTTTTCCAGCAAAAAATTGAATATCATCAATAAGTAACGCATTTAAGGAACGATAAAAACGTTTGAATTCATTAATAGAGTTTGTTTGTAACGCTTTAACCATATCAGCAACAAAACGTTCAGAATGTAAGTAAAGTACTTTAGCTTCAGGGTTATTTTTTAAAATATTGTTACCAATGGCGTGCATGAGATGGGTTTTTCCTAAACCAACCCCTCCATAAATGAATAACGGGTTATAGGCATCTCCTGGCCGTTCAGCTACTTGCATAGACGCAGCACGAGCCAGCTGGTTAGAATTTCCTTCTACAAAACTGTCAAAAACAAATTTTTTATTTAAGTGACTGCTTTTATAATCTACTGTTTTTTTAACACTAGCTTTTACCGCAGGAGCTCCACTAATAGAAACCGTCGTATCAGGAGAAGAACCAGGTGTTGATTCAGAAGGTTTGCTACCAATTTCAATAGAAACGGATTTAATATCATCACCACAAAACTGATTAATTAGTTCCTCAATACGGCTAAAAAAATGCTTTTTTACCCAATCGACAACAAAGCGATTTGGGGCCAGTAAAATTAACCGCTGCTCGTCGGTATGGACTTGCAAAGGGCGCAACCAAGTATTGAATTGCTGAGCAGAATACTCATCTTGCAATAACCCTAAACATTTTTGCCAAACAGTTGCAGACACAACATAACTCCTCATTAAATAAGGGTGGTAAAAAGAATGTAAAAACTAATTATCCACGGCTATAAATATTGCCACTGAAAGTACCTAGACAGCAAGATAATTAAATAGAATAAATTCAAGGATCAAAAAATAGACATAAGAATTAAAAAATTAAAACAGAATACTTACTAATAAATTACTCAAGGTGGTGAATTATACTCAGCTTGAGGTAAAACGCAAAGTTATCCACAAAAAAATATAGCAGAAAGAGTAAAGATCGATGCACAGTGTAAAGAATAATCATTAAAATTACCTATGGATAAATAAGTAGGTAAACAGAGAATAAGTTGAATATAAACCTGGAAACAAAATAATAAATTGAACTATGAACAAACAGATCACAAGCTAAAATCACAGTTACCAACAACATTAAAAACAATCTAACTTATTGAAAATAAAATAAATAATTAACTTACTAACAGCAATAAGCGTTCTATATAATAAGAATAAAGTATTTAAAGAATATATTATATTTATAATTACCGGACACTTTTGTTGTTAATAATTCTTTTTACACGGCTACTAGTGAAAATTAAAAATACACACCAATGACAGGTACGCAAAAATACTTCGGTTAGTTGGTGATAGGCTTGAATTTCATTGG